>DATNIH010000265.1:0-49865 GCA_035604515.1 Caulobacteraceae bacterium | reverse complement strand
GCGGAGCCGCGCTGGGCGCGTTGCTCGCCCTGGCCATCGCGCCGGCGGCGGAAGCCAAGACCAAGCACCACTACCGCCACGCGGCCGCGCCGGCCGCCGACGGCGTCAGGAGCGAGATCGACGCGCTGAAGGCCGAGGTCCAGTCCCTCGAGGCCTGGAAGGACCAGGAGAGCGCCGCGCGGGCCCAGACCGCCGATCAGGTCGCGGCGCTGCAGGGCCAGCTGTCCGACGCCACCGCCCGCGCCCAACGCGCCGAGGAGCAGGTGCAGGCGCAGATCCAGACCATCCCGGGCGCGGTCGACGCCGAGGTCGCCAAGACCAGGCCCAAGACCGACGCGCTCTACATCAAGGGCATCAAGTTCACCCTCGGTGGGTTCGCGGCGTTGGAAACGCTGACGCGCGACCACAACATGACCTCGGATATCGCGACCAACTTCAGCGCGATCCCCTACACGGGCATTCCTGCCTCTCACGCCGCCGAGACGCGCTTCACCGCTCGCCAGAGCCGGGTCTCCGGGCTCGCCCAGGCCGACATCAACGATCACGTGCACATCGAAGGCTACGGCGAGTTCGACTTCCTGGGCGACGCCCAGACCGGCAACTCGAACCAGACCAACAGCTACAATCCGCGCATCCGCAACCTCTACGGCACGATCGACTGGAAGACCGACGACGGCAACACCTGGCACGCCATGGCCGGCCAGAACTGGTCGTTGGCGACCATGAACGGCACGGGCCTGCTGCCGCGTTCAGAAGCTCCGCCGCTGGTGATCGACGCTCAATACGTCGCCGGCTTCGTGTTCACCCGCCAGCCGCAGATCCGCATCGCCTACGACTGGCACAAGGAGTTCTGGGCGGCGCTCTCGCTGGAGAACCCGCAGTCCACCTTCGCCGGCGGCTCCAACGTGTTCTTCCCGGGCGTGACGGTGATCAACACCGCGCTGCCCGGCAACGGCACCGGCGGTTCGCTGTTCTTCAACGACACCAACTTCTCGTTGAACGAGGTGCCGGACATCATCGGCAAGTTCGCGGTCGACGAGACCCCCGGCGGCCACAAGTTCCACGCCGAAGCGTGGGGCATGGCGCGCAACTTCTACGAACGGGTGAACGTCGGCGGCACCGCCACCACCACCGGCACGCCCGCCAACCGCAGCACCGAGGGCTGGGGCATCGGCGGCAGCATCGAATATCAGGCCATCCCCAAGATGCTCGATGTGCAGTTCTCGGTCGCGGACGGCGACGGCATCGGCCGCTATGTCACCTCAGGGCTCTCGGATATCGCCTTCAGCCCCGACGGCAACATGCACCCAATCAACGAACTGGCGATCATGGGCGGCGCCACGTGGCACGCCACCCCGCAGTTGGACGTCTACGCCTATGCCGGCGGCGAGTACGAAGAGCGGACCTCGTTCGACATGAGGCTGACGCCCGCCTCCGCCATCACACACGGCGGCTTCGGCAACCCGGCCTTCACCAACAACTTCGCGTGCGGCGTCGAGACCACTGCGGCGCCGGTCCCCGGCGCCGGATCGGCGATCACGGCCGTGCCGAACTGTAACGGCCAGACCCACTTCGTCGATGAGGGCACCATCGGCTTCTGGCACAAGCCCTATGCCGGAAACTTCGGCCACTTCCAGTGGGGCCTGCAGTACAGCTTCATTTCGCGCGGCGGCTTCCAAAGCACCTCGCCGGTCGGCGGCGCCATCGTCGGCGCCCCGCACACGAACGAGAACATCCTGATGAGCAGCTTCCGCTTCTATCCGTTCCAGTAGCGGCGCGTCGGCGGGCGCGGCGAACGTCGCCGTCCCGACCTTGCCTTCCCAAGACGGGCCGTCTCCTCCCCCCTTGGCCCGTTGCACTTGCCGCCCGGCGGGGATTGCGATCCCCCCCGGGCGGTTTTTGCGTTGCGTGGGCGGACCTAGCCGCCGCGCGCTTCCAGCGCCCGGCCGATGATCGCCTCCACCACCTCGCCCTTGGCGTTGGCGTAGTGCTGCACGTGCCGCCAGACCCGGCCGGCGAGGGCCCGCTTGGTCTCCCGGTAGAGCTCAAACTCCTCGGGATGGGTGCGGCAGCGGTCGCGGAACGCCAGCATCCGCGCCACCTCGAACGAGCCGACCGTGAACACGTGCAGATTCACCCACGGCCATTCGCCCTTCATCACCCGGTGCTGCTCCCAGTCGGGCTCGCGCAGGTGCAGCCGGTAGCCCTGATCGCTCAGGGCGGGGATGTAGGCGTCCTCGTCGGCGGCGTTGGCCACGCAAAGGACGATGTCGATGATCGGCTTGGCGTCGAGCCCGGGGATCGAGGTCGAGCCGACGTGCTCGAGCACCTTCGCCGCATCGCCCAGCGCTGCCCGGATCTTGGCGGCTTCGCCCTCGAACTGCGCCGGCCAAGTGGGGTCGTAGGGCGCCAGGTAGATCCGGGCGTTGTGCGGCGTCACCGTTCCGCTGACGCGGAGGGCGGCCATTTCCGCGTCGGTTTCGGGTTTCTTGGTCAGGACTTGGCGCCCGACAGGCCGACCTCCGCGCCTTCGCTGTCGAGCAGGCGCGAGAGCAGGGTCCCGTGCTCGTTGACCGGCGGGGCGGTGAAGGTGAGACCGGTGGCCTCCCGGCCGGCGTAGATCGCCTCAAGCCCCGGCGTGGTGAAGCCGACCTGGGTCGACCCGGCCGGATTGCGCTCGGATGCGGGGTGCAGGGCGAGCGTGACCGCCCCGGTGTCGAACTCGCTCCAAGAGGGCGAGGCGAACCGGAGCGGCAGGCCGAGCGTGTCGCGATAGAAGGCGATGGCGCGGTCCATGTCGTCGACGAACTTGATGGCGTGGGTGAAGACGGCCTGCATGGAATTCTCCCGGTCGGACACCGCCCGCCATAGCACGCCAGGGCGTTGCGTCGCAGCCCGCCAGGCTTGCATCTTGCCGGTGACCAGTTAGTTAGGTAGCCTAACTACATCGGGACGCCATGAACGCGCTGTCGCCTTCCCACAAAGACATCCTGCCGCTGGCCGACGCGCTGCGCCCAGCCTTGCTCAAGGTGTCGCGGGCTTTGCGCCGCGAGGCGCAGCGGGCCGGGGTTTCGGCGCTCGACGCCCAGCTGCTGGGGGTGGTGAAGAAGCACGCCGGCATCGGTGTGTCCGAGCTGGCCGAGCGCGAGCAGATGACGCGCGCCTCGATGAGCGGCCACGTCAAGCGGATGGAAGCGGCCGGCTGGATCGCCCGCGCGGCGCCTGACGACGATGATCGCCGCCGCGTCGGCCTGACGCTGACAGCCAAGGGCGGCAAGGCGCTCGACGCGATCCGGCGCCGGCGCAACGACTGGCTGGCCGCCCGCCTGGCCAAGCTCAGCGGCGCCGAACGCGCGGCGCTGGCCGCGGCCGCCGAGCCGCTGGTGCGCCTGGCGGAGGACCGCTGATGGCCGACGCGGTGCTGGTCGCGCGTGACCTCGCAGCGCGCCGCGAGGCCGAGGCCGAGCTCGCCGCCTCCCTCGAGGGCGAGCCGAGCGCCGAGCCGCTGGCGCTGGACGAGGCCGAGGACAAGCCGTTCTCCAGCCTGGTGCCGGCCATCATCGGCGCGGCCAACCTGATGCAGACGCTGAGCGCCACCGTGATCGCCAACGCCCTGCCGGCGATGGCGATCACGCTGCATCAGAGCCCGATCAGCCTGAACACCACCATCACCGTCTACCTGCTGGCGCTGGCGATCTTCCTGCCGGTCAGCGGCTGGGCGGCCGACCGGTTCGGCGCCAAGCGCGTGTTCCTGATCGCCATCGGGCTCTACGCCGCCTCCTGCGCCGCTTGCGGCTTCGCCACCAACCTGCCGGAGCTGCTTCTCGCGCGCTTCGCGGAGGGCGCCGCCGGGGCGCTGATGGGGCCGGTCGGGCGGCTGGTGCTGCTGCGCACCACGCCCAAGCACGACCTGGTGCGGGCGATGTCGGTGCTGACCATGCCCTCGCTGCTGGGCCCGGTGATCGGCCCGCCGATCGGCGGCTTCATCGTCACCTACATCTCCTGGCGCTGGATCTTCTTCCTCAACATCCCGATCGCGATCATGGGCGTGATCCTGGTCTCGAAATACATCAACGACATCAAAGAGGAGGACGCGGGCAAGCTTGACTGGTTGGGGATGATTCTCACCGGCGTCGGCCTGGCCGCGGTGGTCTACGCGTTCGAGAATCTGGGGCGCAGCAGCCTGCCGGTCTGGGCCGCGCCTGGACTGCTCAGCGCCGGGCTGGCGCTGCTGGGGATCTACGCGGCTTACGCGCGGCGCACGCCGCACGCGATCCTCGATCTCAAGCTGTTCAAGATCCCCACCTTCTTCGCCTCGATCGTCGGCGGCACCTTCATGCGCATGGGCGTCGGAGCGACGCCGTTCCTGCTCGCTCTGCTGCTGCAGGTCGCGTTCGGGCTCTCGCCGTTCCAGGCCGGGATGATGACCTTCGCCAGCGCCGCCGCCGCGCTGGTGATGAAGACCAGCGCGCCGCCGATCCTGGCCCGGTTCGGATTTCGCAACACCCTCACCGTCAATGCGGTGATCGTCGGCTTCACCTTCATGGCCTACGCCGTGCTGACGAAATCGACCCCGCACTGGCTGATCTACATGATCCTGCTCACCGGCGGCTTCTTCCGCTCGCTGCAGTTCACCGCCCTCAACGGCCTGGGCTTCGCCGACATCGACCAGCCGCAGATGAGCCGCGCCTCGACCATGTCGGCGATGGGACAGCGGCTGGCGCAGAGCATCGGCATCGGCTTCGCCGCCACGCTGCTGCGGCTGTTCCAGGGGCCGGCGCACAAGGTGACGGCGGCGACCATCACCCCCACGTTCCTGATCATCGGCGCGGTGGCGCTGGTCTCGGCCGGCTTCTTCTTCGTGCTGCCGAAGGACGCCGGCGCGTCGCTGAACGGGCGGCCCAGTCGCTTGCGCGCTTGAGCGAGTCGAGTGAGGCGCCCGTCAGGTCGCTGGTGGTGGAAAGGGCGGCATCTTGGCAAACTGCGGCAGGCCATCGTGCATCAGGTGCCAGGGCGGCGCGGACGACACATAGAGATGCAGCGTTGGCGCAAGGTCCGCATTGTCGTCCAGCGCGCCTAGCTTGACCGGCGTGAACGGCGCCTGCGCGGCCATGCTCCAGAGCGGGGACCCGCACTCGGGGCAGAAGGCGCGCCCGGCGTCCTGGCCGCTGTCACCCTTGCTGTAGTGGACCTTGGGCTCGCCCCTGGTGACCTCGAAACCGGCGTTGGGCGCGAGCGCCACGTAGTTCGGGGGGCCGCCCGAGGCCTTCTGGCAATCGGTGCAGTGGCAAACGCCCACGCCCATCAGCGGCGCGGTGATCTTGAACCGGATCGCGCCACACGCGCATCCGCCCGTTCGGTCCGCCATGTCGATCTCCCGATCCGGCAGGGTTGAAGCGGCCGTCGGTACGCCACCGCTTCGCCAGCGTCATGTCAGCAGCGAGCAGTAGCCCAGGCAGCGGCGCCCTGACCAGGGCGCCGCCTGTTGGCTTGCGCGGAAGGGTCGCTTGCGTTGGGGCGAGACCCTCGCGTTCGGCCCCGCTATAGACGCGCCTGCCGCCCGCCGTGGGGCGATTCCTCGAGGACCGACATGGCCGAGTGGTGGCGGGGCGCCGTCTTCTACCAGATCTATCCGCGCAGCTTCCTCGACTCCGGCGCCGACGGGGTCGGCGACCTCGGCGGAGTCCGGCGGGGGCTCGACTACATCGCCTCGCTCGGCGTCGATGCGATCTGGCTGTCGCCGTTCTTCACCTCGCCGATGAAGGACTTCGGCTACGACGTCAGCGACTACCGCGACGTCGACCCGATGTTCGGCACGCTCGAGGACTTCGACGCGCTGCTGGCGGAGGCGCATGCGCGCGGCCTGAAGGTGATCATCGACCAGGTCTGGTCGCACAGCTCCGACAGGCACGCGTGGTTCATCGAGAGCAGCGCCTCGCGGGAGAATCCGCGTTCCGACTGGTACGTCTGGGCCGACGCCAAACCGGACGGCACGCCGCCGAACAACTGGCTGGCCTCGTTCGGCGGGCCGGCGTGGACCTGGTCGGCCAAGCGGCGGCAGTACTACCTGCACAACTTCCTGCCCGAGCAGCCGGACCTGAACTTCTGGAACCCAGCGGTGCAGGATGCAGTGCTCGACGTCGCCCGGTTCTGGCTCGACCGCGGCGTCGACGGCTTCCGGCTCGACGTCGTCAACTACTACGTCCACGACCGCAATCTGACCGACAACCCGCCGGCCCAGCGCAATCGCACCCCGCTGATGGCCACCGACATGCAGCGGCACAAGTTCGACCGCTCGCAGCCGGAGAACCTGCTGTTCATCAACCGCTTGCGCAAGCTGATGGACAGCTACGCCGGCGATCGGATGACGGTCGGAGAGATCGGCGACGAGCCGCCGCTGCCGCGCCAGCAGGAGTACACCCAGCCGCCCGACCGCCTGCACACCGCCTACAGCTTCTACCTGTTGTCAGGCGCTGCGGGGACGCCGCAGCTGTTCCGAACGGCGCTCGAGTCCTGGGAGAACGACGCAGGCTGGCCCTCTTGGTCGCTCGGCAACCACGACGTCACGCGTTTTCCGACCCGGATGGCGCGGGGCGATGCACACCGCGCCAAGGCCCTTTTCGCGGCGCTGATCGCCATGCGCGGCACGATCTTCGTCTATCAGGGCGACGAGTTGGCTCTGCCTGACGCCCACGTGCCGTTCGAGCGGCTGCAGGACCCCTACGCCATCGCCGCCTACGCCGGCGGCCCCGGCCGCGACGGCTGCCGCACGCCGATGCCCTGGACCAGCGCCGCGCCGATGGGCGGCTTCACCGCCGCGGCGGACGCCTGGCTGCCGATGGACCCGGCGCACCTGCCGCTATCGATCGAGCGCCAGGCGGTGAGCGAGGACTCGGCGCTGCACTTTTCCCGCCAGGTGATCGCGGCGCGCAAGCGATCGGAGGCGCTGCGAACCGGCGCCTGCGTCCAGCTGGAGACGGCGGACAATGTGCTTGGGTTCGAGCGGGTGGCGGGCAACGAGCGCGTGCGCTGCTTCTTCGAACTGGGCGGCCAGGCCACCATGATCGAGGACCCGGTGCTCGGGCGCGGCGAGCCGCTGTTCCTTGGCGGCGGCGCGACCCTGGGCGAGGCGGGGCTCGAGCTGCCGGGCTGCGGATCGGCGATGATCCGGCTCTGAGGGCGCGTGGCGCGGCCAACTGATCCGCGATAAGCTTGCGGCCAGCCGGCGCTCGTCCGGTCTGGGAGAGACGCCGATGGATGCGCGCCTACGCTACAGCCGCGACGAGCTGCTGGAGAGCCACGCCTACGCCCGGCCGCATGTGGAAGCGGGCTACAAGCTGCACGGCGGGTTCCTCGCCGACGGCTCCTATTGCTCGCCGCGCACGAAGGTGCGCTGGCCGGCGGTGCGGGCCTGGCAGGCGGCGCTGCAGGCGCGCGGCTGGCCGATCATCAGCGCCGACCGCGAACTGCTGAAGCGCGGCGGCTACCCGAACGAGGCGCAGCAGAAGCTGCTGCTCAGCGAAGGCTTCGGCCGCACCATGTGGAACTCGCTGTCGATCACCGGGATCATCGAGGCTCGCGGCCGGGCGCTGTGCAACATGCCCGCGCCCGACATGCAGCGGCTGTTGGTCGAGCCGGTCGCCGAGACCGCGGTGGGGCATCTGGGCCAGGGCCTGCTGTTCGCCCATGGCGCGGATGAGGGCGGCGATCCGGGGGCGCCGGGCCTCGGCGCGCACGATGCCATGTGGTTCGCTGCCCGCGACCTGGTGTTCGGCAAGGACCGCTACCCGATCCCGGTACCGCCCGAAAGCATCGCTCGGCCCGACCAGGGTCGGCTGATGCCCGAAATCGCCGAGCCGTTCGAGAACCTGATCCGCATGCTGATGAACGTGCTGATGATCGAAGTGAGAGCGGAGTCGGGCTTCGCCTTCAACATCCGGGTGTTTCGTGATCCCGACAACTTCCGCGACTGCCGGGCCGAAGCCGATCTGGCGGCCACCCTGGTCGAACGCATCCGCACCGACGAGGCGATCCACGTCGCCTACCTCGCGACCACTATCTCCGAACTGCGTAGCTTCACGCTGAAGCGGGCCGGCGGCGGGACCATCGCCGGGACCGAGGTGATCGATCCGGTCTGGGCCAAGATGGTCGACTGGCACGGTCGCGAGGAGCGGCTGCTGGCGGCGGTGCGCACGCGCCAGACCATCGAGGCTCAACTGATCGAAGAACGCGGCGAGGCAGCCGCGCGACCGCTGCTCGCCCGGTTTGACGCCCTGGCCGATCCCGAGTAGCGCCCCCTCAGGTCATCACCGCCTGGATCATGTTCCAGGTCGCATAGAGGCCGCCGGCGAGCATAGCGGCGAGCACGACGATGAAGACGTAGTTGACGATCGACCGGGGCCCCATGCGGCGCTCCTCCTGACGTGAGTCCCGCCCAAGCGGCGGTCCGGCGCTCTGTAGCCCGACTCCGATCCCCTTGCGACTCCGCTGCTGGCGCCCGAATAGGGTGACGCGGCGCGAACGTAGGCGCCGGCGGCGCCGGGAGATGGTGATGGCGAGGACCCTGATGGCGATGGCCGCCGCGAGCGGCCTGGCGCTGGCGGCCGCGACGCCCGCGCCAGCGGCGGACCTCGAGTTCTTCACCGGCGATAGCCTGAACGCCCAGTGCGCGGCCAAGTCCGGCGACGCCGATCTCGCCACCAAGCAGGGCCGCTGCGTCGGCTATGTCGTCGGCGTCAGCGACGCGCAGCAGGCCGGGCAGGGGCTCGGCGCAGCGCAACGCGTCTGCTTTCCCGCCAGCGTCACAGCAACCCAGATGGTGGCGGCCGTGACCGCCTTCCTCGGCGCGCATCCCGAAAAGCGCCCGCTGGCGGCGCAGGACCTCGTGGTCGAGGCGCTCTCGGCGCAATACCCCTGCAAGTGACGGATCGGCCGACGGCCGGGGCGCCGACCCCGACGGCCTGGGCTCTGTTCGTCACCTTCTTCACCATCGCGCTTTCCGGCTTCGGCGGCACATTGCCGTTCGCACGACGCACCCTGGTCGAGCGCAAGGCCTGGCTGACGCCGGAGGACTTTACCGAGACCTTGTCGCTCTGCCAGACCCTGCCGGGGCCGAACATCGTCAACATGTCGATCGTGGTCGGGGCGCGGGCCTGCGGCTGGCGCGGCTCGGTGGCGGCGTCGGTCGGCCTGGTGGGGGCGCCGGTGATCATCGTCATCGTGCTGGGCATGCTCTACAGCCGCTTTGGCGCGCTGGGGATGGTCAGGCACGCGCTGCTGGGACTTGGCGCCTCGGCCTCGGGCCTTATCGTCGCGACCGCGGCGCGCATGGCCGAACCGCTGCTGCGCGGCCGGCCGTGGCTGGCCGCGCCGTTCATCCTGGTCGCGTTCGCCGCCGTCGCGATCCTGCGCCTGCCGCTGCCCTACGTGCTGGTCGTGCTGGGTCCCCTCAGCATCGCGGCCGCCTGGTCTTGGAAGCGGAACCGCGCATGAAGACCTCCGACACGCTTGTCGCGCTGGCAGTGCAGTTCACCGCCTTGTCACTGGTGGCGTTCGGGGGCGCCAATGCGGTGATCCCGGAGATGCACCGCCAGGCGGTGGACGTGAACCACTGGATGACCAACCAGGACTTCGCGGCCTTGTTCGCCATCGCCCAGGCCGCCCCGGGACCCAACTTCCTCGTCACCACCCTGATCGGCTGGAAGGCCGCGGGCCTGGCTGGCGCGCTGGTCGCGACCGCGGCGATGTGCGGCCCGTCCTGCCTGCTGACCTTCTGGGTCGCCAGGGCCTGGGACAGGTACCGCGAGACCGCCTGGCGCTCAGCCATCGGCGCGGGGCTGGCGCCGGTGACGGTGGGATTCGTCTGCTCGAGCGCCTTCGTGCTGGTGCGCGCCGCGGACACCGGCTGGAAGCTCGCCATCGTCACCGCCGCCAGCGCCGGCGTCGCCTACTTCACCAAGCTGAACCCACTCTGGTGCCTGCTGGCGGCGGGGATTCTCGGCGTGTTAGGCCTGCTCGCCTAGGCGCGGCGGCGACCCCCATCACCGAGCCCCCGCGAAGCGGGACAAAGAAAAGGTTTGTCCACGAACAACACGAACAACACGAACGCGGCCGCTCGCGCGCTGCCCTATCCCCATCCGTTCGTGTGTGTTCGTGTTGTTCGTGGACAGACCTTGCTGACTCTCCGCCGCTCCAGCGCTGCAGGAAGGCCTCGGTCCCCGCGTTCGCGGGGAAGCGCTAGGTTGGAGCCCCGCCGGGGACCGTTGGCGCCGAGACCTTCGGCGGTGGCGGGGCCTTGCGCTTCGGCCTCAGCCCGAACGCGATCAGCACCACCACCAGGATGCCGACCGCGCCCGCCACCAGCGACATCATCAGCGACAGCTGCCTGGCGCGAGAGTCGCTGGCTTGGAGCTGGCCTTGCAGCTGAGTGATCAGGCCCTTCGCGTCGGCGATCGCGGTCTCGTCGGTTTTCAGCCGGTCATCGAGCATCTGGATCGAGGCCGGCACGCAGGCGCCGGCGACGAAGTTGGCCTTCACCTGGGCGTCGGCGAGGAACTTGGCCACCACCGACGACTGGCTGGCGATGAACTGGCCCTGCGGCGCGGTCACCTGGCCGTCGTCGCCGAGCTGAGAGCCGGCGCCCCAGGTGTTGACCCCGATCACCCGCCCGCAGGCGTCGACCAGCGGCCCGCCGGAGTTGCCTGGATTGATCGCGGCGGTGTGGAAGATGGTGTCGATGCGCCCGCCGCCAGGCGCGATCGACGAGAACAGAGCGATCGATCCTGACGTCACATAGGGCTCCTGCGGGCGCAGAATCTCGGTCAGCGACATGTTGCGCACTTCGTCGGTGACGCCTGGATAGCCGAGCGCGCGAACGATCGCCTCCTTGCCCGGCTCGACCTCGGCGATGGTCAGCGGCGGTGACGACAGGCCTGGCGCGGAGAGCAGGGCGAGGTCGGCGTCGGCCCAGGTCTGTCTGACGGTCGCCTTCTGCGACTGGCCGCCGGCGTCGCGCTCGGGGATCACGAAGGTGTCGATCTCGACCGCCTGGGCGGCGCCCTGCACCACGTGGTGGTTGGTGACGACGAGGCCAGGGGCGACGGCGAAACCGCTGCCGGTCTCCAGCGCCGTCGGCTCGCCCAACGCGTCCAGCGAGACGGTCACCACGCGCACGACGGATCGCTCGGCGTCGTGCAGCGGGTCGGTGGAGTTGGTCACGGCCGAGATCGGCGTATCGGCCAAGCCGCCGCCCGCCGTCAGGGCGAGCCCCGCGCCCAGCGCCGCCGCTACGAACCGCGCGGCGATCCCTCGCATCGCAAACATCTTCCGCCGCCCTGAAGGGACCGTTGCGCAGCCTACCATCATCGCTGCGCGCGTGGAATCGGCGAACCGCACAGCGCCTCAGCGCTGGCGCGCCGCCAGCATTTGTCCCACTTTAGCCCCCAGATCGGCGATAACAGGAGAGGCCCCGTGGTCACCACCTCCGAGAAGCCGCCCTATCTCGACGCCAGCCGCCCGCTCGAAGCGCGCGCGCAGGACCTGGCGTCGCGCCTCACCCTTGAAGAGAAGGTCGCCCTGATGGCGGGCGCCGCGCCGTTCACCCTCGAGGGCGTCGAGCGGCTCGGCGTGCCGCGGATCAACGTCACCGATGGCCCCACCGGCGTGCGCTCGAACGAGGGCGAGCCGGCGACGGTGTTCCCGGTCGGCGTGGCGCTGGCATCGACCTGGAACGTCGAGCTGGCCCGCGAGGTCGGCGCCGCGATCGGCCGCGAAGCGCTGGCGCTCGGCTCGAGGGTGGTGCTCGCGCCGACCGTCAACATCATGCGCACGCCGCTCTGGGGCCGCAATTTCGAGACGTACTCGGAGGATCCGTTCCTCGCCGGCCGGCTGGGCGCGGCCTACGTCGAGGGCCTGCAGGGCGAGGGCGTCGGCGCCTCGCTCAAGCACTATGCGGCCAACAACCAGGAAGAGGGCCGCATGACCGTCAGCGTCGAGGCCGACGCGCGGACTCTGCGCGAGATCTACCTGGCGGCGTTCGAGCACGTGGTGAAGACGGCCAATCCCTGGACCGTGATGGCCTCCTACAACCGCATCGACGGCGTCTACGCCACCGAGAACCGCAAACTGATGATCGACATCCTGAAGGGGGAGTGGGGCTACGACGGTGTCGTGGTCTCCGATTGGGGCGCGGTGCACGCCACCGCCGCGGCGGCCAACGGCGGCACCGATCTGGAGATGCCAGGCCCCGCGCTCTGGTTCGGCGACAAGCTGCTGGCCGCGGTGAAGGCGGGCGAGGTCCTGAAGGCGCAGATCGACGATGCGGCGCTGCGGATGTGCCGGCTGATCGTGCGCACCGGCGCGCTTGACGGCGGGCCGGTGCCGCAGGGCGAGCTGCGCACGGCGCGCCACCGACGGATCGCCGAGGACGCGGCCGTTGAAGCCGTGGTGTTGTTGAAGAACGAGGGCGATCTGCTGCCGCTGGAGCCCGCCACGTTGAAGCGCATCGCGGTGGTCGGCCCGAATGCGTCGGCCAGGCGGATCCAGGGCGGCGGCTCGTCCCAGGTGCGCACCGACCGGCGCGTCTCGATCCTCTCGGCCCTGACCGATCGGCTGGCCGGTCGCGCCGAGGTGCTCCACGCCGACGGCGGCGACAACGAACCAGTCCCGCCCGCCGCGCGGCCGGCGATGTTCAGCCCCGACGAGGGGCGCGGCCAGGCGGGGATCCTCTGCGAGTATTTCGCCAGGGGCGACCTCACTGCCGAGCCGGTCGCTTCGCGACAGGAGCGGGCGCTCGGCAAGCTGGTCAGCCACAACCTCGGCGGCGGCCAGCCGGCCGCCTATGGCGCGTTCCGCTGGAGCGGCTGGTTCTGGCCCGAGCGCGACGGCCGTCATGAGTTCTCGCTGCGGGGACCGGGCCAGATGCGGCTGTGGCTGGACGGGGCGCCGCTGATCGACGAGCAGATGGCAGGCCAGCCGGACAAGCTCGACGTCGGCGGCCGCTCGGTGACCCGCAAGACGGCGGCGGCGGAACTGGCCGCCGACCGCGGCTACAGCGTCCGGGCCGAGTACGTGCGCGCCTTTCCGAGCCGCGCCGAACAGACCAGCGCCGCCACCGACGCCTCGGTGGGCCTGGCCTGGGAGTATGTCAGCCTGGGCGTGCGCCCGCCGCGCGGGACGGTGGCCGAGGCGGCGGAACTGGCCGCCAGCTGCGACGCCGCCGTCGTGGTGATCGGCTCGGCCTCGATCAGCGAAGGGGAGGGCTACGACCGCGAGGACCTCGAGCTGCCCGGCGATCAGAACGCGCTGGTGGAGGCGGTGCTGGCGGCCAACCCCCGCACGGTTATCGTGCTCACCAACGGCGCGCCCTACGTGCTGCCCTGGATCACCCACGCGCCGGCGGTGATCGAGGCGTGGATGGGCGGGGAGGCTGGGCCCGACGCGGTGGCGCGAATCATCCTCGGCGAGGCCGAGCCGTCCGGCCGGCTTCCAGTCACCTTCCCGGCCGCGCTGGAGGACAGTCCGGCGCAAGCTTTCTACCCGGGCGGTGATTCGGTCACTTACGGCGAGGGCCTGCGGGTCGGCTATCGGCACTTCGACGCCGGCAACGAGCCGCCCCTGTTCCCGTTCGGGTTCGGCCTCACCTACACCCGGTTCCGATACGCCGATCTCGACGCTCCGGAGGCGGTCCGCGCCGGCGAATCAGTCACGGTGACGTTCACGCTGAAGAATATCGGCGAACGACCTGGCAAGGAGACGGCCCAGCTCTATGTGCGGCCGCGCGGGCCGTCGGTCGACCGTCCAGTCAAGGAACTCAAAGGCTTCGCCAAGGTTGCCCTAGCGCCACGGGAGCAGAAAATCGTGCGAATCGACCTCGACGCCCGTGCGTTCGCCTTCTACGACCCGGCCTCAGGCGAATGGGTGGTCGAGCCCGGCGCCTATGATCTGCTGATCGGTGGTTCGGCGGCGGACATCGAGTTGCAAGCGACAGTGAGGCTCGAGACTGCCGACTGACCGTTCAAAGCTGAGAATCCGTCAGGTTGCGCATGAAATATGTTCGCAAGATTTCCCACTATAAGCAGACCCTAGGAGAGCAGCGCGTCAGGCTTGCTGACGCTGGCGTAACGGCCCGAACCGCCTTAATTATGCCGACGCTTGGCATGACTGGACGGCCTGGGCGTGATCCTTCGAGGGAGCGGCGCTAGAGGATGGGCAGTTTGGCGATGGGTCAGATGACGCCGCGCGCCAGCCGCGAGCGCGACCTGGACGCGCCCACCGCCGTCGATCGGGAGGACCGCCGATTCGGCGAGGCGGGCGTCGTCGCCGTGGCGGGCAAGCCCGGGCGTGGCGACCTGCGCGAGTTGCTCGAGCGCGACGGCGTCCTGATCGTCGAAACCGAGCCGTTCCAGCTCACCGCCAGCGAGCTCGAGCTGATCGACCGCCATTGGAGCGACGGCCGCTCGAAGAACTCGAGCTATAATCCCAACACCGGCGACACCGTCGGCGTGGTCGGCGCGCCGGAGGTGGTGGCTGGCCTTGGCGCGGTGATGGCGCGCTATGCCGTCTGGTCGCGGGACCTGATCGCCGAGTTCTTCCCTCCGTACCACGGCGAGCTGGAGGTGGGCCGCACCAGCCTGCGCCGCCGCTCGGTGCAGGACGAGCCGCCGCTGAGCCGCCGCAAGGACGACCGCAGCCTGCACCTCGACGCCTTCACCTCTCAGCCGGTGGCCGGCCGCCGGATCCTGCGGGTGTTCAACAACGTCGACCCGACCGGCGCCGATCGCGAATGGGCGATCGCCGAGGGCGGGTTCGAGGGCTTCGCCCAGCGCTTCCGCCACCGCGCGCGCCGGCTGTTGCCGGGCGAAGCAGTGCTGCTTGAGAGCCTGTCGCTGACCAAGTGCCGGCGCACCGACTACGACCAGATCATGCTGGGCATGCACGACGCGGCCAAACGCGACCGCGATTATCAGGCGACCGCACAGCGCCGGTTCGTTTCCTTCCCGGCGGGCGCGACGTGGCTGGCCTTCACCGACCAGACCCCCCACGCGGCGGTCAGCGGCCAGTGCGCGCTGGAACAGACCTTCTACGTGCCGGTCGAGGCGCTGGCGGCCCCGGCCTCATCGCCCTTGCGCATCCTCGAGCGTCTCTGGGGCGCCGCGCTGGTCTAGCGGCTCAGCCCGCTTTCGCGAAGATCACCACGGATACGCCTTGGGCGCCGGCGCGCCCGTTCAGGTTCTGGTAGGCGTGCGGCAGGTTGCCGGGAAAGGCGAGCACGTCGCCGGTCTCGAGCACGAAGCGCTCGCCGGCCACGCCGATCGAGACCTGACCCTGCAGGCAGGTGAAGTACTCGCGGCTGCCAGGAAGGTGCGGCGTGCCGCGCATCGCCCCACTAGGGCTGAAGTTCATGATCGTCATGGTCTGATCGGGCGCTGGTTCGGGCGCCAGCGGGCGGATCGAGATGCCGTTGCCGGCGCGCTGCTCAGCCACTTCCGCCGCCTTCCAGTGCCGCACCCGGGCCCTCGGCGCCGACAGCAGCTCGTCCACCGGCGCGCCGAGCGCGGTCGAGACCTTCACCAACACCGCCAGCGACGGATTGCCCTCGCCGGATTCCAGGTTGGCGATGGTGGAGCGGGGCAGGCCGGCGGCCCGCGCGAGCGCGTCCTGGGTGAGACTGCGGCTGTGGCGCAGCTGCGCGAGGTTGCGGGCCAGATTCACGCCCGGGGCCTGCTCCTGGTCCATCGGATCGACCTTCCGTCAACAAAGCGGACGCAGCGCTTCGCCGGCGGGCCTGAGCGCCGATCTGACGCTCAAGTCAAGGAGAGAGCCATGAGCGTCCATGTTCAAACACCTCAGACGCCGCTGCGCGTGGCCGTCACCGGCGGCACGTCGGGCCTCGGACTCGCCCTCGTGCGCGCCTTCGTGGGCCGCGGCGCCAAGGTCGCCTTCGTGGCCCGAACGGCGGGCGCCGTCGCCGCCGTCGCAGCGGAAACGGGCGCCGTGGGTATCGTCGGCGACGTCGCGCGCAAGGACGACATCCACCGCATCGCCTTGCAGGTCACGGCCGCGTTGGGCGGGCTCGACGTGCTGATCAACAACGCCTCTGACCTCGGTCCCGTCCCCTTGGCCTTGTTGGCCGACACCGACTGCGAGGACGTCGAACGGGCGCTGCAGACCAACCTGTTGGGTCCGTTCCGGCTCTCCAAGGCCCTGCTCGGCGCGCTCGCCGGCGCGGCGCGGGAGGGGCGCGGCGGGGTGATCGTCAACATCTCCAGCGACGCGGCGGTGACGCCGTACGAGACCTGGGGCGCCTACGGGGCCAGCAAGGCGGCGCTACGCCACCTCAGCCAGATTTGGGACGCCGAGCTGGCCGGCGAAGGTGTGCGGGTGCTTTCGCTGGATCCAGGCGACATGGACACGCCCATGCACGCCGCGGCGATTCCTGGCGCTGATCGCACCGCCTCGCAGCGCCCCGAGGAGGCCGCCGAAGGCGTCATCGCCGCGACCCTGAGCGCCTTGCCGGCGCCCGAGGCCATGTCGCCATGACGCCGGCCAACATCCCCGTGCAGCGTCCGGTAGACGCCCGGCTCCTGGCGATCGACGCCGACGGCGCGATCAGCCACCTGCGCCGCGGTGCTTTCGCCTCGCAACTGAGGCCCGGCGATCTGGTGGTCGCCAATGACGCGGCGACCATCCCCGCCAGCCTAGTCGGCGAGCATCAGCGAACCGGCGCGCAAGTTGAGGCGCGGTTGGCGGGGCGCGCCAGTCTCGCATTCAAGGACGTGACGTTCTCGGCGGTGCTGTTCGGCGAGGGCGACCATCGCACCCCGACCGAGCTGCGCGCGCCGCCGCCGGAGGTTCGCGCCGGCGACCGACTCGTCCTTGGCCCGCTGACGGCGTGCGTGGAGGCGGTGCTTGGCCATCCGCGCTTCGTGCGCCTCGCCTTTCAGGGCGATGCGGCCGCGGTCTGGGCCGGTATCGCCGCTCACGGGCGGCCGGTGCAGTACGCTTACATGGCGCAGGCGCTGGCGCTGTGGGACGTCTGGACCCCGATCGCTGGCCCGCCGGCGGCGTTCGAGCCGCCCTCAGCCGGGTTCGCGATCGACTGGGCGATGCTGGGCGAGATCCGCTGGCAGGGGGCGGGCTTCGCCACCCTGACTCACGCCGCCGGCTTGTCTTCCACGGGCGATCCCGCCCTGGATGCGCGCCTGCCGCTGCCGGAAGCGTATCGGATTCCGGCCGCGACCGCCCGGGCGATCCACCGGGCGATGGCGCGCGGCGGCCGGATCATCGCGGTCGGAACCACGGTCACACGGGCGCTGGAGCACGCCGCCGCGCTGCATGGTCAGGTCGCGGCCGGCGAGGGTCTGGCCGATCAGCGCCTCGGCCCCGCGACACCGCTGTGGGTGGTCGATGCGATCCTGTCCGGCACGCACGCGCCGGGCGACAGCCACCACGACCTGCTGGGCGCCTTCACCGATGCCGAGGCGCTTGGCCAAGCCGACGCCGAGCTCGAGGCGCGCGGCTACCGCACCCACGAGTTCGGCGACTCAGTGCTGATCTGGCGCCGGCCCAGCGAGGCGCGGGCGCGTCGGGCGGCAGCTTGACCGGGCTCATCGGCCGCGCCACTGCTCCGGCGACACCAAGGGAGTACGGCGATGGCGACGGACCTGTTTTCACTCGAGGGGCGCACCGCGCTGGTCACCGGCGGCTCGCGCGGCATTGGCGAGATGATCGCCGCCGGCTTCATCGCGCAAGGCGCGAAGGTCTACATCTCCTCGCGCAAGTCGGCTGACTGCGACGCCACCGCCGAGAAGCTCTCGGCCGGCGGCGGGACCTGTATCTCGCTGCCGCAGGACATCTCCACCGTCGAAGGGTGCAAGTCGCTGGCGGCGCGGATCGGCGAGCTGGAGCCGTCGCTCGACATCCTGGTCAACAACGCCGGCGCCGCCTGGGGCGCCGACTTCGACGAGTTCCCCGAGGGCGGCTGGGACAAGGTGCTGGACCTGAACCTGAAGTCGCCGTTCTTCCTGACCCAGGCGCTGCACGCCAAGCTCTCCGCCGGCGCCTCGCAGGACAAGCCGGCCAAGGTGATCATGATCGCCTCGATCGACGGCATCCGGCTCAATCCGCAAGAGACCTATTCCTACCACGCCTCCAAGTCGGGCCTGATCTACCTGACCCGGCGGATGGCGGCGCGGCTGGCGCGCGACTGGATCGTGGTCAGCGCCATCGCGCCGGGCGCGTTCGCCTCGCAGATGAACCGCGATGCGCGCGACCACGGCGACGAGGTGGCCAAGCGTATTCCGATGCGCCGCATCGGCCGCGACGAAGACATGGCGGGGGCGGCGATCTACCTTGCCTCACGCGCCGGCGACTATGTGGTCGGCGAGACCATCGCGGTCGACGGCGGCGTCGCGCTGGCGAACTGACCGCTCAGGCGTACTCGAGCTTCGGGTGGAAGTCGCCGCGGCCTTCGGGGGTGTAGTCCAGCGCGTTCCACAGCGGCCAGATCTGGTCGATGTGGCGGGGGTCCTGGCCGGGGTCCATCGGTGCGAAGGCCAGTTCGCTGGCCCAGACGTGGCGCAGTTCGCCGCCGCGCCGGGAAAAGACGTTCATGATCGGCCGCTGCGAGCCGTCCGCGGTCTCGCTGTGATAGTCGCCGTGGTAGCTGTTGTTCGCCGAGGAGATCAGGTGAAGATTGCACCAGCCTCGCTCGGCCCCGGCGGCGCGGAGCCGGGCGATCGGCGAGCGGGCGACGACGGCGAGCGCGACGCGCTGGGTGATGTGCGGGGCCTGGCCGTCGAGCCCATCCAGCATCGACGAGCACGACGGGCAGGGCCGTTCCATGGTCGGGCCGTACATGTAGCTGTACAGCAGCAGGGTCTGCTTCGCGCCGAACAGCTCCGAGAGCTTGACCGGCCTGCCATCCTCGCCCTCCTCGAACACATAGTCCGTCGCGAGCCCGCCGGGCGGCAGGGCCCGGCGCAGCGCGGCGACGCGCTCGTCCTGCCGGCGCAGCGCCATCTCGGCCAGCAGCAGCGCGTCGCGGGCTTGGCGATAGGCGGCGTCCTCGCCGGGGAAGCGCTTGTCATGCAGGCTGCTGGTGGCGGCATCGTTCATGGCGCGGCTCCTTCTGGCGCTGTGAGCTAGCTGAGCTTGGCGAGGATGGTTCCCCACTCGTATTCGTGGCGCCCGGTTCGCTTAGACGCCATCGTTAACCGCGGGGAGACATCAAGCGTTTCGAGCGTTAAGAACCCGCGATTGTTGATAACCGGAGGCTTCATGTCCGACGACGCCGAGAACACCCTGACCATGACGCTGGACACCGGTCCGGTGACGATCCGCCTGCGCCCGGACCTGGCGCCGGGCCATGTGGCGCGGATCAAGGAACTGGCGCGGGAGGGCTTCTACGACGGCGTCGTGTTCCACCGCGTGATCGACGGCTTCATGGCCCAAGGCGGCGATCCGACCGGCACCGGGTCGGGCGGCTCCAGCAAGCCGGACCTGAAAGCCGAATTCTCCAAGGAACCGCACGTGCGCGGCGTCTGCTCGATGGCCCGCACCAGCTACCCGCACTCGGCCAACAGCCAGTTCTTCGTTTGCTTTGACGAGGCGCGCTTCCTCGATGGCCAATATACGGTCTGGGGCGAGGTGACGGCGGGGATGGAGAACATCGACGCGCTGCCCAAGGGCGAGCCGCCGCGCACGCCAGGAAAGATCGTCTCGATGCGTGTAGCCGCCGACGCCAAAGCCTAGCAGAACGACCTTCGGGGCGTTCAGCCGCCAGTCAGATTCGGCAGTGTTAGCTTAACTTGCAAGCGTAGGGACAGCGTTCACTCGGAGAAGACTATGCGGAAAATACTTGCGGCGGTTGCCGCGGCGAGCGCCCTCTTGGGGGGTGGCGCGCTGGCGAGCAGCGCGCAGGCGGGCCCGGTGCTTAGCGACGACCCGTACTTCCAGCCAGCGCAGTTCGACCCCTATTTCTGGGGCGGCCACCGCTATTGCTGGGCGTACGACGGCTGGCACGGTCCAGGCTGGTACTGGTGCGGCTATCCTTGGCGTCGCGGTTTCGGCTGGGGCGGGGTCTGGGGCTGGAACGGCTGGGTCGGTCCCGGCGCAGGCTGGTGGGCCTGGGGCCACGGGCACGGCTTTCATGACTGGCGTGGCGGCGGCTGGCGCGGCGATCACGACTGGCGCGGCGGTGGCGGCTGGCGCGGTGACCATGGCTGGCGCGGCGACCACGGCGGCCGCGACTGGCACGGCGGCGGTCACTTCCAGGGCGGCGGCCACTTCCAGGGCAGCGGTCACTTCCAAGGCGGTGGCGGAGGCCACGGCGGCCACGGCGGCGGCGGCGGTCATCGCCACTAGTCGCGGCTAGCAAGACCTCGGCGTCGGCGCTTTGCCGGCGCCGGAGTTTCGCCAGGCCGGGGCGATGCCCTAAGAGAGGGCATGCGTCTGGCCGATTTCGATTTCGAGCTTCCAGAGGCGCGGATCGCGCTGCGGCCTGTCTCGCCGCGCGACGCCGCGCGCTTACTGGTGGTGGGCGCCGACGGCGGCTTGAGCGACCGCCACGTGCGCGACCTGCCAGGACTGCTGGCGCCGGGCGACGCGTTGGTGTTCAACGATACGCGGGTGATCCCGGCGCGGCTCAGAGGCCTGCGCCACCGCGGCGAGGCGGTGACGGCGGTCGAGGCGACCTTGCACAAACGCCTCTCGCCCTCGCGTTGGAGCGCCTTCGCCAAACCCGGCCGGCGACTGGCGGTCGGCGACCGGATCGTGTTCGGCGAGGCGGCCGACCGCGCCTGCCTGCTCGCCGCGCTCGAGGCGAGCGTCGCCGAGAAAGACGAGGGCGGCGAGGTGACGCTGGCGTTCGACCTCGCTGGACCGGATCTCGACTTCGCCATCGCCGCCAGCGGGGCGATGCCGCTGCCGCCCTACATCGCCAGCCGCCGGGCGGAGGACGAGCAGGATCTGGTCGACTACCAGACCATCTATGCCCGTGAAGACGGCTCGGTCGCCGCGCCGACCGCGGGACTGCACTTCACCCCCGAGCTGATGGCGGCGCTGGAGGCGCGCGGGATGTCGCGCCACTTCGTCACCCTGCACGTCGGCGCCGGCACCTTCCTGCCGGTGAAGACCGAGGACGTCGCCGAGCATCGGATGCATGCCGAGGCCGGCGAAGTGTCGGCCGAGACCGCGCAGGCGTTGAACGCGGCGCGGGTGCGGGGCGGGCGGATCGTCGCCGTCGGCACCACGGCGCTGCGGCTGCTGGAGAGCGCGGCCGATGCGGCGGGCGTGATCCAGCCGTTCAGCGGCGAGACCGCGATCTTCATCACCCCCGGTTACCGCTTCCGCACTGCGGCGGGGCTGGTCACCAACTTCCACCTGCCGCGCTCGACCCTGTTCATGCTGGTCAGCGCGTTCTCGGGTCTCGAGGCGATGCGCGCCGCCTACGCTCATGCGATCGACGCCGGCTACCGATTCTATTCCTATGGCGACGCCAGTCTGCTCTGGCGGGCGAACGCATGAGCGCGCTCGACTTCCGTATCCACGCGAGCGACGGCGCGGCGCGGACCGGCGTGATCGCCATGTCGCGCGGCGAGATCAGGACGCCGGCGTTCATGCCGCTTGGCACCTCGGGTACGGTGAAGGCGCTGACCGTCGACCAGGTGCGGCAGGCCGGCGCCGACATCATCCTCGGCAACACCTACCACCTGATGCTGCGCCCGACCGCCGAGCGGGTGGCGCGGCTGGGCGGGCTGCACGCGTTCATGCGCTGGCAGCGGCCGATCCTGACCGACTCGGGCGGCTTCCAGGTGATGAGCCTGTCGAAGATCTCGAAGGTGACGGAGGAGGCGGTCGCCTTCCAAAGCCACATCGACGGCGCCCGGCACGTGCTGACGCCCGAGCGTTCGATCGAGATCCAGGCCGACCTCTTGGGATCCGACATCGTCATGCAGCTGGACGAGTGCGTGGCCTGGCCCGCGGACGAGGCGCGGGCGGCCGAGGCGATGCGGCTCTCCGGGCGCTGGGCGGCGCGGTGCAAGGCCGCGTTCGGGACGCGCGAGCGCCAGGCGCTGTTCGGCATCCAGCAGGGCGTCACCTTCGAGGCGTTGCGCCGCGAGTCGGCGCAGCGCCTGATCGAGATCGGCTTCGACGGCTATGCGCTGGGCGGGCTGGCGGTCGGGGAGGGCCATGAGGCGATGTGCGAGGTGCTGGACTTCGCCCCGGCCATGCTGCCGGCGGACCGGCCGCGCTACCTGATGGGCGTCGGCAAGCCGATCGACCTGGTCGAGGCGGTCTGGCGCGGCGTCGACATGTTCGACTGCGTCCTGCCCACCCGCTCCGGCCGCCACGGCCAGGCTTGGACCTGGGCGGGGCCGGTAAACCTGAAGAACGCACGGTTCGCGGACGACGCGGAACCGCTCGACGGCGAGAGCGACTGCCCTGCCAGCCGCGACTACTCCCGCGCCTACCTGCACCACCTGGTGAAGTCGGGCGAGATCCTCGGCCAGGTGCTGCTGTCCTGGCATAACGTCGCCTTCTTCGAGACGCTGATGGCGCGGATGCGGGAGGCGATCACGGAACGGCGGTTCGATGCGTTTCGGCAGGCGTTCAAGGCGGGATTAAATGCCGATGAGGGCGCTGTCTGATCGCCGGCTCAGTCTGGAGTAGGAAACCATGCGCATCCACAACCTCTACGCCGACGCATCCGGCGCATCGCATTTCCGCGATATCGATGTCGAATGGGTGCAGGAATCGCCCGGCGGCAAGCTGTCCAGGCGGCTGCCGGCGACGGGCGTCATCTTCCGTGAAACGGCCGGCGACTACGACCTCGATTGGCACACGGCGCCACGCCGGCAGTACATCGTGAACCTCGACGCCGGCGTGGAGCTCACGGCGAGCGACGGCGAGACGCGGGTCATCGGCGCCGGCGAGGTGATCTTCGTGGAAGACACCACCGGCAAGGGCCACCTATCGAAGGCCGTGTCCGGTCAGCTGCGCCACTCGATCTTCATCCCGGTCGACTAGGCGCCCCTAGCGCCCCTTGCCGTCGCCCTCGGCGATGCTGACCGGGTGGGCCAGGTGGCGCGGCACATCGGGGGGCATGCAAGCGCGCGCCTCGCCGAGGCCTTTCAGGTAGCCGCGGCGAATCGCGCCGGCCTGGATCGCTTCCATCACCAGCCGGTCGTGGCGCGATGCGCCTGAGAGCACGCGGATGAAGCCGTCGAACGGAATGTAGCTCTGCTCTTCCGAGCGCATGGCGTCGAGCGCGGCGGTCCTGGCGGCGCCTTCGCCGCGAGTGAGCACGCCTGGGTGCTCGGTGGACACCGGCTCGTCGAGATCGGGCCCGAGCGCGACGTTCAGCCGAAGCATCTCCGCGGCGATGCCATCGCAGCTGGCGGGCGCGGGGCGCGCATAGGGGTCGGCGATGGCCTCGATCAGCACCAGCGGGATCTTGCTGCGCATCAGGTTGAAGTCGCGGAACGGCTGTTGGACCACCGCCCGAATGCCCTGCCGTCCCTGCTGCTCCGGGGTCAGCAGGCGGTCGTTGGGGTCAGGTTTGGCAGCGGGTGGCTCAGGCTTGGCGGCGGGCGGCGGCGAATAGGCGGTAGAGGGCGCCTCAGCCCACCCGAGCGAAGGCGCCAGGAACGAAGCGGCCGCGAGGGCCAGGAGGGCGGCTCGGCGCATGGACGATTTGTAACCTAGGCCAAGCTGAATCGCCAGAGCCCTTTGAATAGAGATACTTAACGCCCGAAGGGTCGGCGCGCGGGCGTAGGCCGGGTGGGGGTCGAACCCACGACCACTCGATTAAAAGTCGGGTGCTCTACCACTGAGCTACCGGCCCATGCTCGGCGAGGCCAAGCCCGGCGAGACGCGGGCGGAACTTAGGGGGATGGCTCGGCGCCCGCAAGCGCGCGTCCCCAACAGCGTGTCCGGCTGCTATCAGTCTGCCCGAGGGCAGGGGAACGGCATGCTGACCACTCTGACACGCTACGCGCACTGGCTGGACCTGTGGCTGCACAAGCACTTCGGGCGGCCTTATGAATCGATGTTGGCGATCGGCCTTGGCGTTTCGATTGTCGCCAGCGTCAACACGCTGGGCCAGATCATCGGCCACGGCGGCGCCGTTCTGCAGGGCGATGTGTTCAAGACGGTCGGCATCGCCATCTTCCAGACCGCGCTGCTGATCAACCAGCTGGCGCAGCTCGACGAACACCGCGCACGCCGTCGCCGCCGACGAATGCGGGCCAAGGAGAAAGGCCGCGTTGCAGCGACGGGCGCCGAACGATAGGTTCGCGCCTCTTTTCCCAGGCCCCGCCAATTGGCCTCGCCCCAATCGGAGTACGCATTGGTCGATTTGTTCGAAGAGGTTGAGGAGGAGCTGCGCTCCGATCGAAACCTCAAGTTGGTCCGAAGCCTGGCGCCCTGGGTGACGGCGGTGCTGGCGATCTTCCTGATCGGCTACCTCGGGTTCTGGGGCTACACCTCATGGCAGGACCGCAATCTCGCCGCGGGCGCGCTCGCCTACCAGAAGGGCGTCGATGCGCTGGGTACGGGCGACACCAAGACCGCCCTGGATAGCTTTGCGGCCGCCGCGAAGGCCGGCGCGCCCGGCTACAAGGCGCTGGCGCTGATGCAGCAGGCCAACCTGAAGGTCGAGCTCAACAGGCCCGACGAGGCGGCCAAGCTGTACGATCAGGCCGCCGACGCCGCACCCAACGAGATCGTCGGCGATCTCGCCCGCCTGAAGGCCGCGCAGGCGCTGCTCGACACCGCGCCGCTTCCGCAGCTGTCGACCCGTCTGACGCCGCTGATGGACGCCAAGCGTCCCTACGCCGTCTTCGCGCGCGAGGCGCTGGCCATGGCCAAGCTGATGGCCGGCAAGACCGCCGACGCCCGCAAGGACTTCAGCGTGATCCAGCTCAGCCTGACCGCGCCGGAAGACCTGCGCCAGCGCGCCCAGCTCGCCGTCGCCCTGATCGATTCCGGCGAGGCGGGCGCCGCCGTTTCGGCGGTGAAAGTCGCCGCCACAATGCCGCCCCCGCCGACCTCGATGGTCGGCGCGCCGCCGCCCGCGGCCCAGGGGCCCGACCAGGGTCCCCCGGGCGCGGCCCAGTCCCCGCCTGCCGGAGCCCCTCAATGACGCCTCGACGCCACGCCAGCGTCATCGCCGCCATCGCCGTCGTGAGCCTCCTGGCCGCGGGCTGCCACAGCGTGCAAAATCCGTTTCAAAGCCGCCCTAAGCCATCGAAGGCGTCGCCCGGAGAGCGGATCTCGCTGCTCGAGCTCAACGACCAGCTGAAGGTCTCCGATTCGCTGAAGGGTCAGGACTTCTTCCTGCCGCCGCCGTCGCCGCAGGCTGACTGGCCGCTGGCGGGCGGCACGCTCGAGCAGTCGGTGGAGAACGTCGACGCCGCGCCGGACTTCCGCGTCGCCTGGCGGCGGACCTTCGGGCTGAAGTCGGGCGCCCACGCCCACGTCACCGCTCCGCCGATCATGGCTGGCGGCAAGGTGTTCGTGATGGACGCTGGCGCGACGGTCTCGGCGCATGACGCCCAGACCGGGAACCAGCTGTGGCGGACCGATCTGAAGCCGGCCAAGGTCAAAATCAGAGGCAAGGGCAAAGGCAAGGGTGAGCCCGACCACGACGCCTTTGGCGGCGGCCTCGCCTTCGCCGACGGCAAGCTCTACGTCACCTCCGGGTTCCGTCTGGTCGCGCAGCTGGACGCGGACACCGGCCGGGTGAACTGGGTGACGCGCACCGATGCGCCGTTGCACGACGCGCCCACCGTTTCCGACGGTCGGGTCTACGTGGTCGACGTCGACGACGAGCTGCTGACCTACGACGCCGACAGCGGCACGCCCGACTGGACCCACCAGGCCCTGACCGAGCCGGCGCGGATGCTGGTGGCGTCCAGCCCCGCGGTCTCCAACGGCACCCTGGTGGCCTCGTTCGCCTCGGGCGAACTGGTGGCGATGCGTTCCGACAACGGCACCGAGCTGTGGAACCAGCCCCTCTCGCGCACCACCCGCACCAACGCGCTGTCGGAGATCCGCGACATCGCCGGGCGGCCGGTGATCTACAAGGGCGACGTCTTCGCCATCAGCCACGCCGACGTGATGGCCGACACCGACCTGCGCACAGGGACCGTGCGCTGGCAGCTGCCGCTCTCGGGCATCACCAGCCCCTGGCCGGCCGGCGACGTGGTCTTTGCCATCGGACTCGACGGCAACGTGATCTGCGCGGCGCGGGAGTCCGGCCAGCTCTACTGGGTGACCGATCTCAACGCGCCCCGGGCTGCGACCAAGAAGGACAAGAAGCCGCCGAAGCGCTCGCGCGCGGTCTGGTCGAGCCCGATTCTTGCCGACAACCGGCTGATCACCGTCTCCGATGGCGGCGAGGCGGTGGCGATCAACGCCAAGACCGGCGAAGTCGAGCGGCGGATCAAGATCGGCGACGATGCGTTGCTGAGTCCGATCGCCGCCGGCGGCACGATCTACGTCGTCAGCCAGCAGGCCGACCTGATCGCCATCCGCTAGCGGGGGACTGGCGGGGGGCCTAGCCCGGATTTCTCGTCTCAAGCAGTGCTGCGAGGCCCAGATTTGACGTCTGGCCAGGAGCCTGGCGCGTGGTGGTGCGACCACCACGAGCGACAGGCGACGCCGCCAGGCGACAAATCTGGGCCTCCCTTCGGGTGACAGCCTGTTGGCGCACTGCGGCGTCGCTGGACCTCGGCGATGGTGACATCGCCGTCGGCCCAGCTCCTTGCATTGTGCCAACAGACTGTCACGCAGCGCTACTTGGGACGAGAAATCCGGGCTAAGAGGCCGGCATGGTCAAGATCGCCATCGTCGGGCGCCCCAATGTCGGCAAGTCGACCCTGTTCAACCGCCTGGCCGGGCGCAAGCTGGCGCTGGTGGACGACCGGCCGGGCGTCACCCGCGACCGCCGCTTCGGCACGGGCCGGATCGGCGACATCGAGCTCGAGCTGATCGACACCGCCGGGTTCGAGGACGACGAAGGCGAGAGTCTGGAGGCGCGCATGCGGCGCCAGACCGAGCTGGCGCTGGACGAGGCCGACATCGCGCTGTTCGTGTTCGACGCCCGCGAGGGCGTGACGCCGCTCGACGAGGTGTTCGCCGAACTGCTGCGCCGGCGCGGCAAGCCGGTGGTGCTGGTCGCCAACAAGGCCGAGGGCAAGGCCGGCGACTCCGGCGCGCTCGAGGCGTTCAAGCTCGGTTTCGGCGAGGCCGTGGCGATCTCGGCCGAGCACGGCGAGGGGATGTCGGACCTGTTCGACGCGCTCGACGCCGCCCGGCCGGCGGGGGACGACGACGAGGCGGAGCCAGGCGCCTCGCCGCTGAAAATCGCCATCGTCGGTCGCCCGAACGCCGGCAAGTCGACGCTGGTCAACCAACTGGTCGGGGAAGACCGCATGCTGACCGGTCCCGAGGCCGGCATCACTCGCGACGCCATCTCGGTCGACTGGGATTGGAACGGCCGGCCGGTGCGGCTGGTCGACACCGCGGGGCTGCGGCGCAAGGCGCGGGTGATCGAGGCGCTGGAGAAGCTCTCCACCCACGACGCCATTCGCGCCATCACCTTCGCCGAGGTGGTGATCCTGGTGATGGACGCCACCCACCCGTTCGAGACCCAGGACGTGCAGATCGCCGACCTGGTGGAGCGCGAGGGCCGGGCGCTGGTGTTCGTGCTGGCCAAGTGGGACCTGATCGAGGACCCCATCGACCGCCTCGAGGCGTGCCGGCATACCGCCGAGCGCATGCTGCCGCAGCTGAAGGGCACGCCGATGGTGGCGCTCTCGGCCGAGACCGGCCGGGGGCTTGAGCGGCTGATGCCGGCCGTGGCCAAGGCGCACGCCGACTGGTCGACCAAGGTCAAGACCTCCGACCTCAACACCTGGCTGCGGCTGGCCGTCGAGCGCCATCCGCCGCCGATGGCGGGCGGGCGGCGGATCAAGCCGAAGTACATCGCCCAGACCAAGGCGCGGCCGCCCACCTTCATGCTGTTCGCCAGCCGCGGCTCGACGATGCCCGACAGCTATCGCCGCTACCTGGTCAACTCGATCCGCGAGAGCTTCGATCTTCCGGGTACGCCGGTTCGCCTCACCGTGAAGTCGAGCTCCAATCCTTATGCGGAGGATAAGGCCGAGGCGCGTCGGGCCTCCAGACCGGCGCCATCCGCGGGCAGGCCCAAGGCCGGTCCGGCCAAGCGCAAGGCCACCGCCGCAAAGCCGAAGGGCGCGCCGCCCAAGTCCAAGCCGGTCAGGTCGAAGGGGCCATCGCCGCGGCCTTCCACTCGGAAAACCGCACCGTCGACGTCGGCAGGCCGAGGTCCGCCGCGGCCGCGAGGGCGACGATCATAGGCCCGATCTCGGACGGGTCCGGCAGCGTATCCGGATCCTCGCCCGGGAAGGCCTCGGCGCGCATGCGGGTGCGCATCTGGTTCGGATCGACCAGCACGGCGCGTACGTTGGTGTGCTCGATCTCGTCGGCCCAGCACCGCACCAGCGCCTCCAGCGCCGCCTTGGTGGCGGCGTAGGCGCCCCAGAACGCCTTCGGCCGGGCGGCGCGGCCGGAGGTGAGGAACAGCGCCCGGCCGGCCTCGGCGCGCCGCAGCAGCGGCTCGGTCGAGCGGATCAGGCGGTAGACGGCGCTCAGGTTGGTGGCGACGACCTTGTCCCAGAGCTTGGGATCAATGTGGGCGACCGGCCAGAGCCCACCCAGCATCGCGGCGGCGTGAACCAGGATGTCGAGATGGCCGTGGCGGTTGAAGAGCTCGGCGCCGAGAATGTCGATCGTCTCGCCCTCGGTCAGATCGAGCGGCACGAGCGTTGGACGGTGCAGGCCCAGCGCGCCAAGCTGGTCGTCGAGCTCCTCCAAGGCGCCCTGAGTGCGGCCAACGGCGATCACGTGGGCGCCGGCTGCGGCGAGCGCGACGGCGCTGGCGCGGCCGATGCCGCGGGTGGCGCCGGTGACGAGGGCGATCTTGCCGGCGAGCGGTTGTCGTGCGGGATCAGACGCTTGCATGGCGGGCTTCTAACCTAGGACGGCCGCGCGGCATACCGCTGGGCGATCACCGCGCAGGCCATCAGCTGCAGCTGGTGAAACAGCATCAGCGGCAGCACGATCAGGCCGACGCTGGCCGGCGGAAACAGCAGGCCGGCCATCGGCACCCCGGTGGCGAGGCTCTTCTTCGAACCGCAGAAGACGATGGCGATCTCGTCGGCCTTGTCGAACTTCAGCCAGCGCGAGACGTGGGCGGTCAACGCCAGCACGATCGCCAGCAGGGCGCCGCAGACCACGGCCAGCCACAGCAGCTGGACCACAGAGACCTGGCGCCAGATGCCCTGCACCACCGCCTCGCTGAAGGCGCCATAGACCACCAGCAGGATCGAACCGCGGTCGACCAGGCCGACCAGCTTGGCGTGCCGCGTCATCCAGCCGGCGATCCAGATCCGCGCGATCTGTCCGGCGACAAACGGCAGGAACAGCTGGACCGCGATCGCTTCGGCCTCTTCAATCGGCGATCCTGCGCCTCGGACGCCGAGGGTCGCGGCCACCAGCACCGGTGTCAGAAAGATGCCGAACAGGTTGGAGGCCGAAGCCGCGCAGACCGCCGCGGCCACATTGCCCCGCGCCACCGAAGTGAAGGCGATCGACGACTGCACCGTCGAGGGCAGGCAGCAGCAGAACAGCACCCCGGTCGCCAGGGTCGTTGGCAGGATCGCCGCCGGCAGCCGCATAGCGAGCAGCCCCAGCAATGGGAAGAGCACAAACGTCGCCGCCAGGATCACCAGGTGCAGGCGCCAGTGGGTGATCCCCGCCACCACCGCATCGCGCGAGAGCTTGGCGCCGTGCAGGAAGAACAGCAGCGCGATGACCAGCTTGGTGAAGAACGCGAAGTCGGTGGCGGCGGCGCCGCGCACAGGCAGCAGGCTCGCCACACCGACGGTCGCCAGGATCGCCAGCACATAGCGATCGGGGGCGAGATTCTTCAGGAAACCCCCGCCCCCCCGAGGGGCGGGGGCAGGGGGTGGGGGGCTGCCAGACGGGGGCGCGCTTCCGACAGGTTTCTCGACGGCGACGGTCATTCGGCGCGGCAATGCACGGCGGCGCGCTTGATGTCGAGAGCCCCCCACCCCCAACCTCTCCCCTCAAGGGGGAAGGGCCCCTAAGCGTCGACCAGGAAGGAGAGCTGGCGCTCGACCTGTTCGTTGCGCCCCTCCGCGATCTCGCGGTCGAGGAGGCGGGTCGGGTAGTCGCCGGTGAAGTAGTGGTCGGTGAACTGCGGGCAGGCCGGGTCGCGCGGCCCGGCGCCCATCGCCCAGTAGAGCCCGTCGACCGACAGGAAGGCCAGGCTGTCGACGCCGAACTGTTTGGCCATCTGCTCGACGCTCATCTGCGCGGCGATCAGGTGTTCGCGGTCGGGCATGTCGATGCCGTAGAAGTCGGGGAAGCGGATCGCCGGCGAGGCGGAGCGCAGGTGCACCTCCTTGGCCCCGGCGTCGCGGACCATCTTCACCACCTTCACCGTGGTTGTGCCGCGCACGATGGAGTCGTCGACCAGCACCACGCGCTTGCCGGCGAGCACGGCGCGGTTGGGGCTGTGTTTCATCCGCACCGACAGCTCGCGGGCGTCCTGGCTGGGCTGGATGAAGGTGCGGCCCAGGTGGTGGTTGCGGATGATGCCCATCTCGAACGGCAGGCCGGCGGCCTGGGCGAAGCCGAGCGCCGAGGGCACGCCGGAGTCGGGCACGGGCACCACCACGTCGGCCGGGATCAGGCTCTCCTCGGCCAGCCGCCGACCCATGCGCTTGCGCACGTCGTAGACCGAGCGGCCGTTCACCACCGAGTCCGGCATGGCGAAGTAGACGTATTCGAACACGCACGGCCTGGCCTTCGCGGCCGGGAACGGCTTGATCGATTCGACGCCGTCGCTCGAGATCACCACGATCTCGCCGTGCTCGATGTCGCGCACGAATTTGGCGCCCACCATGTCCAGCGCCCGTGTCTCCGAGGCCAGCACCGGCTTGCCGTTGAGATCGCCCATCACCAGCGGGCGGATGCCGAGCGGATCGCGCGCGCCGATCAGCTTCTTGTTGGTCAGCCCCACCAGCGCGTAGCCGCCCTCGATCTGTGAGAGCGCCTCGATGAAGCGGTCGATGAACCGCAGTTTCCGCGACATGGCGATCAGATGGATGATCACCTCGGAGTCCGAGGTGGACTGGAAGATGTGGCCTTCGGACACCAGCCGCTCGCGCAGGGTGAGGAAGTTGGTCAGGTTGCCGTTGTGCGCCAGCGCCACGCCGCCGGCTTCGAGGTCGGCGAACATCGGCTGCACGTTGCGCAGCACGCTGGCGCCGGCGGTGGAGTAGCGGGTGTGGCCGATGGCGTAGCTGCCCGGCAGCCGTTCGGCGAGGTCGGCGCCGGAGAACGACTCGGCGACATGGCCCATGTGCCGCTCGGTGTAGAAGCCCTGGCCGTCGAACGAGGCCATGCCGCAGGCTTCTTCGCCGCGGTGCTGCAGCGCGTGCAGCCCCAGCGCCACGATCTGGGATGCGTTGGGGGTGTTGAACACGCCGAAGACGCCGCACTCCAGTCGCAGCCGGTCGTCGTCACGCCAGATGTCGGTCACGGCGTCTTCTCCACGCGCAAGCCGGGGCTGGGCGCGTTCGTCTGAGGGTCATTGTAATCGCGATTCTGGTCATCGCCGGCGCCGGCTTCATTGTCCTGGCCGCCGCTGGTGATGGCCTTGCCGACGACCGGGTAGACCTGCTTGGCCAGGTTCGCGCCTCGGGGCGCGAAGGTCTTCAGGGCCGAGGCCGAGGCCGACGAAACCGGGTAGAGCAGCGCGCCGGAGATCCAGGGCGGCATGCGGTCGGGCGGCATGATGGCGTTGATGGTCAGATTCGCCAGGCCCAGCACCACCAGCGCCCGCGCCGCGCCGAAGCCCGCGCCCACGGTGCGGTCGACCCCGCCGAGGCCGCTGGTCTGGTGGATGCGCCGCGTGAGCGCGGCCGCGAGCACCCGCAGCAGGATGTAGACCGCCACGAACACCGACAGGATGGCGGCGATGTTGGCCAGCCACGGGGTGTGGATCGCATGGCGCGCGACCGGGCCGGAGAAGCGCAGGGCGGCGAGGGCGACGATGGCGGCGACGATCAGGGCGGCGACCGTCGCCACCTCGCGGGCCCCGCCGCGCATCCAGCCAACCAGCACCGAGACGATCAGCACGAGCCCGGCGGCGAGGTCGAACAGGCTCATCGGCCGGAGTCGCGCCTTGGGTCGTCCCACGCCTCGCCTCCGATCTTGGCCACCGCATCGGCCAGTCGCGCCACCGGAACCTGGCGCACGCCGGCGGTCTCGCCCATGGGGCCGCCTTGCGGGCCGAGCGCGCGCGAGAAGCCCAGCTTGGCGGCTTCCTTCAGACGCATCTCGCTTCTCGCCACCGGCCTTACGTCCCCAGAGAGACTGATTTCGCCGAACACCACGCAATCCTGCGGCAGAGCCGCGTCCAGGGCCGAGGACACCAGGGCGGCGGCTGCGGCGAGGTCTGCCGCGGGCTCCGTGACCTTGAGGCCGCCAGCGACGTTCAAGTAGACGTCGCGGTCGCCAAATCCAACCCCGCAACGGGCCTCCAGCACCGCTAATATCATCGCTAAGCGCCCGGAATCCCAGCCGACCACCGCCCGGCGCGGTGTTCCGTAGGCGGAAGGCGCGACAAGAGCCTGGAATTCCATCAGCACCGGCCGCGAGCCCTCGATGCCGGCGAACACCACCGAGCCGGCCGCCCGCTCGCCGCCCTCGCCGAGGAAGAGGGCCGACGGGTTCTTCACCTCGATCAGGCCGGCGTCGCGCATCTCGAACACCCCGATCTCGTCGGTGGCGCCGAAGCGGTTCTTGGCCCCGCGCAGGACGCGGAACGGATAGCCGCGCTCGCCCTCGAACGAGAGCACCGCGTCGACCATGTGCTCGACCACGCGCGGGCCGGCGACCTGGCCGTCCTTGGTCACGTGACCAACCAGCACGATGGCGATCCCGCGGCGCTTGGCCAGCCGCACCAGCTCGCCGGCGCAGGCGCGCACCTGGGTCACCGAGCCGGGTCCGGCCTCGTGCATGTCGCTCCAGAGCGTCTGCACCGAATCGATCACCACCAGGTCGAACGGCTCGCGCTTCAGCGCGTCGACGATGTCGCGCAGCGCGGTTTCGGCGGCGAGGCGCACCGGCGCCGCGCCCAGGCCCATGCGCTGGGCGCGCGAGCGGATCTGCTCGATGGCTTCCTCGCCGGAGATGTAGGCGCACGCCGCGCCGCGCAGCGCGGCCTGGGCGCAGACCTGCAGCAACAGGGTGGATTTGCCGACGCCGGGATCGCCGGCGATCAGGATGGCGGAGCCCGGCACGACGCCGCCGCCGCAGACGCGGTCGAACTCCTCGAGGCCGGTCACCAGCCGCCGCGCGGGCGCGGTCTCGCTCTCCAGACCTTCGAACGCCAGGCCGCGGGTCTTGGCGCCGCGCGACGGCGCCAGCGCGCCCAGCGGGCGGCTAGAGATCTCCTCGACCATGGTGTTCCAGGCGCTGCAGGCCATGCACTGGCCCGCCCACTTGGCCGAGACCGCGCCGCACGACTGACAGACATAGACCGCGCCGTCCTTGGCCATGGACGTTCCGACTCACCTCAAGTGCTTGGACCGGAGCATATATAGGCGCGGCCGAGCTTGGCGCGCCCGCGACAAAGACGGCGCTCGGTGCTGCGTCCTTGGGCTGCGCCGAGCCTCGCACGATTGACCCTTGTTCGCCCCGAAGGTTTCGATAGCGTCGCCCCACCAGGACCGAGCCGAGGAGAGCGCGATGAGTGTCGTCGAGGCGCCGAGATCGCAGGGGCTGTTCGCCCGAGCCATCAACATCGTGATGCGGCCGAGGGCCGAGTGGGACGTGATCGCCGCCGAGCACGCGACGACGCCGGGCCTGATCCTCGGCTACGCGGCGATATTGGCGGCGATCCCGGCGATCGCGCGGGTGATCAGCGGGCTGATGCCGCACTGCCTGTTCGGGGTCTGCTACACGCCGAACCCGATGTTCGTGGTGATCGGCGCGGTGGTCTACTACGCCTTGTCCGTCGCCGGCACCTTCGCGGTGGGCCTGATCATCGACGCGCTTGCCCCGAGTTTCGGCGGCGAGAAGAATCAGGTCCAGGCGATGAAGGTGGCGGTCTACAGCTGGACCGCGGCCTGGCTCTCCGGGGTATTCCTGATCATCCCCTGGGTCGGCGGACTGCTGACGCTGGTCGGGCTCTACAGCCTCTTTCTGCTGTATCTGGGCCTCAAGCAGGTCATGCGATCGCCTGACGACAAGGCGGTGATCTACACCGTCGTGGTCGTGGTCCTGGCCATCGTGGTCTTCATCGTCGCTGGCGCGCTGACCGCGCCGTTCGCGATGATGGGGGCGATGTCGGGTGGCGGGTCCTTGTCGACGCCCGGCCAGCTTTCCGGCGCCATCCGCCTTCCCGGCGCCAGCGTCGACCTCGGCAAGCTGCAGGCGGCGACCCAGCAGGCCGAGCAGCAGATCCACGATTCGCAGCAGGCGGCGGCGAACGGCAAGATCAATGCGGTCGATCCGAATGTGCTGAAGGGACTGCTGCCCGACAACGTCGCCGGCGCGCCGCGCACCGAGATCTCCGCGGTCAGCGCCGGCGCCGCCGGTATGGGCGGCTCCGACGCCGAGGCGACCTACCAGAATGGCGATGCGCACATCACCCTGAAGGTGGCCGACATCGCCGCCGCCGGTGGTCTGGCCGCCCTGGCTGGCGCGGTGAACGTGCAGGAGGATCGCCAGACGACGACCGGCTACGAGAAGGTGCAGACCATCAACGGCCGTCTCACCACCGAGAAATACGACAATCAAGACAAGAGCGGCGAATACAGCGTGATGGTCGCCAGCCGCTTCGTGATCAGCGCCGACGGCAGCGGCGTCTCGATGGATCAGCTGAAGGCCGCGGTCGCCTCGGTCGGGCCCGACCGGCTCGAAGCGCTTGCCCACGGTTGAAATTGCGCCGTTCGCGTAACAACGGCTCGCAAGCCTGGGTAAGTTGAGCTAGCGTCGCGTCACCAAAAGAGAATCTGGAGGGCGGTATGTCTGTGGTTGGGGGGTCTGCGAGCACGGGCCTGGTGGCTCGCGTGCAGAATATGTTGATGAAGCCCGCTGCGGAGTGGGACGTCATCGACGGCGAGCAAGCCAGCGTCGGCGGGCTCTATACCGGCTATGCGTGTATCCTGGCGGCAATTCCGGCGCTGGCCTCGATCGTCAGTTCGCTGCTGTTCCTGCACTTGGCGATCGTGTTCGCGCTGGTCAGCGCGGTGCTGAGTTACGTGCTGGCGCTGGTCGGCATCTTCATCATCGCCATGATCATCGACGCGCTGGCGCCGAGTTTCGGCGCGCAAAAGAGCCAGATCCAGGCGCTGAAACTGGTCGTCTACGCCTACACCGCCTCGTGGGTGGCGGGCATCGCGCTGCTCATCCCGATCCTTGGCAGCCTGGTCGCGCTCGCGGGCGGCATCTACTCGCTCTACACAATGTATCTCGGCCTGCCGAAGCTGATGAAGAGCCCCCCGGACAAGACCGTGGGCTACTTCGTGGTCAGCATCGTCGTCGCCATCGTGGTCTATGCAGTGATCGGCGTCATCGTTGGCGTGATCATCGGCATGCTCCTCGTGGGCGCCGCAGCCACCGGCGCCGCAGCCGTCCACTAGGCTTCAGGTGCGGATCTGACGAAGGACGGCCCGGGCAGACTGCCCGGGCCGTTGCTTTGGGCGCTATCGCCGCTCGAAGCGGCCGTCGTGCCGGGCGAGGTTCGAGAACTTGGTGATGTTCTCGTCGTAGTGCAGCTTCACCGTGCCGATGGGGCCGTGCCGCTGCTTGCCGATGATGATCTCGGCTTCGTTGCGGATCAGCTCCATCTTCTCGGTCCAGGCGAGGTGTTCCTCGGTGCCTTCGCGCGGCTCGGTCCGGCTGAGGTAGTAGGACTCGCGGTAGATCGACATCACCACGTCGGCGTCCTGCTCGATCGAGCCGGATTCGCGCAGGTCGGCCAGTTGAGGCCGCTTGTCCTCGCGGTTCTCTACCTGGCGCGATAGCTGGGCGGCTGCGATCACCGGCACCTGCAGCTCCTTGGCCAGCGCCTTCAGCCCCTGGGTGATCATGCTGACTTCCTGCACCCGGTTCTCTGGGCGGCCGTTGCCGGCGGTGATCAGCTGCACATAGTCGATCACGATCAGGTCCAGGCCGCTGGTGCGCTTCAGGCGCCGGGCGCGGGCGACCAGTTTGGCGAGCGAGATGCCGCCGGTGTCGTCGATGAACAGCGGCGACTCCTGGATCTCGGTCGCGGCGTCGCGGATCTTGCCGAACTCGACCGCCGAGATCTCGCCCTTGCGGATCATGTCCGAGGGCACGCCGCTGACTTCGGCCAGCAGGCGCATGGCGACCTGAGCGGCCGACATTTCCAGCGCGAAGAAGGCGACGACCCCGCCGTTGACGGTCTTGCGGGCGCCGTCCGGCTGCGGCTCCCAGGCATAGCGGCGGGCGACGTTGAAGGCGATGTTGGCGGCCAGCGACGACTTCCCCATCGAGGGGCGTGCGGCCAGGATGATCAGGTCGGACGGGTGCAGCCCGCCCAGCTTGGCGTCGAGGTCGGAGATGCCGGTCGAGAGGCCCGAGAGGCCGCCATCGCGGTTATAGGCCTCCGCCGCCATCTCGATGGCGCGGGCCAGCGCGGTGTCGAGCCCCAGCAAGCCGTTCGACGAGGTTCCGGTCTCGGCCAGGGTGTAGAGCTGCTGCTCGGCGGCCTCGATCTGGTCGCGGGCGTCGGTCTCAGGGTCGCTGACGGCGGCGTTGGTGGAGATGTCGCCGCCGATGCGGATCAGCTCGCGGCGCAGGGCCAGGTCGTAGATCGCCCGGCCATAGTCCGCCGCACGCGCCGCCGGCGGGGCGCGATCGACCAGGTCGGCGAGATAGCGCACCGCGCCCAGCTCCTGGAACGCCGGGTCGTTCTGGAACTGCTGGGCGAGCAGGGTCGGATCGGCCAGCTGGCCGCGGCGGACATTGGCCTCGATCGCCGCGAACAAGCGTCCGTGGAACGGCTCGAAGAAGTGCTGCGCCTGCAGGCTGTCGTTCAGCCGCTCATAGGCGCCGTTGTCATAGAGCAGCGCGCCGAGCAGCGCCTGCTCGGCCTCCACATTGGCAGGGGCATGGGCCGGCGCGATATCGGGGGCGGCAGGACGAAGGTCCAGGGCTGGAGCGAGGGCCATGACGTCACTGATAGCTCATGCGGAGGGGCGCCGGCATGCGGTCAGATCGCCCACTCCACAGCTAATCTTGCCCCTGTGGAAAGCTTTGCCGAAACGCAGCCATCTCGCTCCCCAATCCTCGGTGATCACCGGGCGTCAGTCCCGGTGATCCAGCACGCAAGCGGCAGGGCGGCCGCGCTTAGCGCGGCCGGGGCGCGGACGGTGTGCTTGGATAGCCGGGACTGACGCCCGGCTATGACCGAGCGTGGTTGGTGAGATTGAAGCCGCGCGAAGTCAGCGTTAGCTCAGCCGTCGTCGCGGTCGGGCGCGTGGGTTCCGGCGCCGCCTTCGAGCATGTCGGCCATGGCCTCGGCGTCCGCCGCGCGGTCTTCCTCGAACTGGGAGGTGATCACGTTTTCGCCGCGGGCCTGGCGCTCGGCTTCGTCCTGGCTGCGGGCGATGTTGATGTTGACCGTCAAGGTGACTTCCGCGTGCAGGCGCACCTTCACCGGGTGCACGCCGAGCGTCTTGATCGGCTTGTCCAGGATCACCATCGAGCGGTCGACCTTGCCGCCTTCGGCGTTGATGGCGTCGGCGACGTCACGGCCGGAGACCGAGCCGTAAAGGTGGCCGCTCTCGCCCGCCTGGCGGATCATGATGTAGGACGCGCCGTCGAGCTTGTCGCCGGCCCTGGCGGCGGCGTCGCGGGCCTTGGCGTTGCTGGCCTCGATATCGCCGCGGCGAGCCTCGAACACCTTCAGGTTCTCGGAGTTGGCGCGCAGGGCCTTGGAGCGCGGCAGCAGGAAGTTGCGGGCAAAGCCGTCCTTCACCGTCACCACGTCGCCGAGAGCGCCCAGGCGCTCAACGCGTTCGAGCAGGATCACTTTCATCGTGGCGCTCCTACTTCACGACGTAGGGCAGCAGGGCAAGAAAGCGCGCGCGCTTGATCGCCTTGGCCAGTTCGCGCTGCTTCAGCGCCGAGACCGCGGTGATGCGGCTGGGCACGATCTTGCCGCGCTCGGAGATGTAACGCTGCAGCAGCTTCACGTCCTTGTAGTCGATCTTCGGGGCGTTGGCGCCGGAGAACGGGCACACCTTGCGGCGGCGCATGAAGGTGCGGCGCGGGCCGCCGCCGGCGGCCGGGGCTTCGGGAGCAGAAAGGTCGGTCATCGTCTGTCCTCCGCCTAGACCGGGATGTCGTCGAAGCGCGGGCGTTCGCGGTCGCGCTCACGGTCGCGGCGGGCCAGCACTGGCGAAAGCTCGAGGTCGAGCTGTTCAACGCGCAAGGTGAGGTAGCGCAGCACATCCTCGTTGATCGAGAGCTGGCGCTCCATTTCCTTGACCGCATCGGCGGGCGCATCGATCGCCAGCAGCGAGTAGTGGCCCTTGCGGTTCTTCTTGATCCGATAGGAGAGGTTGCGCAGGCCCCAGTACTCGATCTTGGCGATGTGGCCGCCAAGGCCTTCGATCAGGGCCTTGAGTTCCTCGTTCAGGGTTTCGGCTTGTTGCGGCGAGATATCCTGCCGCGTGATGAGCACGTGCTCGTAGTACGCCATTGCGTTCCTTCTTCCGGCTTGGAGAGCGGCGCGGCCCGGCGGCGGAAGACGCCCGGCAACGATGGTTCCAGTCGCGGCGGCCGGGATGGTCCCGGACCCTTTGACGCTCCGCGAAAGACCGCTCTCCGTCAGGAGGCGGGGTGTCTACGGGAATGGGAGAGAGAACGCAAGGCGCCCACCCGACTGTGTCATCCCGGAAAGCCGCGTAGCGGATTGTCCGGGACCTTGTGCCGACTAAGCTTCGTGATCGCACAGCAGCCGTAGCGAACTCTCGACGAGGTCCCGGACGAGTCCGCTGCGCGGCTCTCCGGGATGACACAGATCTTGTTGAGGTTATCGACCCTGCAAGTGCGAAAGCGGCCCGACCAGGTCGAGGCCCATCAGCTCCGACCACATATCGATCCACTCTGGGTTCGTTTCTTCAATCAGCCGGAATTTCCACTCACGCCGCCAGCGCTTCAGCCTCTTCTCGAAGTCGATCGCGTCGCGCGCATCTTCATAGGCGCGATACCAAATCAGACGATCGAGGTTGTAGGTCTTGGTGAAGCCCTTGATCGCGCCTTCGCGGTGTTGCGACACCCGATTCGGAAGGTTGGACGTTACGCCGACATAGAGCACGCCGCGCTTGCGGTTGGTCATGATGTAGACGGCGAAGGCCTTCGGGTCGCCCATGTCGGTGCGGCGTCACGAGGTCCCGGACAAGCCGCTCTGCGGCTTTCCGGGATGACACAGGTTGGTCAGTGCGGGTGCGCCGCGCGCCACTTGCTGACGGCGTCCAGGGTCAGGGCGACGTGCTGGTCGGGGGCGAGGTTGGTGTAGGTGAAGAGCACCGCGTCGTCTGGCGTGATCACGTAGGAGGTGCGGTTGGAGACGGTCTTGACCCCGAAGGCCAGTGTCGCGTCGTAGGTCTTGGAGATGGCGTTGGTCGGATCGGCCGCCACCGGGAACTTGCCGGAGCAGTGCTCGGTCTCGGTGGAGAAGGCGGCGAGCTGCTCGACGTTGCCGGAGGTGACGCCGATCACGGTCGCGCCCTGCGCCTTGAATTTGTCGATCGCGTCGGCGAACAGGTGCGCCTCGATGTTGCAGCCCTGGGTGTGTGCGGCGGGGAAGAAATAGAGCACCACCGGCCCCTTCTTCAGCGCATCGGCGAGCGCGAACTGGAACGGCTGGCCGGCCTGGTAGGCGGGCGCTGTGAAGATCGGGGCCTTGGCGCCGACCGGCAGGGCGGCGAAGGCGGGCGCTGAAATGAGCGCGGCCCCAAGGCAGGCGGCCCCGGCGGCGAGTAGAAATTGCTTCATGTGAAATTCTCCCTGAACGCGATTATCCCTCTGCCGGCCCCCTTAATCCCGCCAGCGTGGCCGCGCCAGCCTATTCGCTGCCGCTTGAGCCGGTGGCCGTCTTGACCTAACCACGGGCGCCTTTTCACCGACCGGAACCCGCGCATGAGCCTCGCCTTCATCTTCCCCGGACAGGGCAGCCAGGCCGTCGGCATGGGCGCTGACCTTGCCGAGGCGTTCGCGACGGCGCGGGAGGTGTTCGAGGAGGTGGACGACGCGCTGGGCGAGAAGCTTTCGAAGCTGATGCGCGAGGGGCCGATCGAGACCTTGACCCTGACCGAGCACACCCAGCCGGCGCTGATGGCGGTGAGCCTCGCAGTGGCCCGCACCCTGGAGCGCGAGTTCGGGGTTCCGATCGAGAAGGCGAGCTTCGTCGCCGGCCACTCGCTCGGCGAATACTCCGCCCTCTGCGCGGCCGGTGCGTTGACGCTGGCCGATGCCGCGCGGCTGCTGCGTCGGCGCGGTCAGGCGATGCAGCGCGCCGTGCCGGTGGGCGATGGCGCGATGGCGGCGCTGATCGGGCCCAAGACCGACGTCGCGCTGGCGGAGGCGGCCGCGGCGGCGGGCGCCGAGGTCGGGGTCTGCGCGGTGGCCAACGACAACAACGCCGGCAACGTGGTGATTTCCGGTGGCGCGGCGGCGGTGGCGCGCGCGATCGAGAAAGCCAAGGAACTCGGCGCCCGGGCGATTCCGGTCAACGTCTCGGCGCCGTTCCACTGCCCGCTGATGCAGCCGGCGGCGGACGAGATGGCCGAGGCGCTGGCGGAGGTGACGATCGTCACGCCGCGGACGTTCCTGGTCGCCAACGTCACCGCGCGGCCGACCAACGATCCGGAGGCGATCCGCCGCCAGCTGGTCGAGCAGGTCACCGGCCGGGTGCGCTGGCGCGAGAGCATCGAGTGGCTGACGGGCGAGGGCGGCGTCAGCCGCTTCGCCGAGCTGGGCGCCGGCAAGGTGCTGACCGGCATGGTCAAGCGCATCGCCCCCGACGCCGAGGGCGTGGCGCTGAACGCGCCGGCCGACCTCGAAGCCTTCGCCAAGAGCCTTTGATGCGCGGCGACAGCGTAACCCCTCACCCTCCCAGCCGCTTCGCGGCCAGGCCCCTCCCTCTCCCTCTGGGAGAGGTGTTCGCGGCGCCCTTGCTTCACTTCTCCCGCAGGGAAAAGGAGGGGCCCGCGATGCGGAGCATCGTGGGAAGATGAGGGGTTAAGGCGCTTCAAGGGGGTAACCGAATGTTCGACCTATCCGGCAAGATGGCGCTGGTGACCGGCGCCAGCGGCGGCATCGGCGGGGCGATCGCCCGGGCGATGCATGCGCAGGGCGCCCACGTCGTGCTCTCCGGCACCCGCGAGGAGGCGCTGGCGGCGCTGCGGCGCGAGCTCGGCGAGCGGGCCTCGATCGCGCCGGCCAACCTCTCCCAGGCCGAGTCGGTCGACGGTCTGGTGGCGGCGGCCGAGGCGGCGGCGGGGATGGAGCTGGACATCCTGGTCTCCAACGCCGGCGTCACCCGGGACGGTCTCGTCCTCAGGATGAAGGACGACGACTGGAACCAGGTGATGACGGTCAACCTGGAGAGCTATTTCCGCCTGGCGCGTAGCGCGCTGCGCGGCATGATGCGCCGCCGTCGTGGACGGATTATCGGCATCACCTCGGTGGTCGGGGTGATGGGCAACGCCGGCCAGACCAACTATGCGGCTTCGAAAGCCGGCATGATCGGCTTCACCAAGTCTCTGGCGCAGGAGATCGCCAGCCGCGGGATCACCGCCAACTGCGTCGCGCCGGGCTTCATCGAGAGCCCGATGACCGACGCGTTGAACGAGGCGCAGAAGACGGCGATCCTCGGCAACGTGCCGCTCGGCCGACTCGGCGTCGGCGCCGACGTGGCGGCCGCCTGCGTCTATTTGGCCAGCGACGAAGCCGCCTACGTCACCGGCCAGACCCTGCACGTGAACGGCGGCATGGCCATGATTTGAGGGGCGATCTGCGCCGCTGGCCTCCCCAGATGGAACATGATAGCCAGGACGCCGATTTTGCTAAGCCAGTATTGGCGCGCCGAGCGGCGGCGCCTTAAAGGGTGTTTAGATTTCTGTGCGGCGGCGGAATGGAGCCGCTCGGCCGCGCGCCCAACCACAACGAGGGACTTAGAGCTGAATGTCCGACATTCTCGAGCGCGTGCGTAAGATCGTCATCGAGCACCTGGACGCTGACCCCGAGAAGGTCACCGAAAAGGCCAGCTTCATCGACGACCTCGGCGCCGACAGCCTGGATAACGTCGAACTCGTCATGGCCTTCGAAGAAGAGTTCGACATCGAAATCCCGGACGACGCCGCGGAGCACATCCAGACGGTGGGCGATGCCGTGAAGTTCATTCAGGAGCGGCTTGGCGCCTGAGCCGGCGTCATAGCGGTGAGCTTGCTGGCCGCCGCGCCGCGTCTCGCAGGATGACGCGCGCGGCGGCTTCTATTTTGACGCGCCCCCGCTTTGACGAGGGGCCCGCGCGTCGCCACATTGCCAAAGCCTAAGCGGACCAGGTTCAACGCGTCTGCTAGGCTCGGGAATCGCGAGGAGACGGACCCCTGACAATGCGCCGCGTCGTCGTCACCGGAATCGGCATGGTCACGCCCCTGGCCTGGGGCGCGGAGAAGACCTGGGCGGCGTTGCTGGCCGGGAAATCCGGGGCTGGCCGCATTAGCGCCTTCGACGTCACCGACTACGCCTGTCAGGTCGCCTGTGAGGTGCCGAGGGTCAGCGGGCGCGGCGGCGGCGGGCCGGACATCGACGGATCGTTCGACCCCGACCAGGTGATGAGCGCGCGCGAGCAGCGGCGCATCGACGACTTCATCCTCTACGCCATGGCCGCCGCCGACGAGGCGGTGAAGGACGCGGACTGGACGCCGGAAGACGAGCATGAGCGGCGACGCACCGGCGTGATCATCGGCTCTGGCATCGGCGGCCTTGGCACCATCGCCGAAACCGCGATCGAGCTGCACGAGAAGGGCCCGCGGCGGGTCAGCCCGTTCTTCATTCCCTCGGCGCTGATCAACCTGGCCTCGGGACAGGTGTCGATCCGCTACCACTTCAAGGGACCGAACCACGCGGTCGTGACCGCCTGCGCCACCGGGGCTCATGCGGTGGGCGACGCCTCGCGGCTGATCCAATACGGCGACGCCGACGTGATGGTCGCTGGCGGCGCCGAAGCGGCGATCTGCCCGCTCGGCATCGCCGGCTTCATCGCTTGCCGCGCCATGTCGACCAACTTCAACGATGCGCCGACCCGCGCCTCGCGGCCCTACGACAAGGATCGCGACGGCTTCGTGATGGGCGAGGGCGCCGGGGCGCTGGTGCTCGAAGAACTGGAGCACGCCCGGGCGCGCGGCGCGAAGATCTACGCCGAGGTAGTCGGTTATGGGCTCGCCGGCGACGCCTACCACATCACCGCGCCCGCCGATGACGGCGACGGCGGCTACCGGGCCATGGAGGCGGCGATCGGCCACGCGGGGATCGACCCGGCCGACATCGACTACATCAACGCCCACGGCACCTCGACGCCGCTGGGCGACGAGATCGAACTGGGCGCGGTCGAGCGGCTGCTGGGTCAGGCGGCCGGGAAGACGGCGATGTCGTCGACCAAGTCGTCGATCGGCCACCTGCTGGGCGCGGCGGGGGCGGTGGAAGCGGCTTTCACCGTGCTGGCGCTGCGTGACCAGATCGCCCCGCCGACCATCAACCTCGACAATCCTTCGGTCGAAACCGCGCTGGACCTCGTGCCCAACAAGGCCAAGCCGATGAAGATCGACATCGCGCTCTCGAACAGCTTCGGCTTCGGCGGCACCAACGCCTCGGTCGTGTTCAAGAAGGCGCCGTGAGCCGAGGGCCCGCCCGCAGACCCCCAGTCCGCGGTTCCCGGGGCGACGCCCGAACCCGCCGCCGGCTGATGACGGCCTACGGCGCCCTGGTCACCCTGGGCGCGGCGCTGCTGCTGGTCGCGGTCGTCGGCCTGTTCGTCTATCTCGGACCGGGACCGAAGGCGCTCCAGGGCGCTTCAACCACCGTGGTGCTGCCGTCGGGCGCCGGCGTCGCCGAGATCGCCAGCGATCTTCGCCGCGGCGGCGTGATCGGTTCGAACACGGCGTTCGTGCTCGCCGCCGAGGTGACTGGCGCGGCGCATAAGCTGAAGGCCGGCGAATACGCCTTCCCCTCGCGCGCCTCGCTGCATTCGGTGATCACCGCTGTCGCCGAGGGCCGGGTGGTGCGCCACTTCGTGACCATCCCCGAAGGCGTCACCTCGCAGGTGGTGATGGAGACGCTGATGCGGGCGGAGTATCTCACCGGCGTGGTCGCCGCGCCGGCGGAAGGCGCGGTCTTGCCGGAGACCTATGAGGTGCGCCGCGGCGACGACCGCTCCGCCGTGTTGCGGCGGATGATCGAGGCCCGCGACAAGGACCTCGCGGAGCTGTGGGCGCACCGCAGCCCCGGCCTGCCGTACCGGACGCCCGAAGACGCGGTGACTTTGGCCTCGATCGTTGAGAAAGAAACAGCAAAGCCCGACGAACGCCCAAGAATCGCGGCGATCTTCATCAATCGCTTGAGGGCGGGCATGCGACTTGAGAGCGATCCGACCACCGTCTATGGCCTGACCGGCGGTCGCCCGCTCGGCCACGGCCTGCGCGTTTCGGAACTGCAGTCGCAGACCCCGTACAACACCTATGTGATCCCCGGCCTGCCGCCGACGCCGATCGCCAATCCGGGCCGCGCTTCGCTGGCCGCCGCGCTCGATCCGCTGAACACCAACGAGCTCTACTTCGTCGCCGATGGGACAGGCGGCCATGTGTTTTCCTCGACGCTCGCCGAGCATCAGCAGAACGTCGCCAAATGGCGGGCGATCGAGGCCAGGCGCAACTGCGAGGCCCAGCCCCCTCCCGGAAAGCCCGCCGCGTGCTGAACCTCTCCAGCATGACCGGCTTCGGCCGCGCCGAGGGCGCGTCCGGCGCTTGGAGCTGGGCGGTGGAAGCCCGTTCGGTCAACGGCCGCAACCTGGAGGTCCGTTTCCGCGGCCCGCCGGGGTTCGACGGCCTGGAGCGCATCGCCCGCGAGGCGGGGCAGGCGCGATTCCAGCGCGGCCAGGTCAACGTCAGCGTCACGGCGCGCCGAACCGAGACCGCCGGCGCGGTGCGGATCAATCGCGAGGTGCTGGAGCGCTACCTGGCGCTGGCCGACGAGCTGACCGGCAAGGGCCACGCTCTGACCCCCTCCGCCGACGGCCTGATGGCGCTGCGCGGCGTGCTGGAGACGGGCGAGGCCGAAGAGGCGCCCGAAGCCCGCGCCGCGGTCGAGACGGCGATGGCCGCCAGCGTCGCCGAAGCCATGGATGGCCTCAAGACCTCGCGCCAAGCGGAGGGGTCCAAGCTCGGCGCGGTGCTGGCCGGCCTGGTCGACCAGATCGAAGCCTTCTGCGGCGAGGCGGAAGTAGAAGCCGCGGGGCAGGCGCCGGCGATCCGCGACCGCTTCGCCAAGCGCCTCGCCGAGCTGCTGGGCGAGGCAACCCCCGTCGACCGCATCGTCCAGGAGGCCGCGGTGATGGCGACCAAGGCCGATGTGCGCGAGGAACTCGACCGGCTTGGCAGCCACGTCGCGGCGGCCCGCTCGCTCATGGCGGAGGACGCGGCCGCCGGCCGCCGCCTCGACTTCCTGACCCAGGAGTTCATGCGCGAAGCCAACACCCTGTGCAGCAAATCGGCCACCACGGCCTTGACGCGGGTGGGTCTGGCCCTGAAAGCGGCGATCGATCAGTTCCGCGAGCAGGTGCAGAATGTCGAGTGAGCGGCCGCGCCGAGGTTTGATGTTCGTGCTGTCGAGTCCGTCGGGCGTCGGCAAGACGTCGCTATCACGCCGACTGGTGGCCGACCACGCGGACCTCGACCTCTCCATCTCGATGACGACGCGCGCGCCGCGGCCCGGCGAGCATCACGGCCGCGAGTACTTCTTCGCCAGCGAGGCGGAGTTCGACGCCAGGGTCGCTGCGGGCGAGTTCCTGGAGTGGGCCAAGCTGCACGGCCACCAGCGCTCCGGCACCTTGAAGGCTCAGGTGATGGACAGTCTGGCCGCCGGCCACGACGTGATGTTCGACGTCGACTGGCAAGGCGCCAGGGCCATCGCCGCGGCCGCGCCCGAGGACACCGTCCGCGTCTTCATTCTGCCGCCAACGTTGGCCGAGATGGTGCGTCGCATCCGCGCCCGCGCCGGCGACTCCGAGGAGATGATCCGCCGGCGGCTGGAGACGGCGCGCGAAGAGTTCACCAAGTGGGGGGAGTACGACTACGTGGTCGTCAACGACGATTTCGACCACGCCTACGCCGAGCTCGCCCACATCTATCACGCCGAGCGCCTGCGCCGGGAGCGCAACCCCTGGCTGGTCGAGTTCGTGGCGGGGCTCGCGAAGGAGCGGTTGGAAACCTAGGCCATGGCCGCCGTCCTCGCCATCCACGCCCATCCGGACGACATCGAGACGCTCGGCGCCGGGACCTTGGCGCTGCTGGCGGGCCTCGGCCATCGCATCACCATCGTCACCGCCACGGCAGGCGAGGGTGGGGCGACCGAGACCGGGCCGGAGGAGACGGCGCGCATCCGGCAACGCGAAGCTGCGGCCGCCGCGGCGGTCATCGGGGCGGACTATCGCTGCGCCGGCTTCGGCGACCTGGCGGTGTTCAACGACGACGCCTCGCGCCGGCGGATGACCGAGCTGATCCGCGTGGCGCGCCCCGACATCGTCATCACCGCATCCCCCGTTGACTATCACCCAGACCACGAGGCGGTCAGCGTGCTGGCGCGCGACGCCTGCTTCGCCTCGTCCGTGCCGAACTACCACACCGGCGCGGCCGCCCCGCTGCCGGCGATCCCGCACCTCTACTTCATGGACGCGATCGGCGGCCGGACCCGCGAGGGCGAGCGCATCAAGCCTGACTTCGGCGTGGATATCGGCCAGGTGCTGGAGACCAAGCGGCGCATGCTGATGGCGCACGAAAGCCAGGTCGCCTGGGTCGCCCGCCAGCACGGCATCGCCGACTATGCCGGCTCGATGGTCGCCTGGGCCGAGCGGCGCGGCCGCGACTTCGGCGTCGCCTACGCCGAGGGCTTCCGCCACTACCGCCATCCGCCCTATCCCGCGACACCCGCGCTGGAAGCGCTGCTTGGCGAGGCCGTGCGGCCGCTGACGAACTGGCCGGCTTAGCTAGTCCGCGGCCACCGGGCCGCCGCCGCTGATCGAGCGGCGGGTGATCCAGATCAGCGGGATCATCACGAACGAAAGCACGCCAAACAGCCAGAACAGGTCGAGCGCTCCTTGGGTGTAGGCCTGGTTGACGACCTGGTTCGCTAGCGCGCCCAGCGACTGCTGGGCGCTGAGCCCGGCGTCGTGCAGCGACGACAGCGCCTGACGCCATTCGTCGAGGTGCGTGGTCTGGGCGTCGGCGAGGTGGGTCTGGTGCAGCGCCGCGCGGCGATCCCAGAACGCGGTGGTTAGCGAGGCGGCGAACCCGCCGCAGGTGATGCGAGCGAAGTTGGAAAGGCCGCTGGCCGACGGCGTCTGCGGCGCCGGCACGTCGCGCAACTGGATGGTGATCATCGAGACGAAGAAGGTGCTCATGGCCACGCCCTGCACCAGCATCGGCGCGACCAATATGCCGAAGCTGGCGTCGGGCGGCAGAGCGCCGCGCATCAGGAACGAGATGGCGAAGGCGATCAGCGCCATGGTCGCGGTGAGGCGTGCGTCCAGCCGGCCGGTGTAGCGGGCCATGATCGGCGTCAGCACCACGGCCACGGCCCCGCTGGGCGCCGCGACCAACCCGGCCCAGGTGGCGATGTAGCCGAGCCGGGTCTGCAGCCACAGCGGCTGCAGCACATTGCCACCGAAGAAGACCGCATAGACCAGGCAGAACACCAGGGTGCCGAAGGCGAAGTTGCGCGAGCGGAACAGCGACAGGTCGACGATCGGATTGGCTTCGGTCAGCTCCCAGATCAGCCAGGAGGCGAAGCAGATGGCCGAAACGATCGCCAGCGCGACGATGACCGTCGAGTGGAACCAGTCCTCGTCGGCGCCGCGGTCGAACATCACCTGCAAGGCGCTGACCCAGACCAGCAGAAGCAGGAAGCCGACTTTGTCGATCGGCCGCCGGAAGGTCGGCGTCTCGCGCGAAATCAGGCCGCGATAGCAGACCAGGGTGCAGACGATGCCCACCGGCACGTTGATGAAGAAGATCCAGCGCCAGGTGGTGTTGTCGCTGATCCAGCCGCCGAGGATCGGGCCGCAGATCGGCGCCACCAGGGTGGTCATCGACCAGATCGCCAGCGCCAGTCCGCGGCGGAACGGCGGGAAGATCGAGAGCAGCAGCGCCTGCGAGCCCGGGATCATCGGCCCTGAAACCGCTCCCTGCAGGATGCGGAACAACAGCAGCGAGGGAAGGTCCCAGGCGATGCCGCACAGGAATGAGGCGGCGGTGAACAGGGCGACCGAGACCGCGAAGGTCTTGACCACGCCGTAGCGGCCCATCAGCCAGCCGGTCAGCGGCACCGAGACGCCGTTGGACATCGCAAACAGGGTGATCACCCAGGTGCCCTGGTCCGGGCTGACCCCGAGGTTGCCGGAGATGGTCGGGATCGAGACGTTGGCGATGGTCGAATCCAGCACCTGCATGAAGGTGCCGAGCGCCAGCGCGATGGACATCAGCGCCAGGCGCCCACCCTGCAAAGGCGCAGGCGCAGTATCCGGGCCGGGCGTTGCGGGTCCCGCCATCCGAAATCCTCGATCTGACGCCCGGCCGTTGGACCGGAGACTGGGGGAGCGGCCGCGCGGCGGAACGCTGACTGGACCGCTTAAGTGGTTAGCTCGGCAGGCGGCGTCCATGTTCCCGCGCTTGCAGTTTTATTGCATCGCCCCTGTCGGATTCTGGCCCTGCCCGGCGTCATAATGCTGGGGCGATGTCCCCAGCAGGGAGGACCACCCGATGGACGCCAAGACTGAAACCCTGATCCCGGCCGAGACACTGGCGCGCGAAGGACCGATCCGCGTACCTGGCGAGAGCGCCGAGTACCGCGCCGCCCGCATGGCGCTGCTGGCCGAGGAGATCGAGCTGCGCCGCCACATCGAGCGCGTCGCCGCCCAGCGCCGCGCCCTGCCGCCGGGCGCGCTGGTGAGCGGCGACTACCGCTTCATGACTGAGGCCGGCGAAACCGACCTGGCCGGCCTGTTCGGCGACAAGCAGACCCTGGTCACCTACAGCTACATGTTCGGGCCGCAGCGCGAGCGGCCATGCCCGATGTGCACCAACCTGCTCGACGCCTGGGAGGGCAACGCCGACGACATGCAGCAGAGGATCGCGCTGGCGGTGGTGGCCCGCTCGCCGCTCGAGCGGATGCTGGCCTGGAAACAGGAACGGGGCTGGAAGAACCTGCGGCTGGTGAGCGACGTCAACGGAAACTACATCCGCGACTACTTCGGCCTGACGCCGGACGGCAGCGAGGTGCCGGCCCAAAATGTCTTCACCAAGCGCGACGGCGCCCTGCGCCACTTCTGGTCGGCCGAGATCACCACGTCCGACCCCGGCCAGGACGCGCGCGGCGCGCCGGATCCCGCGCCGCTCTGGACCGTGCTGGACCAGACCCCGGAGGGCCGCGGC
>DATNIH010000264.1:0-16803 GCA_035604515.1 Caulobacteraceae bacterium | reverse complement strand
GCGCCACCGTCTTGGTCACCTTCGCCTTGGCCGCTTTGGCTTTGGCCTTGGCCGGCCTGGTCGGCTTGGCCCTGGACTTGGTCGGCCTTGACACTGTGGCCGGCCTGGACAGGGGCTTGCGTTGCAAAGAACTCGCCATTGATGGCGCCTCTCGCTGTTGATGGAGGCTTCATACTTAGACAATCGGTACTTACTAATAGTTACCGCCGCAGATAGCCTTGCGGACCTATTCGTCAGTGCTCTCAGAGCAACTGCCATGGCGACCTAAAGGACTCGGGCCACACCGGCTCTCTTCGGGCCCACCAAGCCATTTTACATGGCGCTCGAACTACGTTGCTTCTGGGAGCTTTCGCGATCCCCCACGCGCCGATCGGTCACCTTTCCCTTGCTCGCCGCTCGTTGGCTTGTGGCCGAGCCGAGGTTCGTGGCTGACATCGAGCGCGGCGATCTCGCCCCGCCCCCGGAACGTCCCGTCTGGGTCGAAAGTAGACACACACCGCACGGTCGATAGGCTGGACGGCATGAGCGACCAGGACCTCATCGAGGCGCTGGCCGTGCCGCACCGGGTGCGCGCGGCCTACCAGCGCATGCTACAGCGCGGCGCGGCGCTGCTGCCGCTGGTGCGGGCGAACCTGCGCCATCCGAGCGCCAGCGTGCGCGAGTACTGCTGCAAGTTCCTCGACCACTACGCCGATGAGGACGCCTTTCGCGAACTGATCGCGATGCTGGACGATCCCGATCCGAAGGTGCGCGCCAGCGGCCTGCATGCCCTCGCCTGCGACCGCTGCAAGGAAGGAGCCTGTCGGCCGGACGAGGCCCTGGTGCTGCCTCGAGCGAGCCGGCTGCTGGCCTCCGATCCGGACGCGCACGTGCGGGCGCACGCGGTGGGGGTGGTCGGCCTTTCCGTGCATACCCGGCGCGAGGCCAAGGCCGCCTTGGTCGACGCGGCCCAGGACGACCCGAGCCCGATGGTGAGGAAGAAGGCCAAGTGGTACCTGCCCGGCGGCCCCATCCACCGCCGCACCGCGCCCCGCCCGCCCCGTCGGCCGCGACCCGCGGATCAGCCGGCGATCTGAGCCCGGCGCAACGTCCGCTGCCTCGCGAAGGGGGGTTGACGGGCATCACCTATAGGTTACATAGTAACCCATGAGTTACACGGAGAAGCCTGCCATGCAGGTGCGGCAATGAGCGAGACAGAGATCCTTGCCGTGGTGCGCAGGTTCGAGTGGCGACGCAAAGTCGGGCTCGGCATGTCCTTGCTGGGGGTCGTCGTCGCCGGCGCGCTCGCCGTCCAGTTCGTTCCCGGCGATCCGGATCACTTCAGCAGGACCGAGTTCCTTGCGCTCGGCGCGGCGGCCGCCGCCTTCATCGCCTGCGGTCTGATCCTGATGCGTCTCGGGCGCATTCCAGCCGACGCGCGGACACCGCGGATCGCCATGCTCCGCGCCGAGCGGTTGCAGGGGCGCCGGCATATCGCGCTCTTGCTGATGCCGGCCAGCCTCGGCTGCATGCTGCCTGGCGCGATCAGGGCCGCCGGCCACGTCGCCGACGGCCGGCTGGTCACCCACATCGACCTGTTCACGGTCGCGGCCTTCACCGCCATCTCGCTTCTCTTCGCGCTCATGATCGCCGGCCGCGGCCTGGACAGCTGGGCCAAGCCCGTGCTCGACGATGAGCTCAGCCGGGAGTTGCGCGGCCGCGCGCTGGCGGTCGGCTACGCCGTGGTCCTGGCCGGCGTGGCGGCGCTGTTCGTCGTGGCGCTCGTCTCCCGCACCCTCGCAGTCGAGCTGATCCCCGTCGTGGCGGCGCTCGGCGTCGCCGGGCCGGCGCTTCGCCTCTTCCTGCTCGAGCGCGCGGCGGGCGGCGGCGGCGAGGCATGATTGGATACCGGCTCGAAAACCGCCTGAAGCAGGCCCGCGCCGAGCTTGGCCTGACACAGACCGAGCTCGCGCTCCGCGTCGGCGTCTCGCGAAAGACGATCAACACCGTGGAAAATGGCGTCTTCACGCCCTCGACCACGCTCGCCCTGGCGCTCGCCGCGGCATTCGAGCGCCCCGTGGAAGCGCTGTTCTACCTGAGCCGCGGCGAGGGCTGAGGGACAGGTCGTGGGGGGCGACACGCCCTTCGCCGTGGAAGCGGACCTCGGTGTTGCGTGCGAGGCGCGGGTCTCTCGGCTAGCCTGCCTTCCAGCGGCCAACCGACGGACAAGCGAGATGCACATTCACAACCTCTACGAAGATACGGATGGAGAGTCGCACTTCCGCGACATCGAGGTCCAATGGGTTCAGGATCACCCTGGCGGGAAGCTGTCTCAGCGGCTGCCCGCGACGGGGGTGATCTTTCGCGAGACGTCGGGCGCCTACAATCTCGATTGGCACCCTGCGCCGCGTCGGCAGTACATCGTGAACCTCGACGCCGGCGTGGAGATCACGGCCAGCGACGGCGAGCGGCGCGTGATCGGAGCGGGCGAGGTGATCCTTGTGGAGGACACCACGGGCAAGGGCCACCTCTCGAAGGCGGTTTCCGGGCAGGCTCGCCGTTCGATCTTCATCCCAATCGACTGACGAAGACCGCGGTCCCGCCGTGATTTCGGGGCGGCCTGACGGGCATGACCATGCCAAGCCGACACGCCCGGTTCAAGCCAACTTAAGTTGCTTTGCGCGCGCCTCCGCCGCGGGGCGATACGGCGCCCTCTCAGCGGGAGGAGGGTTGCATGGTCATACGCACGCCGGCGGGTGAGGAGATCGCGCCTTACGTCACCGAGACAACGGCCGAAAACCAGGCGGCGACGCTGCGCAATCAGGACCAGGTCTGGCCGGTGCGCGTCATCCGGCGCGGCGAGGCGGTGCGGCCGCTGCCGCCCCACGCCCGTACGTTGGCGGACCTGACTTACGAGCTCGGCGATCGACGTCTTGGCGTCGACGACTTCATGGCCCGCCGCCGCACGGCCGGGCTGCTGGTCCTCAAGCGCGGCGAGATCGCGCTGGAGCGCTACGGCATGGGCAACGGCCCGGAGAGCCGCTGGACCAGCTTCTCGACCGCGAAGTCGATGACCGCAACGCTTGCCGGCGCCGCCCTCCACGATGGCGCCATCGGCAGCCTGGACGATCCCTGCGAGGCCTATGTGCCGCGGCTGCGCGGCTCGGCCTACGAGGGTGTCACGATCCGCAATGTCCTTCGGATGAGCTCGGGCGTGGCCTGGCGCGAGGACGACGATGCTGACGGACGCTCCGAGGTCCATCGCCTGGGCCGGGCCATGGTGAGCCGGCGGCCCGGCGCCATCCTGGACCTGATGTGCAAGCTGCCGCGCGCCCACCCGCAGGGCGCCGTCTTCAACTACTCGACCGGCGAAAGCAGCGTGCTGGCCGCGGTGGTTGCCTCTGCCGTGGGCCGGCCGCTGGCCGACTACTTCTCCGAGAAGGTCTGGGGGCCGGCCGGCATGGAGGCCGACGCGCACTGGCAACTCGAGTCCGAGGGCGGCATCGAGATGGGCGGTCTCGGCGTCAGCGCCCGCCTGCGTGACGTCGGGCGCTTCGGCCTGCTGGTGCTGGAGGACGGCGTGGCATTCAACGGCCGGCGGGTCCTGCCGCCCGGCTGGCGCGATCTCGCCGGCCAACCCGACTGCGCGGCCACGGGCTTCGGACGGCTCAGGCCCGATATCCCGTCGGGATACGGCTACCAGTGGTGGGTGCTGCCGCACGGGCCGACCGGCATCCACGCCGGCGCATTTTCGGCGATCGGCGCCTTCGGCCAGTACATCTACGTCAATCCGGCCGCGCGGGTGGTCGTCGCCATCCACAGCGCTTGGCGACAAAACAACGACACCGACGCCGACCTCGAGACCTTCACGCTGGTCGGCGCCATCGTGCGCGCGCTCCGACCGGACCCGGCGTCGTAGCCCCGCCTCTCTGTCCCCATGGTGGCTCACGGTCGGTTGCAGCGAATGTCTGGCGCCGGACCACGATACCTGACTGCGACTGCGCCAACGGCGGGTATCCACCTATAGCGGCCGCTTGCCCGGGCCGCCTGCCGCTTGTCAGCTCCGTGTCCCCTCCGGCGCCGTGCGCCACTGCGCCTCGGGGCAGCGCCAATAGACCCCGCCTTCGCGATCCAGCATGCCGTAGCCGATCAGTTCGCGGCGCAGGGTGGCGCAGTCCCAGTGGCGGCGCTGGATCAGTTCGTTGACCTCGGCTTCGCGGTAGCGGCGGTGCTCGTCGAACTGCTCGGCCAGCCATTTCAGCACGATCTGACGCTTGCGACGGCTGGCGGGGATGGCGGTGAGCTGGCCGCCGGCGTCGACGAAGCTCGCTAGCACCTTCGCGTCCCAACCGCCGTGCTGATCGGCGACCTCTCGTGAGACGGCCACGCCGCCAGCGCGGTCCAGCAGCCCGCGATTGAGCGAGGTCAAAGTCTCCAGCTTCAGCGCGTGCCAATGGGTGACGCCTTCGACCCTGGCGCTGACCAAACCCAGCGCCTTCAGCGCCGTCAGGTGGTGGGAGACTGTCGGCTCCTTCAGCTCCAGCAACTCGGCCAGCTCCTGGACGCTGCGTTCGCGCTCGGCCAGCAACCCGACGATGCGCAGCCGGCTTTCATTGGCCATGGCCTTGAAGAAGGCGAGCAGGGTGGCGAGATCGGAGTCGGACATCGCGAGCTCTTGTAGTTCGATATACGTCTAATTAGATGATCCTCGAAGCGTGGACAAGCCGCCTTCAGGGTGACGCCGGCCGTCACCATATGCGAAGGCCTAGGGAACCGGGCGATCCGACCCGGGGTGAGGAAAGGGCGCCATGGCGAACGATCAGCACGACTGGATGTGGTCAGAGGCGCTCTCGATGCTCGCCAAGGCCGAGCGCATGCACCAGCAGATGTTCCAGCCGGTCACCACCCGGCGCGCCCAGATCGCCTGGGAGCCGCCGGTGGATGTGCTGGAGACGGAGAACGCCGTGCTGGTGCTGGCCGCCCTCCCCGGCGTTGACGTCGCCCAGGTGGAAGCCGCCATCGACGGCGGCGTGCTGGTCATCGCCGGCCAGCGCGCCATGCCGCCGGAGCTGCGCACCGCCGTGATCCACCGGCTGGAGCTACCCCAAGGCCGCTTCGAGCGGCGCGTGCCGCTGCCGCCCGGCCGCTATGCCGGCGTCAGCCGTTCCGAGGCGCACGGTTGCCTCGTCATCAGTCTTTCCAAGGCGAAAAAGCCATGACCGCAAAAACCGCCGCCACGGCGCCCCCAACGGAAGCCGTCGTCCCAGAACCCGTTTCCGCCGACAGCATCCGCTCCCCGACGCCAGCAGCCGCCCCCACCCAGCCCGAGACCCCCAAGGTCGAGGCCCGCTCCGGCGGGGCGCCCGCCGACGCCATGATCGTGATCCCGACACGCCAAACGGTGCTGTTCCCCGAGATCGTGTTCCCGATCACCATCAACCGGCCGATGTCGGTCGAGGCCGCCCAGGCCGCGATCCGCGAGCAGCGCCAGGTGCTGATCCTGCTGCAGAGCGACCCCAGCGTCGATGAGCCCACGGGGGCCGACATGAACGCGGTCGGCACGCTCGCCAACATCCTGCGCTACGTCACCGCGCCGGACGGCTCCAACCACATCATCTGCCAGGGCGTGCAGCGCTTCCGCGTGACCGAGTTCGTGACGGGCCGGCCTTACTTGGTCGCGCGCGGCCTGCACCTGCCGGAACCGACGGCCACCAGCTCGGACATCGAGGCGCGGTTCCTGCTGTTGCGTGACCAGTCGCTGGAGGTGCTCTCGCTGCTGCCACAGGCGCCGCAGGAGTTGCGGATGGCGATCGAGGGGGTGCAATCGCCGGCGGCGCTGGCCGACATGGCCGCCGCCTACATGGACATCACCCCGCCCGAGAAGCAGGAGATCCTCGAGACAACCGACCTGGTCGCGCGACTGGATAGGGTCTCAAAGCTCATCGCGCACCGGCTGGAAGTGCTGAAGCTCTCCGCCGAGATCGGCCGCCAGACCAAGGCTTCGCTCGATGACCGCCAGCGCGAAATGCTGCTGCGCGAGCAGATGGCCGCGATCCAGAAGCAGCTCGGCGAAGACGGCGGCAACGTCCAGGAGATCGCCGATCTCGAGAAGGCGATCGACGCGGCCGGCATGCCCGACGAGGTGCTGACCCAGGCCAAAAAGGAGCTGCGCCGGCTGCAGCGCATGCCCGACGCGTCGGCCGAGTACGGCATGATCCGCACCTACCTCGACTGGCTGATCGAGCTGCCGTGGAAGGCCCCTGAGCCCCCGCCGATCGACATCGCCGAGGCGCGCAAGATCCTCGACGCCGACCACTACGGGCTGGAGAAGATCAAGACCCGGATCATCGAGTACCTGGCGGTGCGCAAGCTGGCGCCCGAGGGCAAGGCGCCGATTCTGTGCTTCGTCGGCCCGCCTGGCGTCGGCAAGACCTCGCTCGGCCAGTCGATCGCCAAGGCGCTGGGGCGGCCGTTCGTGCGCACCAGCCTCGGCGGCGTGCACGACGAGGCAGAGATCCGTGGCCACAGGCGCACCTACATCGGCGCCCTGCCCGGCAACATCATCCAGGCGATCCGCAAGGCCGGCTCGCGCGGCTGCGTGATGATGCTCGACGAGATCGACAAGATGGGCGCCGGCATCCAGGGCGATCCGGCTTCGGCCATGCTCGAGGTGCTCGACCCGGAGCAGAACAACACCTTCCGCGACAACTACCTCGCCGTGCCGTTCGACCTGTCGCGCATCGTCTTCATCGCCACCGCCAACCAGATGGACACCATCGCCGGGCCGCTGCGCGACCGGATGGAGGTGATCTCGCTGGCCGGCTACACGGCCGAGGAAAAGCTGCAGATCGCCGAGCGCTATCTGGTCCGCCGCCAGCTCGACGCCAACGGGCTGAAGGACGGCCAGGCCACTCTATCGGCCGAGGCGATCACCGACATCATCAAGGGCTACACCCGCGAGGCCGGCGTCCGCTCGCTGGAGCGCGAGATCGGCCGGGTGCTGCGCCACGCCGCGGTGGATATCGCCGAGGGCAAGGCGGCCAAGGTCGAGATCGGCCCGGCGCAGGTGTCGGAGATCCTGGGCCAGCCCAGGTTCGAGAACGAAGTCGCCATGCGCACCGCGACTCCCGGCGTGGCCACGGGCCTGGCCTGGACGCCGGTCGGCGGCGACATCCTGTTCATCGAGGCGGCCCGCTCCCACGGCAACGGTCGGCTGATCCTCACCGGTCAGCTGGGCGACGTGATGAAGGAAAGCGCCCAGGCCGCGCTCAGCCTGGTCAAGAGCCACGCCAGCGACCTCGGCGTCGATCCGGACCTGTTTGAGAAGAGCGACATCCACGTGCACGTGCCGGCCGGCGCCACGCCCAAGGACGGACCGTCGGCTGGCGTCGCCATGTACATGGCGCTGGCCTCGCTCATGACCGGCCGCAAGATCCGCTCGGACACGGCGATGACCGGCGAGATCAGTCTGCGCGGCCTGGTGCTGCCGGTGGGCGGGATCAAGGAGAAGGTGGTCGCCGCCGCCGGCGCGGGCCTCACCCGCGTCATGCTCCCCGCCCGCAACCGCCGCGACTACGACGAGATCCCCAAGGACGCCCGCGACCGGCTGGAGTTCGTCTGGCTGGAGCGCGTCGAGGACGCGGTGGCCGCGGCGCTGGAAGGCTCGAAGGCGCCGGAGCAGGTGTACTAGGCCGCCGCCCTCAGCTTCGGCTCGAACAGCTCGGGGAAGTATCGGCGCGCGAACCGGTCGCGATAGGCGACCAGGTTCGCGTGGCCTCCCATGGCGGCGCGCAAGGCGATCGGCAGCGGCGGGGTCAGGATGGCTTCGACCACGCCGAACAGCGAGGCGTCCGCGCCGCACGGGCCGGCGCCCATCAGGTACGGCTTGTCGCCCAGGAACGCCGCCAGAGCGTCGATGTCCTGGACGCCGAAGGCGGCGACCTGGCCGGGGTCGTGGCGGCCGAGCCCCTGCCCGCGCAGCCGCGCCGCGTTTGCTCGCCGCAGCATCGCTTTAATCAGCGGCCGCGCCGGCGCCGGGATGGCCCCGAACATGTGGCGCCCTAGCCCCTGCGCGAACACATGGTCGTCGCACCAGCGGGCGTGCACGATGGCGAAGTAGAGGTGGTCCTCGCACAGGCGCTGCATCGCCAGGGCGATCGCCTTTTCGGCGGGGGTGAGCCCGCGGTCGAAGTCGAAGCCGTGGTCGCGCTCGATCCAGGCGCGGATAAGCGCCGAGTCCGGCGTCTTGCCGCCCGCGTGCTCGAGCAGCGGCAGGAAGCGGTGCGGCGCGGCCAGCGGATTGCCGGGGACGGCGCGGTAGGGCACGCCCGCCATCCGCAGCAGCGCCATCGCCTTCAGCACGAACGGACTGGGATCGACGGCCCCCATGAACGGGCCGAACACGTGCAGGGTGACCATCGCAGCGCCTCGCGGGTTTGAGCGCGCTTTCCAACACGGCCCTGCTTCGATAGAAATTACAAAGATCGAACGAAGACTGTCGAGGATCTCACATGAGTGGGTTCACGCTGCAGCAGTTGCAGTGCTTCGACGCGGTGGTGAGCGAGGGCGGATTCCAGGCCGCGGCGGCGCGACTCGGCCGCACCCACCCGACGGTGTTCGCCGGCATCGCGAACCTTGAGGCGCGGCTCGGCCTTACGCTGTTCGACCGCAGCGGTTATCGCGCGCGGCTGACCGAGGCCGGCCGGTCGTTCCATCAGCAGGCGCGCGTCTTCCTGCACGAGGCGCTGGCGCTGGAGCGTCACGCGGCCCGGCTGAGCCTTGGCGAGGAAAGCCAGCTTCGGGTGGTGATCGGCGACCTGTGCCCGCTCCCGGCGACGCTCGGGCTGCTGCGGCGCTTCTTCGACGATCACCCGGCCACCCGCTTGCATCTCCACTTCGAGGCGCTCACAGGCCCTTGGGAGCGGCTGGCCGACGGCGAGGCGGACCTGATCTTGCACCACATCGACAAGTCCGATGCGCGGCTGGAGTTCATCGACCTGTTCCGCGTAAGGCTGACCCCGGTCGCTGCGCCTGGCTTCCTTGACGCCGCAGACGGGGTCAGCGCCGAGCGGCTGAAGGCGCAGGTGCAATGCGTGATCCGCGACACGGCGCGCCACTCGCCCCCGCGCGACTACTTCCTGATCGAGGGCGCGCGCCAGCTGACGGTGAGCGACCAGCTGATGAAGCGCGAGCTGATTGTGCAGGGCATGGGCTGGGGCCACCTGCCCGGCTATCTGATCGAGGACGACCTCGCCGACGGTCGGCTGGTGGCGCTGAGCGGCCCAGGCCTCACCGGCGGCCGCGCCGACCTGGTCGCCGCTCGCCGCCGCGACGTCGCCCACGGCCCGGTCGCCGAACGCCTGTGGACCCATATCGCCGAACAGGCGCCGGCGCTCCAGACGGCGCAGCGCGTCGACGTTCAGCGCCGCGTCTAGTCGGCCGAGCTTTGCCGCGCGAGCACCTGGATTGCGATAGCCGGCGCACCGCTGAAGGTCGTTGTTTCCACCTGCCGCTCGGCGATCACGTCGAAGCCCGCGAGCAGCCGCTCCAGCCCCTCGCGCGTCTGGTGGCGGAAGACGCCGCCGTCCTCGCGGTCCCAGACACCGTAGACGCCGTGACGCGCCGACCCGGCCCGATAGCGCGCCAACGAACGTTCATCCTCCTGCAGCAGGTAGTCGCTGAGGTACAGCCAACCGCGCGGCGCGAGCAGGCGCCGCAGCTCGGACATCACCGCCACCTGGTCGGCGTCGTCCGGGATGGTCGTCAGCACGGCGAACAGGAGCGCAGCGTCGAAGGCGCCGTCAGGTTCGGCGAGGCGCGTCGCGCCCATCGCGCGCAGGTCCAACTCAGGGTGTTCGCGCCGTCCGCGTTCAATCATGCCCGCCGAGGAGTCGACGCCGACGCTGTTGCGCCAACCCGCGTCGCTCAGCTCGGCCAGGGTGCGTCCGTAGCCGCAGCCGTAATCGAGAATCCGCGCCCTTTTGGGCAGTGCGGCGATCCAGCCGAGGTTCAGCGGGTGGGTGAAGGTCAGCTGCGCCGCCTTCTGGTCCCAATAGCGCTGCGCCGCGGCGCTCAAGCCGGCGCGCTGATGTGGCGGTGCAGTTGCAGCGGCGAGCCGATGTTGGCGATCGGCTCCAGGCCGGCGCCGACGCCGCGGATGATCACCGCACCGTAGTCCAGCGCCCGGCCGAGCAGGCTCTGCTGCACCAGCACGCTCTCGACCTTGTCGAGGTTCATCTCCACCGTGTTCCGCGAGATGAAGCCGGTCTTGTAGATCACCCGGCGGCTGGTCACGATGATCTCGGTGTTCACCGCCACGATCCAGGCGCGGATGATCTGGAACAGGCCCAGGAACAGCGCGATCACCGCCGCCAGCATCAGGCCGAGGCGGATCGTCTCCGGCTTCAGCAGCACCGCGGCGACGGCAAGCCCGGCCGCCGCGGCGACCAGCACCATGCCGCCGAAATAGATGATCCAGTGGAGGCGGGCGCGGTAGGCGATGGTCTCGCCCGGCTGCAGCACCCGCTCGGCATAGCCCATCGCTTGTCCTCGACGATTCCCGGCTGGGCGAAGGTATCGTCGGGGCTGAATGCAAACAACCGCGCGATCCTGTTCCCCTCCCCTTTGCGGGGAGGGGTTAGGGGTGGGGGTGCTAGCTGGATGCCGGCCGTTTCAACGCTATGATCCTAAGCTCCGAGACCGGGCCGACACCCCCACCCCCGACCCCTCCCCGCAAGGGGGAGGGGAGAATCTCCAGCGCCGCGAGCACCGCATCCGTGACCTCGTCCTGCGACATCGCCGGCGTCACCTCGACCAGCGGCAGGCCGAGCCGGCCGGCCTGGGCCAGCATGGTGGCGTTGTAGAGCCGGGTCCGAGCCGCGAAGCTTTCGATCAGCTGGCGCCCGGCCGGGTCGGCCTGGTCCAGCCGGCTTTCGCCGCTGATGCGGGCGTCGAACAGGGTGTCGTCGGCGGTCAGCCAGACCGCGCGCACCGTGGGCAGGTCGAGCTCGGCGACCAGTTCCGGCCACAGCGCCGAGCCCTCCAGCACCAGCGGCGCGGCGTCCTCGCCGGCCGCCCGCGCCTCGATCCGTTCGCGCACCATCGGCCACATGCGCCCGTAGTGGGCCAGCACCGAGGCGAGCAGCGCGTCTGGCGTCAGCGTCCGGTAATGCTCGGCGACGTGGTCCGGCACGACCCAGGTCGGTGTCGGCCAGGGCCTGCCGGGGTGGCGCGCCAGGCTGTCGGTGGAGATCGCCTCCCCGCCCAGCCGCGCCGCGACCGCGCGCGCCGTGGTCGACTTGCCGGCATGCGACGCGCCGCCGATCAGGGCGACCCGAATGACGGTGCTCACTGCCGGGTCAGCGGCCCGGGAAGCCTGGGAACTGCGGCACGCCCTCGGGCATCAGGTGATAGGGCTGGGCGTCCTTGGTCCAGATCACCGCCTGCGGGCCGCCGTAGTCGGCCGCCGGGTCGTCGAGCGTACCGACCTTCAGGATGACGATGCTGGGATCCCGCGGCGAGCGCGTGCTCAGATGGGTGCCGCACTCGGCGCAGAACTCGCGCGTGCCAGGGCTCTCGAGGTCGGAGCGGGTGAACGTCTTCGGCGCGCCCGCGACATAGCGAAAGCCCGCCGACGGCACGATCATGAACAGGTTCTCCGCGCCGCCGGAGATGTACTGGCATTCGCGGCAGTGGCACTGGCCCTTGAACGCCGGCGGCCCGTCGGATTCGTAGCGCACCGCCCCGCAATAGCACCGTCCGGTCATGCTCATCGCCGCCTCCTTCCACCGATCTGGTGGTCGCGTCTGGTCGCCTCCCCTTCGTCCAAACCCGGCCGGCGCGCAAGGGTCGGCCGGGCGTTGACAGCCGCGCTTCGGCGGGCGGATAGTTAGGCTAACGAACATTCCAGCAGAACATTCTGCAGGGGGGGCTCGGCGATGGACCAGGGGCGGACGTCCAACGAGCTTGCGCACCGGCTGCAGCGTCTGGTGCTGCGCCTTAACCGCGAGCTGCGCGCGCAGAATGCCGGCTCCGGCGCCTCCAACGCCGACGCAGTGCTGCTGGCCGAGGTCCGGCACGCGCCGGGGCTTGGCGTCTCCGAGCTGGCGGCGATCGAGAACGTCGCCCGCTCCGTGATGAGCGAACGGGTCAAACGGTTGGAGCTGGCGGGCCTGGTCGCCCTCGATCCGCGGCCTCAGCGCGATCGCCGCCGCGTCGGCCTGGTGATCACCGAGCAGGGCCGCGCGCTGCTGGAGGTCATCACCGCCAGGCGCCACGCCTGGATGGCCGAGCGCCTGACCACGCTCTCGGACGAGGAGCGCCGCGCTGTGGAGCTGGCGGTGGTCTCACTCGAGCGGATCACTGGACGCGAGGGTGTCGCCGCGCACAGACGCGCCGTCGCCGCAAAGGGGGAGCCGTAGCCAATGAAGAAAACCACGGGCGCTGGCCTGGATCGCCGCCAAGTGTTCGGCCTGGCGGCGGCGAGCGCTGTCCCGGCCCTCTTGCCGGGCCCAGCAGCCGCCGCGCCGACGCCCGGCGCCGCGGAGCGCGGACCCGGCGTCCCCGTCCCCACGCCGGTAGTGCGCACCGCCAGCGGACCGGTGCAGGGGCTGGTCGAAGACGGCGTGATGGCGTTCAAGGGCATCCGCTATGGCGCGCCGCCGGTCGGCAAGCTGCGCTTCATGCCGCCCAGGCCGGCCGAACCCTGGACCGGGACCTACGACGCCACCGACTTCGGCGCGCCCGCGATGCAGCTGGCCGGCGGCAACACCGTGGCCGTCACCTCGGACGCGGCGCTGCAGATGCACCGGGTGTTCACGACGCCGTCCGAACTGAAGATCATGAACGAGGACTGCCTCTACCTGAACGTCTGGACGCCCGCCGCCGACGCCAAGAAGCGGCCGGTGATGGTCTGGATCCACGGCGGCGGCTTCGCCTACGGCTCGGGCGCGCAGCCGATCTACCAGTGCGACGGCCTGGCCCGCTTCGGCGACGTGGTGACGGTCAGCGTCAACCACCGCCTGAACGTGTTCGGCTATCTCTACCTCGGCGACCTGATGGGCGCGGACTACGCCTCGTCGGGCACGGTCGGCATGCAGGACCTCGTGCTGGCCTTGCGGTGGGTGCGTGACAACATCGCGGCGTTCGGCGGCGACCCGGACAATGTGATGATCATGGGCCAGTCGGGCGGCGGCCAGAAGGTATGCCTGCTGCTGGCCATGGAAAGCGCCAAGGGCCTGTTCCACAAGGCGTCGATCGAAAGCGGCGCTAATCCGACAGTCGGGCGCAAGGAGCGCGCCAACGAGGCGGCCAGGAAGCTGCTCGACGCGCTCGGGATCGCGCCCGGCGACATCGCCAGTCTGCAGGCGCTGCCGGCGCTGACCCTGCTCGCCGCGGCGCAGAAGGCCGGGATCGGCGGGCCTGGCGCCGGCGGGCCGATCCTGGACGGCGTCGCCATCACCCGCGACCCCTTCCTGCCCGACGCCCCCGACGTTTCCGCCGACGTGCCGATCCTGGTCGGCTGGTGCAAGGACGAGTGGACCATCTTCACCGCTGGTGAGCCCTGGTTCGGGACCATGACCGAGGCGGACCTGCAGCAGCGCACAGCGCCGCTCGGCGCCACCGGCCAGAAGCTGCTGGCCGCTTATCGCGCCGCCTACCCTGCCTACTCGCCGACCTACCTCTGGATCCAGATCATCAGCGCGCGGGTGATGCAGGGCACGGAAATCGTCGCCGCCGCCAAGGCGGCGAAGGGCCGCGCGCCGGCCTACGTCTGGTTCATGACCTGGGAGACGCCCGTCGAAGGCGGGGCGCTGAAGACTCCGCACACGATGGAGCTGCCCTTCTCGCTCTACAGCTTTGAGAAGGTGCGCGCCTACGTCGGCGAAGGTCCGGGGCCCAAGCGGATGGCCGACCAGATCGCCGGCGCCTGGGTCGCCTTCGCCCGCACCGGCAAGCCCGACCATCCCGGCATCCCGCACTGGCCGCCGTTCACGGCCGACAGCCGCGCGGTGATGGAGTTCAACCTGACCAGCCGGGTGGTCAATGATCCGCTGGCTGACGTTCGCCAGATCCTGGCCCAGATGCCGCCCACGGCGATGCCGCGCGGCTGAGCCCGAGCGAAAGGGACCGTCGAGATGCGCTCAATTCGACTTGTAATCGTCGCCCTGGCCCTCGCCGTCGCCGCAATGCTGGCGTCGCCCGGTCACGGCGTCGCGGACACGCCTTCCGCCACAGCAGGGGTCCCGGCGCAGCTGCCCGGCATCGGCATCGCGGCGCACCGGCCGGTGTTCGGCGGCGCCTGCAAGACCTGTCCCTGGGGCGCGGTCGCCGATGTGGTGAAGGCGGCGCTGGCGCCATACGGCTACGACGTCCAGGTCTGCTACCACTGCTTCATGGCCGAAGCGCCGCGGATCGTGGGCGATGCGCGCCTGCCGCCGCCGTGGAACCCGCACATGGGCAACGGCGTCATTCCCGACAGCTTCATCCCCGAGCCGCCCAACGGTCGGGTCGAGTTCGGCGCCACGGCCGACCAGTTCCTGATTGCCGCCTACTATGGCACGGGCGCCTACGCCAAGGACGGCCCCCGAAAACAGCTGCGATTGCTCGCGAACATCGCCTCGCCCGTCTACCTCATCGTCGCGGTGAGGCGCAGCGCCGGGATCGCCGATCTGGCCCAGCTGAAGGACCATAAGGGGCCTCTAAAGATCGTCGCCGACGCCGACATGGCCGGTGTGATCTTCCCCTACTACGGCGCCTCGATGGACGGGCTGAAGGCGGCCGGCGACACCTTCGCGCCGGCGCTGGTTCCGGCCCAGCGCGCCGACTCCGACGTGATCATCCACTACGGCAATCTCGCCAACTCGCCGGAGTTCAACATCTGGTACGAGGCCAGCCAGCGCGACGACCTGGTCTACCTGCAGCTGCCGGACGACCTGCTGGCCAAGCTGGCGCATGACCTCGGCCTGGAGCGGCGCGACATCCCGACCGGCCTGCTGCGGGGCCAGGACCAGCCGATCCACACCGTCGCGCGCACCGGCACCGCCATCTACGGCCGCACCGACATGCCGGCCAGCTTCGCCTACCTGGTCGCCAAGGCGCTCGACCAGCAGCAGGACCTGTTCGAATGGACGGTAGGCAACTATGCCTACAATCGCTACCGCGTCGCGAAGGTCGGAGACGTGCCGCTGCACCCTGGTGCGGCGCGGTATTATCGCGAGCGCGGATATCTGCCATAAGGTCATTCTTAGAATTCTAGGTATGGAGGGACCCACGTGGGAAATCTGACCAGGCTCGTCCGAGCCCTCGGCCTCGCAGCTGTCGGCGCATTCATCGCCGGCGCCGCCGCGGCCCAGCCCGAGCACGCGCTGCTGGGCGTCGGCTGCGCCGCGCCGCCGCTGTGGCATTGCCCCGACCGCAACTGCGAGGACGCGGTGGTGACCCAGGCCGGCGCGACCGTCGAGCTGAAGACGCGGCGGCCGTTCTTCCTCGACTGCCCGAGCGACTACAAGCCGGGCGACAAGGTCAACGTGCTGCTGAGCCTGCATGGCGCCGGCTCGTTCGCCAACTGGCAGCGCAACTACTTCCCGGCGATGGACTTCAAGGACAAGTACCACCTGGTCATCATCACCCCCTCGACGCCGACCCGGATCTGGAGCGACGCCGATGACGACTACCTGCACAACATCGTCGACCTGGTAGTCGGCGCGGTCGGCAAGGGCAACGTCGACCACTTCATCCTCGCCGGCCACAGCCAGGGCGGCATGACCTCCAACCGGGTCATCTGCACCGACTATTTCAAGGACAAGGTCGACGTGCGGATCAGCCTCTCGGGCGGGCGCATCGGCGACGTGACGCCGGCGGGCAAGGGCTTCGGCGCCGGCGGACCGCCGGTCTACCAGAGCGGCAAGCCGTACACGCCACCGCCGCCGTTCCGCTTCCCGCCCGCCGCAGCGGGACCGCCCGGCGGCGCCTGCGACTACTCGTTCATCTTCTCCAACGGCGAGAACGAGACCATCCCCGCCGCGACCTCGCCCCTGGCCGACAAGTACCACTGCGCCGCGCGGGTGCAGGAAGCCGACGTGATCGATCCCAAGGCCGGCTACGTGTGGGATTCCTCGCGCCAGGACCCCGGCACCGACGGCTGGGGCCACTATCCGAAGTCGGGCCGCGCCGAGATCTTCCGCTTTCCGGGCTGCGCCGACGGGCGCGTGGTCGCCGACGTGATCCGGACGCAGAAGGGCCACACCGAGGGCTACGAGCCCAACGTCACCGACGCGATCCTGGCCATGGCCGTCTCGGCGAAGGGCGGCAAGATCGCCAGCAGCGCCTGGACCCCGCCTCCGGCCCCGCCGCCGCAGCGCTTCCCGTTCTGACCGCTCCCGCAGGGGCGGCCCCCCTTTTCATTGTCATCCCGGACAAGCCGCGCAGCGGCGCAGATCCGGGATCTACTTAGCGCCGGCGGTGAAGCAGGTCCCGGACGAGTCCGCTGCGCGGCGGCTCTCCGGGATGACGTTGTAAATGTTCGTGTCTTTTCGTGTTTTTCGTGTTCGAATCCCTCTTTGAACGGAGAGCGACTGGGTGCCGGCTGATCCCCAAGAGGCTATCGCCGCGGCCTATCGCAGGGACGGCTACGTCGCCTGCGAGGGACTGCTCTCACTGGCCGAGGTCGACGCATTGCGCCGCGAGACCGCCGCCATCGTGCGCGGCGAGCGCGGCGACATCGTCGGGTCGGAGGCAGGCGATGGCCGCAGCGACGACGAGCTGCTGGGCGGCGTCATCGCGGTGCATTTCCCGCACAAGATCTCGCCGCTGATGCGCCAGGCC
>DATNIH010000263.1:0-27955 GCA_035604515.1 Caulobacteraceae bacterium | reverse complement strand
TCACCATGTCCACTCCCTCCAACCCGCTCATCCCGGCGCAAGCCGGGACCCAGGCAGGAAGGGGTTGAAAGGGAAACACGGGGGACACCAAGGCGCTTCGCCAGCCAATTCCTGGTCTCTGCTCCTGAAGCTCCCTGCGCAAATCGCGCGCCTTCGTGTCCTTCGTGTCCTTCGTGTTGAAATAGGATCGCCTAGAGCCTGATCGAGCTTTGTTGAATCGGCGGATTCCCAAATCAGGGTGGTCGTGATTCAAGGTGCGAGCTGGGCGGGAGGCCAGCTTGCATGGCTCGAGCTTACTCGTTGGATCTTCGCGAGCGTGTGGTGTCGGCGGTGGCCGACGGGATGAGTTGCCGGTCGGCGGCGCGCCGTTTCGGGGTGAGCGCGGCCTCGGCGGTGAAGTGGTGTCAGCGCCATCGTCGGACTGGCAGCGCTGCGGCCAGCAAGATGGGCGGTCGGCGGCCCTATGCGTTGGCGGCGGAGCGGGACTGGCTGTTGGGGCGGATCGCCGAGAAGCCGGACCTGACCTTGCGGGCGCTGGCGGCGGAGCTGGCAGATCGCGGGGTGAAGGTGAGCTACTTCGCCGTCTGGCACTTCTTCGACCACGAGGGGATGACGTTCAAAAAAAAGCCTGCACGCGGCCGAGCAGGACCGGCCGGACGTGGCTAGGAAGCGCGAGCGCTGGAGAAGGTGGCAGCATCGGTTTGATCCGGCGCGCCTGGTCTTCGTCGACGAGACCTGGGCCAAGACCAACATGACCCGCACCCACGGCCGCTGCCAGCGCGGCCGGCGGCTGGTGGCCAAGGTCCCGCACGGGCGCTGGACCACGCTCACCTTCATCGCCGCCCTCAGGTGCGATGCGCTCACCGCGCCCTTCGTCATCGACGGGCCGATCAACGGCGACTGGTTCCTGGCCTGGACCCGCGAGGTCCTGATCCCAACCTTGCGACCTGGTGATGTCGTCGTGCTCGACAACCTCGGCAGCCACAAGGGCAAGGCCGTCCGCAGAGCCATCCGCGCCGCCGGCGCGCACCTCTTCTTCCTGCCGCCCTACAGCCCCGACCTGAACCCGATCGAGCAGGTCTTCGCCAAGCTCAAGACCCTGCTGCGCAAGGCCGATGAGCGCACCATCGAAGCCACCTGGCGCCGCATCGGCGCCCTCCTCGACCGCTTCACCCCCGCCGAGTGCTCAAACTACTTCCGTCACGCCGGCTACGCGTCAGCCTAAGCCGATCACGCTCTAGCCGAGGGTCGAAATTCCGCTTTCCAGGGCGGCCCTTGGGGGCCGCCCTTTTCTTGCGCGGATCGATACTATCTAAGCGAGCCGATGACCGCCGCACCGACCACCGTCACCTCCGTCCCGGCCGAATGGTCGCCGCACCGGGCGATCTGGGTCGGCTTCCCGAGCCACGCCGAGCTCTGGGAAGACGATCTCGCGCCCGCCCAGGCCGAGGTCGCCGCGCTGGTGCGGGCCTTGGCCGGGCCGGGCGATGAGCGCGTGCGGCTGATGACCGACGGCGAGGCCGCCGCGACGGCCGCGCGCGCCCTGCTGGGCGATATTGCGGGGGTCGAGTTCCTGGCCGGCCATTTCGGCGACATCTGGCTGCGCGACACCGGGCCGATCTTCGTCGGGCCGGCCGCTGCGGCGTTCCGGTTTAACGGCTGGGGCGGCAAGTACGTGCTGCCCGGCGACGACAGCGTCGCCGAGCAGCTCGCCGCCGCCGCGGAGACGCCGCTCGAGCGCTACGATTTCGTGCTCGAGGGCGGGGCCCTCGACCACGACGGCGAAGGCACGGTGCTGACCACCCGCGAATGCCTCTTGAACCCCAACCGCAACCGCGCCTGGACCCAGGCCGTGGCCGAAGCCGCGCTGCGCCAGACGCTGGGCGCGCGCAAGGTGATCTGGCTGGATAAGGGCCTCCTGAACGACCACACCGACGGCCACGTCGACAACCTGGCCCGCTTCGTCGCGCCCGGCGTCATCGCGATCTCGATAGCGGTGGGCGAGGACGATCCCCACGCGGCGATCTACGACGCAGCGGCCGCGGCGCTGGCCGGCGCCACCGACGCCGCCGGGCGGGTGCTGAAAGTCGTCCGCATCCCCTCGCCCGGCCGGGTGATCGGCCAGGATGGTCTCGCCGCGCCGGCCTCGCACATGAATTTCATCATTGCTAATCGCGCGGTGATCGCACCGACCTACAACGATCGGGCGGGCGCCTTCGCCGTCGAGGCGCTGAAGTCGCTGTTTCCGGGTCGCGCGGTGATCGGCCTGCCGTCGCGGGCGCTGCTGACCGGCGGCGGCTCGTTCCACTGCATCTCGCAGCAGGAGCCGGCCTGATGGCGCGCACCCTCACCGTCGCTGCGATCCAGACGTCCTACGGCGACGACCTGGCGGCCAACATCGCCAAGACCGAGGGCTTCATCCGCGAGGCGGCGGCGCGGGGCGCGCAGGTGATCCTGCCCTCGGAGCTGTTCCAGGGGCCCTACTTCTGCGTGACGCAGGAGGAGCGGTGGTTTGCGCAGGCCCATCCGTGGCGCGGGCATCCGTGCGTCACCGCGCTGGCGCCGTTAGCCGGCGAGCTTGGGGTGGTGCTGCCGATCTCGATCTTCGAGCGCGAGGGGCCGCACTACTTCAACAGCCTGGTGATGGCCGACGCCGACGGCGCGCTGCTGGGCCTCTACCGCAAGAGCCACATCCCCGACGGACCGGGCTACCAGGAGAAGTACTACTTCCGCCCCGGCGACACCGGCTTTCGCGTCTGGGACACCCGCTTCGCGCGGCTGGGCGTTGGCGTCTGCTGGGACCAGTGGTTTCCCGAGGCGGCGCGGGCGATGACGCTGCTGGGCGCCGAAGCGCTGTTCTATCCGACCGCGATCGGCTCGGAGCCGCACGATCCGACGCTGGACACCGCTGCGCCGTGGCGGCGCGCGATGCAGGGCCACGCGGTCTCCAACGTGATCCCGGTCGTCGGCGCCAACCGCACCGGCTTCGAACCCTGGGACGGCTATCCCGGCGGCGGCCAACGGTTCTACGGCTCCTCGTTCATCAGCGACCACCGCGGCGACCTGGTCGCGGAGCTGGGTCGCGACGACGAGGGGGTGGCGCTGGCGACGTTCGATCTCGATTTCCTCGCCGCCCACCGCGCAGCCTGGGGCTTCTTCCGCGACCGCCGCCCCGACCTGTACGGCGCGCTGACCGAGGGTCGGCCGGCGTGATCGAGACCGAACGGCTGATCCTGCGCCGCTGGCGGGAGGCCGACCGCGCGCCGTTTGTCGCCATGAGCGCCGACCCGGCGGTGATGGAGACGCTCGGCGGGGTGTTGAGCGAGGACGAGGCGCTGGCCGAGATCGCCCGGCGCGTGGCCGTGATCGCCAGTTTCGGATTTGGACGCTGGGTGGCTGAGCGGCGCGGTGACGGCGCCTTCATCGGCGTCGTCGGGCTGGCGCCGGTCCACAAGAGCCTGCCGATACCGGCAGGCTTCGAGATGGGCTGGCGGCTGGTCCGCGACGCCTGGGGAAAAGGCTACGCCACCGAGGCGGCGAACGCGGCCATCGCGGACGGCCTTGACCGCGGCGGCCTCACCGAAGTGTTCGCCTTCACCAGCCTGCCGAACCTGCGCTCGCAGGCGGTGATGGCGCGCATCGGCATGCAGCGGACGCCGACGCTCGACTTCGATCATCCAACGCTGCCGCCCGAGCACCCGCTGCGCCGCCACCTGGTCTGGATGCAGCGGCGCTAGGGTCGGAAGCGACTCCCTCCCCGCACGATGCGGCCCGCCGGCCAACTAGGCTTGCATGGCAAGACCGAACCAGGCCGCAGTGGTCGCAATTTTTTCGTCCTGTCCCCAGGGATATCCGACCAGCTTGCCATAGGCGCTAAGCGTCTCGCGGCGGCTCGCTTCAGTGCCCGGCAACCGCTCGGCCAACGTCGGGAGGTCTTTCTCTCTTACCATCTCCGTCGCGATTCCCTTCCGCACGGCGGCATGGCGCACGGCCTCGCGATAGAATTCTCTCTCAGCGGCATGCTGCAATGCGTGCGAAGCGAGGATCGCGCGAAGCGCCGGCAGAGGTCTCTCCGGCCCGGTCAGAACGCTGCAGCTTATTAGCGCGCCATAGGTGGAGATGATTTCCTCCAGTGCGCGGCCCGCGAGGTCTTGTGAGGACTTCACGCATCGCTCGATGAAGGCCTCGCCCGATGTGAGGTCCATTAGCGCAGCATGATGGAAGGGTTGTTCCGACCCTTCGATCCCTGAATCACACAGCTGCATCCGCCCGCGGAAGAGTATGCTCGGCTCGGCTATCCGCCCACCCAGCACGACATAGCTCGCCCAGCCACCCCGCTCCAGACCGTGCGCAGAGTGGGTGCGTACGCCCAATGAAACGGCGCTACGGTCCTTTGAGTGTCCGGTCATGTTGCAGGCTCGTCGCGGGTACGCGCATCCTGCATCAGCGCCTATCGATGTTCAAACCGCACACGTGCCCGAGCGCGACCAAAATGGACGGCGGTTCACGGGGGCTATCGCAGCACCGTCAGGCCGTTCTTGATCACCGTCACGCTGCGGTCCTTCACCCGCGCCTCGAACGAGATCTGCTTGGCGTCGCGCCACAGGTCGACCGTGATCACGTCGCCCGGGAACACCGGCGCCGAGAAGCGGGCCTGGTGGCTGAGGATCTGGTCGGGATCGTAGCCGGTGATCGCCTGCAGCACCGCGCGGCAGGTGATGCCGTAGGTGCACAGCCCGTGCAGGATCGGCCGCGGGAAGCCGGCGCGCTTGGCCACGTCCGGATCGGAGTGCAGCGGGTTGCGGTCGCCGTTCAGGCGGTAGAGCAGCGCCTGGTCGGGACTGGTGGCGATATCGACCGAAAGGTCCGGCGCGCGGGATGGGACCACGTGCGGCTCGGGCGCCCCCTCGGACGGGCCGCCAAAGCCGCCGTCGCCGCGGGCAAAGGTCGAGCCGGTGAGGGTTGCGACCTTCTCCCCCTTGTCGTCGGTCCAGACCGTCTCGTTGACCACTACCGCGCCCTTGCCCTCGCCCTTGTCGAAGGCGCCGACGGTGCGGCCCTCGGCGGTGAAGGTTCCGGTGGTCGGCAGCGGCTTGTGCAGCTCCACCTTCTGCTCGCCGTGCACCACCATCAGGAAGTTGAGCTGGCTGACGCGGAAGCCGGGCGGATTGGGCTGGTCAGCGGCTGCGGCCCGCGCTGCGCGCCCGCCGCCGCCGCCGGCCGCCAGCACGGTCGCGGCGGTGGGGACCACTCTCAGCCCCCGCTCGTAGACGAACGGCAGCTCGGTCTCGTTCATCGGATCTGCGCCCAGGCCGATGCCGAGCGCATAGAGCATCACGTCCTTGTCGCCATAGGTGAAGGTGCGCGCCGCGGTGCGCTGCTGCAGGATGTCCGGATAATAGATCGGCATCGAATTCGTCTCCTCTTTATGGCGCCATTGAAGCGCGCCCGGCGCGGCGCGCAAGGCCGCATTGCCGGTCTGCGCGCGATCGGTTAGACACCGCGGCCTTCCCCCGCCAGCCGCCGGAACCTCATGGCCCTCCCCCCGACCCCGATGCCGCCTGCCGCCGAGTTCAGCGGCAATGTGCTGTTCTACTCGAAGCCGGAGCCGCTCTCGCGCGAGCTGCACAGCAAGATCGGCCTGCGGCGGATGGACCGCCCGTTCGGCTTTGCGGCGACCACCAATGTGGTGCCGCTGACGGTCGGCGAGTTCCCTCTGGCTGGCCTCTCGTTTCCGATCATCTTCGCCGGCGAGCGCTACCAGCCGCTGGCGGTGATGGGCATCCGCCAGGGGACCAACCTCTTCGTCGGCGCCGACGGCGCGTTCGAGCTCGGCGCCTACATTCCCGCCTACATCCGCCGCTATCCCTTCGTGCTGGCCAACGACCAGTCGCGCGGCCAGCTGGTGGTGTGCATCGACCGCGCCGCCTCGATGCTGGGCGAGGACTACGACCTTGCCTTCTTCAACGAGAACGGCGAGCCGACCGACTACACCAACGGCTGCATCCAGTTCTGCAACGACTTCGAGAACGAGGGCCGGCGGACCGAGTCGTTCGTCAGCCTGCTGCGCGAGCTCGACCTGTTCGATGTCGCCCGCGCGACCTTCACGCCCAACAACCCCGATGGGACTCCGGGCGAGCCGCAGCCGATCGCCGAGTACTTCGCGGTCTCGGAGGCGAAGCTGAAGGCGCTGCCGCCGGAGAAGCTGCTGGAGCTGGTCGGCAACGGCGCGGTCGCCCAGATCTACGCCCACATGATGTCGCTGACCGGCTGGGACCGCCTGATCGCCCGCACCATGGCCCGCCAGGCCGAGGTGGCGCCGGCGAACATGAACTGAGGCGCCTACCGAACGGGTTTCGGGGACAGGAAACTTATCCCTCGTTTCCGACGTGCGCTCGCGGACTTACGCTCGGGGATAAGTATCCTGTCCCCGAAACCCCTACCGCGCGTAGACGCTGCGCGTCAGGCAGGAGAAGACTAGGCGGCCGGCTTCGTCGAGCAGGTCGTGCTGGGCGAAGACGATGCCCTTGTCGTCGCCGACCGCGTCCTTGCCCATGATGGTCATCCGCCCACGCAGCACTTCGCCGACCGGGGGGTTGCGCATCCACCGCAGAGCGTCGACGCCGAGACGCTTGGTCTGCGGCCAGTCGGTGGCGGCGACGGCGTCGAGCTTAGACCAGAGCGCATAGAGCATGGCGTCCGGCGCGCCGCGGTCGAGCGCCCAGCCGGGCGCGAAGGCGGCGACGAAGGCGGCCACCGCGTCGGCATCGACGGCGACCGCGCCCAGGGCGGCCACCTGGCCGATCTCGATGTCGTCGAAGCTGGCGGGCATGGCGGGAGGTCCTCGGGGCGGAGCGAATCGACTCGCGCCGGTACCCATCAACATCCGCCGCCGTACTACAGTCCAGCGTACAAAGGCCAATTCCGCCGTGGCCGGATGTGCTAGAGGCGCTGACCTGATTTCCGGATGCGAACTTTGAGCGCCTTAAAGACCATTTGCCTCGCAATCGGGGCGCTTTTCCTCGCGGCGATCGCCGGCGCATCCCAGGCCCAGTCGCTGGGGCCGCAGCACGTGAAGCCGGTGCTGGCGGCGCAGACTCAGGGCGCGGCGCCCGGTTCGACCCTCTACGTCGCGCTGATCCAGACCATCGACAAGGGCTGGCACACCTACTGGCGCAATCCGGGCGACGCCGGCGAGCCAACCAAGATCACCTGGACCCTGCCCGCCGGCTGGCGCGCGGGCGACATCGTCTGGCCGGCGCCCAAGCGGCTGCCGGTCGGTCCGCTGATGAACTACGGCTACGAAGACCAGGCCATCCTGGCGACGCCGATCGAGGTTCCGGCCAGCGCCAAGGTCGGCGAGACCGCCCACATCGCCGCCAAGGCGCAGATGCTGGTCTGCGCCGACGTCTGCGTGCCGCAGGACGCCGATCTCACCCTCGATGTGCCGATCACCGCCGGTGGCGGCGCGCCGGACCCGACTTGGGGCGCGGCGATCACCAGCGCGCTGGCGGCGGCGCCCAAGCCCAGCGGCCTTGCGGCGACCTACCAGCTCTCAGGGACGATGCTGAAAGTGGCGCTCGCCGGACCAGCGTTGGCCGGGATCAGTGGCGCCGACGCCTACTTCTACCCCGAGACGCCCGGCCTGATCGACCAGGCCAAGCCTCAGGCCATCGACCTCGGGGCCCAAGGGCTCACCTTCGCCACCACTGCGGGCGACGAACTCAAGACACCGCCGGCGACGATCGCCGGCGTGGTCGAGACCGCTGACGGCCACGCCTTCGAGGTCAGCGCCGCCGCCGGGCCGCCGCCGCCGCAGTCCGGCGGGCTGGGACCGCCGGCGCAGACCGCGCAACTGGGCTTGGCGGTCGCGGCGCTGTTCGCCTTCCTCGGAGGGTTGATCCTCAACCTGATGCCCTGCGTCTTCCCGATCCTGTCGATGAAGGCCGCGTCGCTGATCGCCCGGCCGCACGAGGCCGGCGCCGCCCGCGCTCAGGGGATCGCCTTTCTGGTCGGCGTGCTGGGAACCTTCCTGGCGCTGGCCGGCGGCATCATCGCGCTGCGCGGCGCCGGCCAGGCGGTCGGGTGGGGCGCGCAGTTGCAGCCGGCCATCGTCACCGCCGCGCTCGCGCTGATCCTGCTCGCCGCGGCGCTCGACCTCTCCGGGGTGTTCGAGATCGGCGCTTCGATGCAGGGCCTTGGCGGGGGCCTGGCGTCACGCGCGGATCTGCTCGGCGCGGTCTTCACTGGCGCGCTCGCCGTCGTGGTCGCGGCGCCTTGCACCGCGCCGTTCATGGGCCCGGCGCTGGGCTATGCCCTCACCCAGCCCGCGCTGCCGGCGCTGGCGATCTTCACCGCCCTGGCGCTGGGCTTCGCCGCGCCCTTCACCCTGCTGGCCTTCAGCCCCGCGCTGCTGAGCCGGTTGCCGAAGCCCGGGGCCTGGATGATCGTGATGAAGAACGCGCTGGCGTTCCCGATGTACGGCGCCGCAGCCTGGCTGCTGTGGGTGCTGGCTGCGCAGACCGACCGCGGCAGCCTCGCCGCCGCCTTGGCCGCCGCGGTGCTGGTCGGCCTCGCCGCCTGGATCTTCGGCATGGCGCAGCGGCGCTCGGCGCTTGGCAAGCGTGCGTGGAGCGGCTTCGCCATCGCCGGCGTCAGCGCCGCGCTGGCCGTCGCCGCGATCGCCGCCGCGCCCTACGATGCGCCGCCCTCGAGCGGCAACGTCGCGATTGCGGCCGGTATTCCGTCCGAGCCCTGGAGCCCCGAGCGCGTCGCCGCGCTGCGCGCAGCCGGCAAGCCGGTGTTCGTCGACTTCACCGCGGCCTGGTGCGTCACTTGCCAGGTCAACGAGCAGACCGCGCTCAACACCGCCGAAGCGGTCAAGGCGTTCCAGCGTACCGGGGCGATCTATCTGAAGGCCGACTGGACCAACCGCGACGCGGCGATCGCCAAGGCGCTGGCCGATCAGGGCCGCGTCGGGGTCCCGCTTTATCTGGTCTACGGCAAGGACGGCGGCGCCCCGCAGGTGCTGCCGCAGCTGCTGACGTCGGGGCTGGTGGCGACGGCGCTGGATACCGCCGCCAAATCTCCTCACCCGTAGGGGGAGGGAGAAAAAGCGTCAGGCCGCCGGCTGCGGCGGCGCGGTGATGACTTCGACGTTGTCGCGCAGCAGGTAGAACATGTCCTCCAGCGCGTCGTGGCGCGACTTCGGATCGTTCGCCGCCTCCAGCGCCTTCAGCTTCACCGGCAGGTCCTGTGAGATGCCCTTGAGGATGCACTTCAGGTCGTCTGTGTAGCCGCGCTGGACCAGCTCGACGTGGCCCTGCATGTCGAGGCTGGAGAGCTCGGCGACGCTGGTTTCGAAGGCGGTGAAGTCCTTGAGCTGATCGACGCCGCCGCCCGCCGGCGCGGACTCATAGGCCTTGGTCTCGGCCTTCAGCTTGCCGGCGCGCTGGACGATGCCGACGAACAGCGGCTCGCTGGCGACCGATGGCGGCGTCAGCATCGGCGTCGGCGCGGCCGGCGGCGGCGCGGCGCTGGTGGAGGCGAGCCAGAGGGTGGCGGCGAAGGCGACGGCGTCGCAGGACATGGCGGAACTCCGGGCGGGGTGTCCCTGGGTAGGCCGCCCAGGGTAAACACCCGGCTACCGAGCAAGCGGGGCGCCAGTGCCGGACATCCGTGGCATCGAACTATCACGGCGATTCTACGTCGAGGTCGTATCGCAGTGGCTGGCGCATGCGTTCCCGGACCTCAGGCACGCCGCGGCCCTCATCGGATCCGGCTCGGAGCTGCTCGGCTTCGACGATCAGATGTCGCGTGATCACGACTTCTGCGCCAGGGTTCAGCTCTACGTCGAAGAGCCAGCGTTCCACGAGCAGGGCCAGATCATCGTCGCCCGCTTCGCCGAGGTCGCGCCTGCGACGTTCCTCGGCGCGCCGTCAAAGGTCAGCGGCAAACAGCGCGCCAGGGCATTCGGCGACGACCGGCACGGCCTCGAGGTGTGGACGCTAAGGGACGCGCTCGATCACTGGCTGGCGGTTGATCTCGATACGCCGCTGGACGGCGTCGGCTGGCTCTGCCTTGGCGAGCAGCGGCTGCTCTCGGTCACCGCGGGCGCGGTGTTCCGGGACGACATCGGCGCCCTCACGCGGCTGCGCGAGCAGCTCGCCTACTTCCCGCGGGATGTCTGGCTCTACAAGCTCGCTTGTCAGTGGCGACGGATTGCCGAGGAGCAGGCCTTCGTTGGTCGCACGGGCTACGTGGGGGACGAACTTGGCTCTCGGGTGATCGCTGCGCGGCTCGTATGCGACGTGATGCGGATGGGATTCCTGATCTGCCGGCAATACGCGCCCTACCCGAAATGGTTCGGGAGCGCCTTTTCGCGCCTTCCATGCGCCGGTGTGCTGTCGCCGGTCCTGCAGCGCGTCCTGGACGCGCCGGACTGGCAGGATCGGGAAGCCGCGCTCGCCGACAGCTATCTGGCGATCGCCAACCTGCACCGCGACGGCGGCCTGCCGGGGAACTTTCAGCCGCGGGTCGGCCGGTACTTCGAGCGTCCGTTCACGGTGATCAACGCCGACGAGATCTCGGCGGCGATCCGCGCGGAGATCGCCGATCCGATGTTGCGCCGCCTGCCGATCATGGGCTCGCTCGACCAGGTCACGGATTCGACGCCAGTCACCGAGGCCCCCGGCCCGGCGCAAGCGGCGATGCGCGCGCTATTCGACCACGCTGAAACGGGCGCGCTCGAAGTAGCGTAGCACCTGGTCGAGGTCGTGGCCGCAGCGCAGGATCAACCCACCCTGGCCGATCACGGCCCAGGCGCCCTGCCGCTTGGCCAGCGCCGGGCGCTTTTCGATGCGGTAGAGCGGCGATTCGGACGCGCGCCGAAATACCGAGAACACCGCGGCCTCGCTGAGCCCATCGATGGCGTAGTCGCGCCAATGGCCAGCCGCGACCATCCGGCCGTACAGACTAAGCAGTCTGTCGAGCTCGCGCCGCTCGAAAAAGGTGACGGCTCGACTGGCGAGCTGCGACGTATCGAAGGCCATGCACTCAGAAATCTAGCCACTGATTTCGCACCTGGCGAGCGTCCAGCGCGCAACACTTTCGCAAAACATGAATCAGTCTTAACACTCGGCCCTGAAAAGACCTTTTTTTGGCCCAGCACGCGCCCGCTTGGACCCCGATCTTCACATCGTCGGCTGATCGGGAAGCCCTGCTGGTCCCGGATCCTGAACAGCCCCCCCAGCCCCCCTGGATCGTGGGGTCCGGTCAGCCGATACTTGATCTTCAAGTCGCCCCCGCGGTCAGCCCCTCCGACCGCGGGGGTTTGACGTTTCAGGACCTGACTTTCAGGGTCTCTTTAGGGCTTCGGATCGACCAGCACGCCCAGGATACGGCCGCCGTCCTCGGCCTGCACCAGCACCAGGGTCTTCAGGCCGTCTTGCGGCGCGGCCGGCGGACGCAGCAGCATCGGGCGTCCGCGCCAGGCCCCGAGCCGCGCCAGTTGCACCACCACATTGCGCTCGGCGACGGTGTGGCCGCGATTGTCGCCGTCCTTGACCTCGACGTCCTGCTCGCGCGGATCGTAGCGGATCAGCCAGATCTCGGCGCCGCCCTTGGGCGCCAGTCCGCCGCCGACCGCGACCTTGGCGCCGCGCCAGCCCATCTGCGGCGGATCGGCGGGAACCCGGCGCGCCTCGCGCACCAGGCGGTCGATCGCCTCGGGCTTCACAGCCGCCGTCTGGACCCGGCCATCGACCACCACCTGCGGGGTGAACACCTCGGCGACGCCGAAGCGCTTGGCGTAGTCGCGCTGGCGGTCGGCGAACTCCGGCTTGGCGAAGGTGTCCTTCCAGCCGAGGTAGTCCCAGTAGTCGACCGCGAAGGTGAGCGGGATCACGCCCTTGTCGGACGCCAGGCTGGCGACATGCGCGCTGGCCGCGCCGCAGGTGCCGCAGCCCTGCGCGGTGAACAGCTCCACCACCACCGGGGGCTTGGCGATCGGGTGTCTCATCGCCGGCCTTGCTGACGCGGCGCCCGCCAAGGCAGCGAGTCCCGCTATCGCCAGCACCAAAGCGCCCCGTCTCATCGCGCCGGTATTAGTCGTAGTTTTTCTGGGCCGCGGTTCACTAAGCCGTGAGCGCCGCCAAGCGGCGCCCACGGCCTGAAGTGAACCCGGCGTCGCGTCAGTGGGCCTTGGCCAGGTTGCGCAGCACGAAGTTGAGCACGCCGCCGTGGTGGAAGTACTCGAGCTCGGTCGGCGTATCGATGCGGCACCTGACCGGGAAGCGCGCGATCTTGCCGTCCGACGGGCGGTAGATCTCGACCATCAGCTGCTTGCGCGGGGCGACGTCCTCGAGGTCGCGGATCGAGACGATTTCCTCGCCGGTGAGACCCATGCGCTGCCAGCCGTCGTGGATGAACTGCAGCGGCAAGACGCCCATGCCGACCAGATTGGAGCGGTGGATGCGCTCGAAGGTCTCGGCGATCACCGCCCGCACGCCGAGCAGCTTGGTGCCCTTGGCCGCCCAGTCGCGCGAGGAGCCGGTGCCGTACTCCTTGCCCGCGATGACCACCGACGGGCGGCCCTCGGCCTTGTAACGCATCGCCGCATCGTAGATCGACATCACCTCGCCAGAGGGGAAGTGCTTGGTCACGCCGCCTTCGATGTCGGCGGTGATCTTGTTGCGGATGCGGATGTTGGCGAAGGTGCCCCGCATCATCACTTCGTGGTTGCCGCGCCGGGCGCCGTAGGAATTGAAGTCCGACTGGGCGACCTGGTGCTGCGAGAGGTATTCGCCGGCCGGCGAGGTCTTGCGGATATTGCCGGCCGGACTGATGTGGTCGGTGGTGATCGAGTCGCCGAAGATGCCCAGGATGCGCGCCTCGAGGATGTCGGTCACCGGGTCGGGCGTCATGGTCAGCCCTTCGAAGTAGGGCGGGTTCTGCACATAGGTCGAGCCCATGTCCCAGGCGTAGGTCTGGCCGCCGGCGACATCGATGCCCTGCCAGTGCTTGTCGCCCTTGAACACGTCGCCGTAACGGGCTTCGAACATGTCCTGGCCGACCACCTTCTTCTGCAGCGCCTGGATGTCCTTGGTGGTGGGCCAGATGTCCTTGAGGAACACCGGCTTGCCGCCCTTGCCGAGGCCGAGCGGCTCGTTGTCCAGGTCGATCGTCATCGAGCCGGCGAGCGCGTAGGCCACCACCAGCGGCGGCGAGGCGAGGTAGTTGGCGCGGGTGTCCGGATTGACCCGGCCCTCGAAATTGCGGTTGCCGGAGAGCACGGAGACCGCCACCAGGTCGCCGGTCTGAATCGCCGACGAGACGGCTTCCGGCAGCGGGCCGGAGTTGCCGATGCAGGTGGTGCAGCCGTAGCCGACCAGGTTGAAGCCGAGCGCATCGAGCGGCTTGGTCAGCCCGGCCTTGTCCAGGTAGTCGGTGACCACCTGCGAGCCGGGGGCCAGCGAGGTCTTCACCCAGGGCTTGGTCTTGAGGCCCTTGGCGACCGCGTTCTTGGCCAGCAGCCCCGCCGCCAGCAGCACGCCCGGGTTGGAGGTGTTGGTGCAGGAGGTGATGGCGGCGATGACCACATCGCCGTTGCCGACGTCATGGGTCTCGCCCGCCACCGGCACGCGGCTAGCGGCGCTGTCCTCGTCCTTGCCGAACTCGGTGAGCAGCGCGCCCTTGAAGGCGGCCGCGGCGTCGGAGAGCGCCACGCGGTCCTGCGGGCGCTTCGGGCCGGCCATCGACGGCGTGACGGCCGCCAGGTCGAGTTCGAGGACGTCGCTGAAGGTCGGCTCGGGATGGCCGGGCTGGCTCCACAGGCCCTGCTCCTTGGCGTAGGCCTCGACCAGCGCCACCCGTTCCTTGGCGCGGCCGGTGCGGGTCAGGTAGTCGAGCGTCGACTGGGTGACCGGGAAGAAGCCGCAGGTGGCGCCGTATTCCGGGGCCATGTTGGCGATGGTGGCCTGGTCCTCGATGGTCAGGTTGTCGAGGCCGTCGCCGAAATACTCGACGAACTTGCCGACCACGCCCTTCTTGCGCAGCATCTGGGTGACGGTCAGCACCAGGTCGGTGGCCGTCGCGCCTTCCGGCATGGCGCCGGTGAGCTTGAAGCCGATCACCTCGGGGATCAGCATCGGGATCGGCTGGCCGAGCATGGCCGCCTCCGCCTCGATGCCGCCGACGCCCCAGCCGAGCACCGACAGGCCGTTGACCATGGTGGTGTGACTGTCGGTGCCGACCACCGTGTCCGGGTAGGCGAATTCATCGTCGCCGACCAGGTTGGTCCAGACCGTCTGGGCCAGGTACTCCAGGTTCACTTGGTGGCAGATGCCGGTGCCGGGCGGCACCACGCGGAAGTTGTTGAAGGCCGACGAGCCCCAGCGCAGGAACCGGTAGCGCTCGAGGTTGCGCTCGTACTCCTTGTCGACGTTGCGGCCGAACGAGCTGGCCGCGCCGAAAAAGTCGACCATCACCGAGTGGTCGATCACCAGGTCGACCGGCACCAGCGGATTGATCTTGGCCGCATCGGCGCCGAGCTTCGCCAGCGCGTCGCGCATGGCGGCGAGATCGACCACCGCCGGCACGCCGGTGAAGTCCTGCATCAGCACGCGGGCCGGGCGGAAGCTGATCTCGTGTTCGGCGGCGCCCTTGTTGTTGATCCAGGCGGCGAAGGCCTTGAGATCGTCCTCGCCGACCGAAATGCCGTCCTCGAAGCGCAGCTGGTTCTCCAGCAGCACCTTCAGCGACACCGGCAGGTGCGAAATGCCGGCGAGCCCGGCGTCTTCCGCCGCGCGCAAGCTATAGTAATGGTAGGTCTTCCCGCCCGCGGTGATTTCGCGGCGGGTCTTCAGGCTGTCGATAGACGCCATTTGAGGGTCCTTCCCTGTTCAAGGCCGCCCGAAAATCGGTTCCGGGGTCGCGCGCTGACGCGGGACACACAGCGTCCCGCCTCGCGCCGCGCAAAGCCGATGGTGGCCCCCGGCTCGCGGCCGCCGGTGTCATAGCCGTGGGGGGACGCTTCGTCCATGCGGGGACCGCCGCCATCGGCGGTTTAGCGGCATGATCGCCGCGCTAAGTGTTCGGGCGCTCACGCTCAGGCGCGGCGAGCGTCGGCTGTTCCAGGACTTCGATCTCGACCTTGCGGCCGGCGAGGCGGTGGCGCTGACCGGCCCGAACGGGGCCGGCAAGACCAGCCTGCTGCGCGCCATCGCCGGCTTCATCCGGCCCGAGGCAGGCGCGATTGTGTTCCAGGGCGACGGCGGCCCGTTGGAGCCCGACGAAGCGCGCCGCGCGGGTGTGCACCTGCTGGGTCACCAGGATGGGCTGAAGGGTAACCGCACGGCGCGCGACGAACTGATGTTCCAGGTGCGCTGGACCGGCGGGACCGACGCCACGGCGCTGGCGGCGTCGCAGACGCTGGGACTGGCGCGGCTGCTGGACCTGGCGGTGCGGCACCTGTCGGCCGGTCAGCGGCGGCGGCTGGCGCTGGCGCGCCTCGTCGCGAGCCCCCGGGCGCTGTGGCTGCTCGACGAGCCGCTGGCGCCGCTGGACGCCCAACACCGCGGGCTGTTCGGCGAGCTGATGGCCGCGCACCTGGCCGGCGGCGGGCTGGTGCTGGCGGCTGTGCACGATCCGCTGCCGATCGCCGCGCGCACCGTCGAGCTGGCCGGATGAGGGCTCTGGAATGAGGGCTTTGGCGCTGATCTTCCGGCGCGAACTGGCGCTGGCCTGGAGCGGCGGCGGCGGGCCGCTGCTGGCGATCGGCTTCTACGCCGCGGTCGCGACGCTCGTGCCGCTCTCGACCGACCCTTCGGTGCATAATCTCGCCGGCATCGCCACCGGCGTCGCCTGGGTGGCGCTGGCGCTGGCTTCGCTGCTCTCGCTGGAGCGGATGTTCGAGCGCGACTTCGAGGACGGGGCGCTCGATCTGCTGATGCTGGGTCCGGCGCCCGCGGAGGCCGTCGCCGCGGCCAAGTGCCTGGCGCACTGGGCCGTCGCCGGCGCGCCCCTGGCGCTGGCCGCGCCCCTGGCCGCCGCCGCGCTCGGCGCGCCGCTCTCGCTGGCCCCGCTGATCCTGGCCACCGCCGCGATCGGGGGGATCGCCTTCGCGTTCGTCGGCGGGACCGGCGCGGCGCTGGCGCTCGGCAGCCGGCGCGGGGGGATGATCATCGCGGTGATCGTACTGCCGCTGCTCTCGCCGCCGGTGATCTTCGGCGGCGGCGCGCTGACGGCCTGCGCCGCGGGGATGCCGTGGCAGGGCGGGTTGATGCTGCTGGGCGCCTACGCCCTCGGCGCGGCGGCGATCTGCCCGTTCTTCATGGCCGCCGCCTGCCGCAACGCGCTCTCCTGATCCCTGGCCTGATAGCTGTCCTTACAGTGCTCAAGTTTGCAACATCCGCCTTCGAGCGGACACCGGTCAGACATCCGTCGGACATGCGGTGGGCGCATCAAAGGCGCCTCGACAACGCGGAATTTCCCCCCAACATGACGATCTCTTCCCTCCGCCTGGCTTTGCTGGCGGGCCTCGCCCTGCCGCTCGGCCTGGCGACTGCGAGCCTGGCGCAAGACGCCCCGCCGGCGCCTATGGCTGGCGATGCCGCCGGCATGCATCACGAGCACATGCGCGATCCGGCCGAGCGCCGCGCGCACATGGCCGCGCACCTCAGCACGGTGCTGCAGCTGCAGCCGAGCCAGCAGGCGGCGCTGGCCACTTTCCTCGACGCCTTGACGCCTCCCGGCGACATGAAGGAGCACATGGAGCACGCGGATGCGGACGAGGAGCATCTCCCGGCGCCGGAGCGGATAGACCGCATGCTGGCGCACTTCGACGCGATGCGCGCTCATATCGCCGCGGCCGCCGACGCCACCAAGCACTTCTACGCCCAGCTGACGCCCAGTCAGCAGAAGGCGTTCGACGATCTGGCCCCGATGATGATGCATCACATGGGCGGCCACGACGGCCATCACGACGGCGGCGGCGACATGATCGGCCACCATCATGATGGCGACGGCGCCGATCACCCCATGGGACCGGGCGGTCAGCCTCCGGGCTGATCGACCGTGAGCCCGGCCTGGATGGCTTGCCCCCTGCCGTCCAGGCCTTTAATCCCGGTCCATGTTCGCGGCGCTGGCCAATCCGCACCGGTTCATGGGCTTCTCCAGGTGGGCCGCGCCCCTGTTGGGCGTCGTCGCCCTGTTGCTGATCGCGCCGGCGCTGTGGCTCGGCTTCGCCGCGCCGCCGGACTACCAGCAGGGCACGACCGTCCGCATCATGTTCATCCACGTGCCGGCGGCGCAGAGCGCGATGTTCGTCTACGCCTGCCTGGGCGGCGCCAGCTTCTTCTCGCTGGTGTTCCGTCACGCCCTGGCCGACGCCGCGGCCCGCGCCGCCGCGCCGCTGGGCGCGGCTTTCACCCTGCTGGCGCTGGTCACCGGCTCGCTCTGGGGCCGGCCGATGTGGGGCGCCTGGTGGGTGTGGGACGCGCGGCTGACCTCGGTGCTGGTGCTGTTCCTGCTGTTCCTCGGCTATATGGCGCTGCGCTCGGCGATCGACGATGAAGCCAGGGCCGCCCGCGCGGCGGCGATCTTGGCCCTGGTCGGCCTGATCAACCTGCCGATCATCTATTTCTCGGTCGACTGGTGGAACAGCCTGCACCAGGGCGAGTCGATCTTCCGCCCCGGCGGGCCGGCGATCGCCACCGTGTTCCTGATTCCACTGGGCCTGATGAGCCTCGGCTACCTCGCCGCGTTCGGGTCGCTGTGGCTGGCGCGGACCCGCGCCGAGATCTGGCGGCGTCGCGCCCAGGTCGCCGCGGTACAGGCGGCCGGCCGGTGAGCCTGCATGACAAGTACGCCGCCTTCGTCTGGCCGGCCTATGGCGTCACCGCCTTGGTGTTCGCCTGGATGGTGATCGACACGCTCCTGCGCGCCGGGCGCTGGCGACGCCAGGCCGAGCGGCTGGAAGAGGACAGCCGACCATGAGGCGGCTGATCGCGCTCACCCCGATCATGGTCTTCGCGGCGCTGGTGATCGTCTTCGGCGCCTATGCGCTGCACCACAATCCGCAGGTGATCCCCAGGGCCACGGTCGGCTCGATCGCCCCGAACGACGCCCTGCCCGGCCTCGACGGCGCGCCGCCCGCGCCGCTGCACACGGCGCTGAAGGGCACGACGCTGGTCAACTTCTTCGCCTCCTGGTGCGTGCCCTGCGCCGCCGAGGCCCCAACCCTGGCCGCGCTGAAGGCCGAAGGCGTCAAGATCGTCGGCGTCGCGTGGAAGGACGATCCGGTCAAGACCCGCGCGTTCCTGGCCCGTTACGGCGATCCCTACCAGACTATCTTCGTCGACCAGCAGGGCGTCGCGGGCATCGACTTCGGCGTCACCGGCGTGCCGGAGACCTATCTGGTCGACGCCAAGGGACGCATCCTGGACAAGGAGGCGCAGCCGCTGACGCCTGCCGACGCCGAGGCGTTGCTGAGCAAAGCCTCGTCCTAAGCCGCCCGATCCCTCAGGTTAACACCTCATTGACCATAACCGGCGACGCTGCGTAGCGTTAACCATGTTCGATTTGAGGCGTTGAAGAGGACATGGCGCTCCCAGTCCGACCAGAAGTCCGTCCGCAAGTCTGGCCTCCGGCCCCAGGCAACATTCAGCCCGGCCGCAACGACGCGCGCGCTACGGCGCAGAAGGCCTTCTTCGAGGCGGCGCTCGCCGGCAGGCCGAACCCGACCATGGCGCAGGCGGCGCGCGACGACGCCGCCCCCAAGGCCAACGCCGCCCAGGCCGTGCGCAGCGTCGCCGCCACCGACGCGCGGGCGAGCGACCGGCTCCCGCCGCCCGGTTCGATCGTCGACATCCTGGTCTGAGCCAAAGCCGCGCTGGCCTGCCGCGGAAAGGCGATGTAGGTCGCCGCCATGAGCGACACCATAGAAGGCGGCTGCCGCTGCGGTCGCGTCCGCTACAAGGTCCAGGTGGACCGGCTGCCCAACGTCTACGCCTGCCATTGCCGCGACTGCCAGACCTGGTCAGGCAGCGCCTTCAGCCTGAATCTCTTCGTGGCCGAAGATCAGCTCCAGGTCACGGGCGATCCGGCGCTGTTCGAGCTGACATCCGCCGACGGCGAGCGGATATCCCGTCAGCGGGCGTGCCCGACCTGCTTCACGCGCGTCTACAACACCAACAGCGCGCGGCCAGGCGCGGCCGGCGTCCGCGCCGGCACGCTCGACCGCAGTGACGAACTCCAGATCGTCGCCCACATCTGGACCAAGCGGAAGATGGCGGGGATCGTCATTCCCGACGGCCTGCCCACCTGGGACGAAGGCGCGCCGCCTGCCGATTTCATCGCGGCGCTGTCGCGGGAGCCCTAAGCGGCCGCTTTCGCCTGCTTCTTGGCCTTCTTGCCCTTCTTCTTGGGCGCGCCCTTCGGCGATGCGGCCTTGGCCGGCTTGGTCTTCGCCTTCTCAGCCTTCGGCGCAGTGGCGGTCTTGGCCGGCGCGGCGGTCGCGTCCGCGGCGGCCGCCAGCGTCGTCAGCGTCTTGACGAACGACTCGCGCTTCTTCGGCGGCAGCAGGTCGAGCAGGCGCTCGTCCGAGCGGGCGGCCGGCTTGCCGCCTTCGGCCAGCGCCAGCTTGCCGGCCTCGCTGACCCGCACGGTGTTGGCGCGGGCGTCGGTGGCGGAGCGCTCGCGCTCCAGGAGGCCCTTGGAGATCATCCGCGCGACCAGGTCGGCGAGGGTTGAGCGATCGATGCCGGTGGCGCGCACCAGGTCGCTTTGCGAGACGCCGTCGGCGGCGCCGGCGGCCGCCAGCACCGTGTACTGGCGCTGGGTCAGGCCAACCGGCCCCGAGGCCTCGGCGTGATAATCCAGCGCCAACTGGAGGACGCGATGCAGCAGATGCGTCACCGACTGCGACAGGCCGCCGTCGGGACTCTTCTGTTTCTTGGCCATGACGCCCCCTTGCCGCGACAGACCGTCATCGCCCTGTACCCGACAGTTGCGTCAATTTCACGACAGACCGTCCGTAGACGTCAATGCCGCACGCTCAGAATCCCGGCTCGGGCGGCTCGGGCGCTTCGCCGGGACCGGGCTCGTGCCAGTACTTGCGCAGCAACGGGAACTGCGCGGCGCCAAACACCACCGCCGCAACGATCGCCACCACTCTGAATGTCGCCCAGACCTCGGCTGTCTGGGTGCGCCGGATGATCTCGTTGGCGATGGCGGAAGCCCAAAAGAACAGGCCGTAGCGGATCGTCAGCACCCGCCAGGCGGCGTCGGGCAGGCTCATCGCCCCGCCGAGCAGCAGCTTCAGCGGGTTCTTGCGCAACGCCAGGCCGCCGAACAGCGCCGCGCCGAGGGTCCCGTCGACGATGCTCATCTTCATCTGCAGCAGATCGTTGCGATGCAGCGCGATCGAAAGGCCGCCGAACACCAGCGCCATCACGCCGGAGAAGGCCGGGATCGGCGCGATGCGGCGCTCGAGGATTAGGCTGAGCGCCAGCGCAAGGGCCGCGAGCGCCACCATCACCCAGCTCGCCTTGGGGAAGTCGTGGGTGATCAGCAGGGCGGCCAGGAAGCCGACGGTCGGCGCGGCGTTGGCCAGGTGCACCAGTACGGATGAAGAGCGGCGCGCGGCCATCACTCAGGCGTCCAGCCCGACCAACGAGCGCGAGAAGGCGCGCGCGTCGAACGGCTGCAGGTCATCGATGCCCTCGCCGACGCCGATCAGCTTGATCGGGGAGTCCGAGGCCTGGGCGACGGGCACCAGCACGCCGCCTCGGGCGGTGCCGTCGAGCTTGGTCATGACGATGCCGGTGACGCCGATCATGTTGCCGAAAACGTTCTCCTGGGCGACGGCGTTGCGGCCGACGGTGGCGTCCAGCACCAGGAGCACCTCATGCGGCGCATCCGGATCAATCTTGCGCAGCACTCGGACCATCTTGGTCAGCTCATCCATCAGATCCTGCTTGTTCTGCAGTCGCCCGGCCGTGTCGATCAGCAGCACGTCGAAGCCCTCGGCCTTGGCCCTGGCGTAGGCGTCGAAGGCCAGACCGGCGGCGTCGGCGCCGGTGGGTGCGCTGACGAAGGCGGCGTCCGCACGTTCGGCCCAGACGGCAAGCTGTTCGGTGGCCGCCGCGCGGAAGGTGTCGCCTGCCGCGATCAGCACCCTGGCGCCGCGCGCCTTCAGATCGGCGGCGATCTTGCCAAGCGTGGTGGTCTTGCCCGAGCCGTTGACGCCCACGAACAACACGACGAACGGCCGCGGGCCCGATAGCGGATCGAAGCGGCCCTGGCGCGGCGTGAGCTCCGCGGCGACGGCGGCGGCCAGCGCCTCCCTGATCTCGGTTTCGTCGACCTGCTTGCCGAAGCGCTGCTCGCCGAACGCCGCGGCGATCCTGCCGGCCGCCTTGGGGCCGAGGTCGGCCTCGATCAGCATCTCCTCGAGCTCGTCCAGCTGGGCCTGGTCGAGCGGGCGGCGCGTCAGCACGCCGACCTGCTCGCCCATCTGGCGCGAGGTGCGCGAGAGGCCGTCCGAAAGCCGCTGCAGCCAGCCTTTCTTGGGTTCGTTCATCATCGCCTTCTACTGGGGTCGCACCCCGGGGGCCAGCCGCGTAACACCGCACCTTGCGTAGCTTGCACGTTACGTAACTGTGGTGCTACATAACGTACATGGAAGCCTTCACCGCCCTGGCCGACCCTGTCCGCGCCGAGATCGTCCAGTTGCTGTCGGCGCGCGACCTGACGGCGGGCGATATCGCCTCGCGCTTCCCGATTTCGCGGCCGGCCGTGTCGCGGCACCTGTCGGTGTTGCGCCGCTCGCGGCTGGTCAGGGTGCGCGGCGAGGCGCAGCGGCGAGTCTACAGCCTCGACACCGACGGACTGGATGAGGTCGACCGCTGGGTCGGCGAGTGCCGGCGGATCTGGAACGCGCGTCTCGACGCGCTAGGCCGCCACCTCGACGATCTCGCAAGCAGGCAAGCGGCGGACTGGGAGGGAAACGATGGCTGAGACCATGACCGCAGTGAACCTGCCCGCCCGATATCCGGGCGACCTTCAGTTGGGCGGCTTCATCGATCGGGACACCATGCGGTTCGTCCGCGACTACCCGCACCCGCCGGCGCTGGTTTGGGGGGCGCTGACAGACCCGGCGCAACTCGGCGTGTGGCTCTGGCCGTGCAAATCGTTCGAAGCCCGGCTGGGCGGTCTCGGCGTGTTCGACCCCGGCCGTGAGCTCCAGATCCGCGTGACCGAGTTCGAACCACCGCATCTGTTGAACCTAGGCGGCCTGTTCCGCTTCGAACTGGCGCCGCAGGGCGCCGGCTGCCGGCTGACCGTCGACCTCAAGCGGCCGCCCGAGGGCTGGAGTCCGATGGGACTGGCCGGCTTCCACGGCTGGCTGGGCCGGCTCGGCCGGCATCTCGCCGGCGCGCCGCAGGACGAGACCGAGGCTTGGGCCGGCGGGATCTGGAACGCCGTGTTCCATCACTGCGAGTGGGAGCTGCGCCGTTTCGTGTCCGACGGCGCCAAGGTGATCTGGCGCATCCACTTCCCACAGAACGAGGCGGTCCTGACGGCGGAAGCGGCCGCCCAGCTGGACGAACTGGCCAGGCTGCTGCTGGGCAAGGACCTCGCGGTCAGCATCGACGGCTTCGGCGACGATCCCTGCGGCGAGGCCGAGAGCGTCCGGCTCTGCGGCGCCCGGGTGCGTGCCGCGTCGGCCCGCTTGCAGGCGGCCGGCGTTCCGAAAGGCCGGATCAACATCGCCTTCGTGCTCGGCAACTACCACTACCTGGTGGAGCGCGACTGCGAAGCCGGCCGCGCCTTCAACCGCCGCGTGGAGCTGCGCCCGGTCTACTGACTGCTCGCTCTCAGGCGACACTCGCGGACGACTCGAGCGACGCGTCGGCGCGGCCGAGCGCCAAGGCCTGCGCCACGCCGGCGAACAGGCTGTCGGGGGTGAACGGCTTGGAGATGTGATGGTCGGCGCCGGCGGCGAAGGCCATCTGCCGATGCTCTTCCATGGCGTTGGCGGTCAGCATGGCGATCGGCGTCGGCGCCACGCCGACCTCGCGCTCCCGCCGCCGGATCTCGCGCGTGGCGGCCAGCCCGTCCATGCGCGGCATCTGCATGTCCATCAGCACCAGGTCGAACACCCCTGGGGCGAACGCATCCACCGCCTCCTGGCCGTCCTCGGCCATGGTCAGACTGACCCCAAGCGGACCCAGGATCAGCTCGATCACCCGCCGGTTGGTGGGATGGTCTTCCGCCACCAGGATGCGCAGACCGGCCAGCGCGATCCCCGCATCCGCGTCATCGGCGGCCTCGCCGCGCGCCTCGTCGAGGCTCGCATTGTAGTCCGCCAGCGGCATCGACCGCTCGAGTGGCAGCTCGACGGTAAAGCGGCTCCCGACGCCCGGCTCGGACTGCGCGTCGATCTGGCCGCCCATGCGCTCGGCCAGCGCCTTGGAAATGGCGAGCCCGAGGCCGGTGCCGCCAAACCGCCGCGAGATCGAGCCGTCGGCCTGGACGAAGCGGGCGAACAGCCGCTGCGCGGTCTCGGCGTCGAAGCCGATGCCGGTGTCGCTGACCGTGACCGTCACGCGCGTCGGCGCGGACGGTTGATCGGCGGCCTTGGCCGTGACCTCGATCCGCACCTCGCCACGCTCGGTGAACTTGATCGCGTTGGCGGCGAGGTTGGACACCACCTGGCGGATGCGCACGGCGTCGCCGCGGAACTGCCCATCCGACAGTTCGTCGAAGCTCAGGGCGAACGACAGCCCCTTTTCCTCGGCCCGGGCCCGCATCAGCTCGGCGGCGTCTTCGATGGTGTCGCGCAGGTCGAACGGCGCCACTTGCAGCGCGAAATCGCCAGCCTCCAGCTTGGACTGGTCGAGCACGTCCGACAGCAGGCGCTCGAGCACCTTGGCCGAGGATTGCACCAGCTCGACCATGTCGCGCTGTTCGCCGTTGAGCTGGGTGCGCGCCAGCACGCCGGCGACGCCGATGACGCCGTTCAACGGGGTGCGTATCTCGTGGCTCATATTGGCCACGAACGTGCTCTTGGCCTCGTTGGCCCGCTCGGCGACGTCGCGGGCGTGACCCAGCTGGAACTCGAGCGCCTTGCGGGCGGAGATGTCGATGGTGGTGCCGATGATGCGCCAGGGTCGGCCATCTGGCGTGCGAGAGATGAGACGCGCGCGCGACAGAATCCATTTGGAGCTGCCATCGCGGCACAGCATCCGCAGCTCGGCGCTGGCGTATGGGGTCTCGCCCCGGAAGTGGACGGCGTACTGGTGCTCGACCATCGGCCGATCGTCCGGATGGACGAAGTCCAAGGGGGCCTGATCGTCCACCTGCGCCGGATCGTAGCCCAACATCGCGGCCCACCCGGCGCTCACCCGGAAGGCGGGGCCGATCAGGTCGATCTCGAACATGCCGTCGCCCGAGGCCTCGACGGCGATGGCGAGCTTGCGTTCTACTTCGGCCAGCTTTGACTGCCGCTCGCCGAGCCGCTTCAGCAGCACCTGGTGATCGAGCGAGAAGCTGCGGGCGGCGACCAGTGCGGTCAGGATCAGCCCGCTGATGACGAAGGCGGAGAGGGTCGGGCCATGCGTCAGCATCGGGCCAACGATCGCGATGGCGACAGCCGGGATGATGCAGCTCAGCAGGATGCGCCGGTTCTCGCCGTAGTAGATGAACTGGTTCATGAAACTGCCGCTGAGCCAGGTCGCCCCAAGGGCGATGCCCATGGGTGATCCGATGGCGAGGCCGGCCAGCGCGGGGATGCCGAACACGATCGAGCCGAAGGCGCTGTTCCACGCGAAGGCCGAAAGCGCCGCCTGTTCAGGCAGCGAGCGCAGCCACGGCGTGATCACGCGCAGACCGAACAGCTCGTAGGCGAGGATGAAGGCGATCCAGCCGGCCGGCAGCTGCCAGGGCATTACCACCAGGGACACGACGGCGAAGATTCCGGCGAACCCCACCCGCCCGAGCAGCGACTGAGCGTCGAGCTCGATCACGCGCCGCAGGTCGAAGCCACCGGTCTCGGCGTCGACGTCTATTGGCGCGTCGATGGTTTCCGTCCCGGGCGTCGACATGAGCGGCTCTCGGTGGTGGCGCGGTCGCGTCCAGACTACGGCGCAGTCATTCGCATCAAGTTAAGCAAACCTGTCAAAATGACGCAGTTACGCGAGACGCCCTAAAGCGGGGGCCAGGTCTCGGTGTCGTGGTCAGGGTGCTGGCGCGAGACGACCGGCGGATATCTGGCGGCGCTGGCGGCCTCAGCCTCGGGCGTGCGCCCTGGCACGTCGGCCAACCCATCGACCCACGCGATCCGCTCGGCGACCATGATCTGGCGTTGCGGCGGCAGTGCGGAGGGGTCGTCGAAGGCGCCGATCGTGAGGGCGATGTGGTCGCCGTCTCCCGACGCGGCTTCGAACGTCAGCGGCGTGCCGCAGTCGCCGCAAAAGCCGCGCGAGATGAAGTTCGAGCTTTGGAAGGTCTTCCGCCGACCGCGGGTCCAGGTGAGCGCGGCGGCGGGGAAGCTGGCGTAGGGACCGAACAGCCCGCCGGTGGCCTTCTGGCACATGCGGCAATGGCAAAGGCTGGCGTGGCGCGGCGCCGCGTCGATGCGGAAGCGCACTGCGCCGCACTGACAGCCGCCGGTGAATGGCGGGCCGCTCAAGCCAGGACTCCGAGCGCGCGGCGGCCGTCATGGCCGGTGATCTCAAGCGGGGCCAACCGCCCGACCGCCGCCTCGCCGGCGAAGGCGATCTCGGTGAAATCGGCCGCCCGGGCCCGGCCCTCGCGCTCGACCAGCGCGTCGACGCGCCGCCCGACCTGGCGATCGAGGTGACGAACAAGCGCAGCGCCGCCGGCCGCCCGCAGCCGCGCCGCACGCTGCTTGACCACGTCACGCGTCACCGGCGGCATCCGCGCCGCCGGCGTGCCGGGGCGGGGGCTGTAGGGGAACACGTGCAGGTAGGCGAGGCCGGCGGCGTCGACGAAATCCAGGGTGTTTTTGAACGCGGCGTCAGTTTCGGTCGGGAAGCCGGCGATGAAGTCGGCGCCGAAGGCCGTGTCTGGCCGCGCGCGGCGCACCGCCGCGATCAGCCCCAGCGCGTCGGCCGTCGAGTGCCGGCGCTTCATCCGCTTCAGGATCAGGTCGTCGCCCGACTGCAGCGACAGGTGCAGGTGCGGGCAAAGCCGGGGCTCGTCGGCGAGGCAGGCCATCAGCTCGGCGTCGATCTCCGCCGCGTCGATCGAGGAGAGGCGCAGCCGCGGCAGCTCAGGGACCTCGGCCAGGATCCGCCGCACCAGGGCGCCAAGCGACGGCGCCTCCGGGAACTCGGCGCCCCAACTGGTCAGGTCGACCCCGGTCAGCACCACCTCGGCATAGCCGGCCCTGGCGAGGCTGCGGACCTCGGCGACGACCCGCTCGGCCGGGACCGAGCGCGAGTTGCCGCGGCCGAACGGAATGATGCAGAAGGTGCAGCGATGGTCGCAGCCGTTCTGCACCTCGACATAGGCGCGGGCGCGCTCGGTCAGGCCGCCAACCGGACGGGTCGGACTCCCGCGCAGCTGCATGATGTCGCCGACGCTTTGTCGCGCGGCGGTCGCCAGTGCGCCGGGCTCCGACTTCTCTGCATTGCCCAGCACCAGGTCGACCTCGGGCATCGCCGCGAACGAGCCCGGGTCGATCTGGGCGGCGCAGCCGGTGACCACCAGGCGCGCGGCCGGCCGCTCGCGCCGCGCCCTGCGGATGGCCTGGCGCGCCTGGCGCACGGCCTCGGCGGTGACCGCGCAGGTGTTGAACACCACCGCATCGCCGATCCCGTCCGCCGCGGCCTGAGCGCGGACCTGCTCGGACTCATAGGCGTTGAGGCGGCAGCCGAAGGTGACGACGTCGAGTCCGCCGTCAGCCACCGCCGGTCTCCTTGGCGAGGAATTCGGCAAAGGCGTGGGCGTAGTCGGGGTGCCAGCGCGACAGCGGCGGGCGGTTCAGGGTGAGGTCCTGCATCGCCCAGGTCATGCGGGCGTTGTCCATCGCCCGCGTGACTTCGTTATCGGGGCAGATGATGTAGAAGTCGCCCGCGTCCATCCCCGCCAGCATGAAGTCGACCACCTGCTCGGGCGTCCAAGCGCCTGGCGGCTTCTCGGTCAGGCGCCGGCGGGTCATGCCGGTGAAGGTGGAGCCCGGCACCAGCAGGTGGGCGCTGACATGGCAGCCGGCGATGTTGCGCAGCGTGTGCTGCAGGCCCTCGGTCAGGGTTTTGATCGCCGCCTTGGAGACGTTGTACGCGGTATCCCCCGGCGGGGCGGTGATGCCCTGCTTGGAGCCGGTGTTGATGATCGCCGCCGGCACACCCGCATCGATCATCGCCTGACCGAACGCCTGGCAGCCGTTGATCACGCCGAACAGGTTGGTCTCGAGCACGCGCCGCCAGCGGTCGGGGTTCTCGATCGCGTTGCCGCCGCCACCGACGCCGGCATTGTTCATCAGGATCGCCACGTCGCCGATCTCGGCCGCCGCCTGCTTCGCCCGCTCCAGCGTCGAGGCCTGGGCGACGTCGCCGGCGACCCGCTTCATCATCAGCGCCGGCTCGTGATGCGGCCCGACGCTGTCGGCGATCTCGCGAACGGCCGCCTCGATGGCGTCGTCGTGCAGGTCGACCAGCACCAGGCTCATGCCGAGGCTGGCGAACGCCTTCGCCGCAGCCAGGCCGATGCCGCTCGCGCCGCCGGTGATCACCGCCACGCGGCCGGGCTGGATGGCGGGGTGGGTCATGACGGATAGCCCGGAAGATTGCCCGTGAACTCGACCTCGATCGGCCCGGTCATCAGCACGTGGTCGTCCTCGCGCCGCCACTCGATCACGAGGTCGCCGCCGTCCATCTCGACCGTCGCCTTGCGGTCGGCCATGTTGCGCCGGCTGGCGGCGACCAGC
>DATNIH010000262.1:0-6276 GCA_035604515.1 Caulobacteraceae bacterium | reverse complement strand
CGCCGCTATCCAACTTCCCGCTCGACACCGGCGTCGGCACGGCCAAGCTCAGCCCGCACGACGTCTACGTCAGCAGCCAGGACTTCTCGCAGACCTCGACGCCGACCGCCTATGTCGGGCTCAGCAAGAGCCTGCCGTGGGCCGACAGCACCTTCAAGCTAGAGGCGTTCTACAACTCGCTCGAGAACAAGCGTTACGTCAGTTACGGCTTCCCGGCGTGGGCCCGCGGCACGGCCATCGAAGGCCGGGCGAGCTATGACTTCAAGCTGTCGAGCCCCGACGACGCGGTCTCGGCCGACACCATCGTCGGCGTCTCGGAGCGCTACGACTACAGCCGCAACATGGAATCGTTCGACAGCGGCCTGATCGCGCTGGACCGCCGGGACCTGACGGTGGGCGCGACGCCGACCGACAGCCTGTGCAACCCCTTCACCATCGGCGACACCAACGACGAGGGGGCGTTTGGGGGCCTCAACTGCATGGGCTGGGAGACCGATGTGCACACCACGTGGTTCGACACCGGCGAGTTCTTCACCACCGACCTCAGCTTCCAGAAGAAGCTCGACGTGATCCTCGGCGGCCGGCTCGACGAGTACAAGGTCAACAGCGTCGACACTGGCATCCTGGATTTCGACTATCTGGGCGCGACGCCGGACCACACCCCGCTCAGCGTGTCGAAGACCGAGCCGACCTACACCGTCAGCGGCACCTACAAGCTGGGCTGGGGGCTGATGCCATACGCCACCTACGCCCACACCGCCGCCCTGGAGTTCGACCAGATCAGCGACATCACCACCAACCTGCTCCAGAATGGCGGCTGGGTGCAGTATTCCACGCTCGAGGAAGCCGGGGTGAAGTTCCAGGAGCTGAATGGAACCCTGGTGGGCTCGCTGGACTACTACCACCAGACCCGGCCGCAGCTTCAGGGCGGCGGAACCGGCGTGCCCGCCAACGTCGTCAACACGATCGGGTCGGGCACAGAGCTGGAGATCCGTTGGGTCGCCACCCAGAACTTCAGCTTCACCTTCGCCGGGAACATGCAGCACACCACCGTGCAGGGCCCCGACAAGTCGTTCGCCTACCTGCCGGCCGCCACGGTCTGCGGTAACAACATCACCTGCCTCACCAACACCTACGGCGGCCAGTTCATCACCTTCAACTTCAGCTCGATCCCCGGCCGCTCCGGCAGCTACGAGTACATGGCGATCCCGCACGGGGTGGCGAGCCTCTACGGCAACTACGTGTCCGACAGCTATGACTGGGGCAAGGTCGGCCTGACCGCCGGCGTGCAGCATACGTCGTTCACGTCCGGCACCGTGCCCAACGCGGTGATCTATCCGGCGTACTACCTCGTCAACATGTCGGCGTTCTATCAGTACAAGAACTTCGAGGTCGACCTGAACATCGATAATCTGTTCAACAAGCTCTACTTCACACCCGATGCGGACACCTACGTGAACATGGGTGTGCTGCCGGGCGTTGGCCGGGAATTCTTCGTCACTTTGAAGGGTCGCTTCTGAAGTTCTAGTATTCAACGCGGGCGTCTCGCCAAGGCGAAATGTCCGGAAAGGTCGTTCAATGCCGAAGTTCGAGTGGCGACCGTGGCTGTTGGTTGGCGCGTTCAGCGCGGTGCTGTTTCTGATCACCGCCGGCACCTACAACGCCCTGGGCGTCGTGCTGCCGAACATGGTCAAGGAAGAAGGCTGGAGCTGGACCGAGGCCGGGTTCGGTTTCACCCTGCTGGGCGCGGCGACCGGCGCCTCGTCGATGCTGCCGCAATATCTGATCCGCAGGGTCGGCGTGCAGATCACGCTGCTCTGCGGCACGGCGGTGATGGCGCTGGGCTTCCTGTGTCTGGCCGAGACCCACGGCGTGGCGCTGTATTTCATCGGAGCGGCCTGTTGCGGCGTCGGCTACCAGATGATGGCGCTGATCCCCGGCACGCACGTGCTCGCGGCGGTGTTCAAGCACCGCGCGATGCCGTTTGGGATTTACTTCACTTCGGCGGCGCTTGGCGGGGTCGCCGGGCCGTTCGTGGTGTTCGCGGTGATGCACGTTGCGCACGACCACTGGCGGGTGTTCTGGCTGACGCAGATGATCGGCGCGATCGCGGTCGGCGCGCTCTGCGCCCTGGTGGTCGGTGGGCCGGCCCAACTCGTCCGCGATTCCGCCCGCACCGACGCCGAACTCGCCGATGAGACCGCCCATGACGGACGCTCAAAGGTCTATCGCACGCTGACGGACTGGACGCCGCGCGACGCCTTCCGCACGCCGCAGTTCTACATCCTGCTGGCGGCCTACTTCGGCCACCTGCTGATCGGGGTGACCGTCGCCAGCGTCTCGGTGGCCCACCTCACCCAGCGCGGCGTCACCGCCACGGTGGCTGGGACCATGCTCAGCATCGAGGCGCTGATGCAGATGGCCGGACGCACCCTCGGCGGCCTGATCGGCGACCTCATCGACCCGCGCTACCTGCTGATGTTCGCGCTGGTCGGGCTGATCGTCGGCTCTGCAGCGCTCAGCGTCGCCAACGACTATCCGATGATGCTGCTCTACGCCGTTGGCAGCGGCCTCGGCTTCGGTCTGACGCTGCTGGCGGTCACCGTGCTGCTGCTCAACTACTACGGCCGCCGGCACAATCTGGAGATCTTCGCCGTCACCTGCCTGATCGGCGCGGTCTCGGCGCTGGGCCCCACCATCGGCGGCGGACTGCGCGACCTGACCGGCAGCTTCGTCACGACCTTCCAGCTTTTCGCCGGCGTCATCGGCCTGATACTGGTCGCCGTGCTGTTCATGCGGCCGCCGCGGCCCCGACCTTCGCTCGGCGGCGCAAGTCCGGAACCCGCCGGCCGCCTGGCCCCGGACTCCGTCTAGGAGGAGCGCACCCATGGGAGAGAACAGGCACGAATACGGCGTCTTCCTTCCGGTCGCCAACGGCGGCTGGATCATTTCCTCGACGACGCCGCCGCTGGACGGGCTGTGGAAGCAGAACCTGGCGGCCGCGGTCACGGCCGACGAGGTCGGCATGGATTTCGTCATGTCGATGGGCAAGTGGCGCGGTTTCGGCGGGGTGACCAACCACTGGGGCACCCAGATGGAGTCGCTGACCATGATGGCCGGCATCGCCCCTGCAACGAAACGGGTGAAGCTCTGGGCCACAATCCATCCGCTGCTGCAGAACCCGGCGGTGGCGGCCAAGATGATCACCACGCTCGACCACATCTCCGGCGGCCGCGCGGGCCTCAACATCGTCGCCGGCGCTTACCGCGGCGAGTTCGACCAGATGGGGGCGTGGGACGACAACCTGAGCCACGACGATCGCTACACGCTCGCCGAAGAGTGGACGATGCTGATCAAGCGGCTGTGGAGCGAGCCCAGCGTCAGCTACGAGGGCAAGTTCTTCCAGTTCAAGGACTGCGAATCCAACCCCAAGCCACTGTCGCGTCCCAGGCCTGAGCTGATCTGCGCGGGGATGTCCGACCGCGGTTTCGACTTCGCCGTGCGCGAGGCCGACGCCTGCTTCATCGGCGGGCGGACGGCCGACGAACGCCGCAACGCCAGCCGGCGGGCCAAGGCGGTCGCCGAAAAATACGCCAAGTCGATCAAGACCTACGCCATGTGCACCGTGGTCTACGCCGAGACCGACGCCAAGGCCGAGGCGCTGGTCGAGCATTACCGCGAAGGCGTCGATATGGGCGCGGTGATCGAGATGCTGAAGAGCTGGGGCCTGGCGCCCGAGCGGCTGAGTGATGTCGCCAAGCAGCAGGGGGCCTTCATGACCCAGACGGCGGTTGGCTCGCCAGCCACCTGTGCGGACGAGATCGAAGAGTTCGTCCAATACGCCGAGCTCGACGGGCTGATGCTGATCTTCCCGGACTATGTCGAGGGCCTGAAGATGTTCGGCGCCGACATCCTGCCGGGCCTGCGGATGGCGACGGCATGAACGACGCCGCGCCCCGCGCCGGCCAGGCAGCCGCGCAGGCGCCCTCCGACGGCCTCGCCGCCTGGATCGCGCCCGGCCGCACGGCGGTCCTGGTGATCGACATGCAGGTCGACTTCGCCTCGCCTGAAGGCGCGCTGGGCGGGGTAGTCGACCTGAGCGCCGTGCCGGCGGCGCTGGCCGCGGCCGGGCGCCTGGTCACCGCGGCGCGGGCCAACGGCGTGCCGGTGGTGTTTGTCGGCCTGCAGACATCGCCTGAGGCCGACTCCGCCGCCTGGTCCGAGCGCATGCGCCGGCGTGGCGGCGATCCGGACGCGGAGAACGGTCTCTGCCGCGAGGGCACGGCCGGCGCGGCGTTCGTCGGGCCGACGCCGCGTCCCGGCGAAGTCGTCGTGCCCAAGCTGCGCTACAGCGGCTTCTTCCGCACCGATCTCGACATCCAGCTGAAACGCCTGGGGGTCGACACCCTGGTGATCTGTGGCCTGACCACGGAGTGCTGCGTCGATTGCACGGTCCGGGACGCGTTCCACCTCGACTATCAAGTGTTCATCGCGCGGGACGCCTGTGCGGCCTACGATCCGGCGTTGCACGATGGGGCGTTGCAGAGCCTGGAGCTGAACTGCGCGTTCCTGACGACCGCCGACGAGGTCGCCGCGGCGTGGGTGGAGGCGAGTTGAGCATGGACGGCGATTTCTCGGAGCTGAGTGGGGCGGTGCTAGCCGGCGTCGACGTCGCCGATCGCGAGCGGCTGGCGGCAGCGATCGACGAGACCGAACTGGTCGAGCTGGCGCTCCAGCTCGCCAACATCCCCAGCCCCGCTGGGCACGAGAAGGCGGCGGGCGACTTCGTGTTCGACTGGCTCGATAAGGAGGGCTTCTCGCCGCGCCGGATCGGCGCGACGCCGGATCGCTCGAATATCATCGGCACCTATGGCGGCCAGGGGATCGGCGGCGGGGGCAACCTGCTGTTCACCGCCCACCTCGACACCGAGGCGCCGACCTGGGAACCGGACCTCGACGCCTACAAGTACCGCCCGTCGACGCTGAAGAACCGCGAGTGGCAGGAATGCTGGCTCGAGGACGGCATGCTCTACGGCTATCCGATCGCCAATGACCGCGGCCCGATGAGCTGCTTCCTGATGGCCGGCAAGGCGCTGAAGCAGGCCGGCTTCGAGCTCGACGGCGCGCTCTATCTCACCGCCTGCCCCGGCGAGATCGGCCCCGAGCCGATCGAGGAGCATCGCGGCGTCGACTACATGGGCAAGGACATCGGCGCCCACTACCTGTTCCACCACGGCGGCGTCGCCCCCGACTTCGCCATCGCCGCCGAGGGGTGCGACTTCGGCCTGACCTGGGTGGGCTGCGGCTATTCGGTGTGGCGGATCAAGGTGTTGGGCGAGGCGGTGTTCACGCCTCTGCTCACCACGCCGGAGGACCCCTACGAACACCCCAACCCGATCTACCGACTCGGCAAGGTGATCGCCGCCCTGAACCGCTGGGGTCGGGCCTACGAGATCGCCCATCGCTACGAGAGCGCCGGCGGCGTCGCGGTGCCGAAAGTGCAGATCGCGGCGGTGCGCGGCGGCATTCCGTTCGAGTTCGGCGCCGGCACCGAGGTGGTGAACCTCTACCTCGAAGTCGGCCTGACGCCGCGCCAGCACGCCGGCGAGATCCTGCACGAGCTGCAGCGGCTGGCCGTGCAGGAAGGCTGGGGCGAGGTCGAGATCGAGCCGGTGGTGGTGCGTCACGGCTTCGAGGCCGACGCGGCCCGCGTCGCCCCGCTGGTGGGGGCCGTGGACGCCGCGACGCGGCTGACGCTGGGCGCGCCGGTGCAGCGCGCGGCGCCGGTGTTTTCCAGCATGTGGCGCGACCACAACGTGTTCAACATGCAGCGCATTCCGGCGATCACCACCGGGTTCAAACGCTGGCGGCCCCGCCCGAAGGATCTCGCCGACAGCGCGCTGATCTACGCGTTGACGGCCCTGGCGGTCTGCGGCCGCGCCGACGGCGCCGCCCAGGCCAAGCGCTCGGTTCCGGTCTATGGTGAAAACCCGTTCGGCAAGAGCTGAGGGAATGACGTCGTCAGCCGCCCAGATTGTGTCATCCCGGACAAGCCGCGTAGCGGCGCCGATCCGGGATCTACTTCGCGCCGGCGGCGGCGAGCAGATCCCGGATGAGTCCGCTGGGCGGCTCTCCGGGATGACATAGAAAGGGGGCCGGCGATGCATGGGACGACGCGGCCGCCAGGCGCCCGCCAGAGGAGTGAAACATGAGCTACGAGGTCCTGGAGGTTAAGCCGCTCACCTTGCGCATCGGCGCGGAGATCGGCGGGGTCGA
>DATNIH010000261.1:0-7546 GCA_035604515.1 Caulobacteraceae bacterium | reverse complement strand
AGCTTCGGAGATCCGAAGCGGCAGCGTGCGGTCGATGCGTCCATGCAGTCCGAATACGCGCGGCAGGCCGGCATGTCCGGCGCGGCGCTGACGACAGCGATGCGGCCTTACGTGTCGATCATCCGCGTCCTCGTTCTCCTCATGGGGACGGCGCCCCCCGCCACGCGGAGGCGGCTGCTCCAGCGTGTCGAGGCGGACCTGCGCGCCGAGGATTGATTGTCCAGGATGAGTCGAAGCGTGCGCTGCGTCCGCGCCGGCGGCGTCGGCGACCGACCGCGCGGCTACCTTTCCCTTGCCCCTGCCTTCAGAGCCTAGCTAGGGTCGCGCCCGCCGCCAGGGGGCGGATTGCCGGCCCATGTCAGACGTCTTCATCTCATACGCCCGCTCGACGGCGAAGCAGGCCCAGGCGGCTGCGGAGGCGCTCAAGGCGCTCGGCTACAGCGTCTGGCTGGACGACGAGTTGCTGGCTCACCACGCCTACACCCACGCGATCGAGGCGCAGCTGACCGCGGCCAAGGTCGCGCTGGTGATCTGGTCGGCGGAAGCTGTGAAGTCCGAGTGGGTGCTCTCCGAAGCCAACCGAGCGCGCGAGGACCACAAGCTGGTCCAGCTCACCGTCGATGGCGCCCGCCTGCCGATGCCGTTCGACCAGACGCAATGCGCCGGCCTCGCAGGTTGGACGGGCGATGCGAGCGCGTCTGGCTGGCTCAAGGTGACCGCTAGCATCGCGGAGTTGATTGGCGCGACGACCGTTGCCGCCGCGCCAGGCCCGGCCCTCGCGCTGCCCTCGAAACCCTCCATCGCGGTCATGCCGTTCGCCAACCTCTCCGGCGACCCGGAGCAGGACTACTTCGCCGACGGCATGACGGCGGAGGTGACCGGCGTCCTGTCGCGCTCGAGATCCCTCTTCGTGATCGCCAGCGCATCGACCTTGCCTCTCAGGGGAAAGGTCCTCGCTCCACAGGAGATCGGCCGGCTGCTCGGCGTGCGCTATCTGCTCGACGGCAGCGTCCGCAAGGCCGGGGGGCGCGTGCGCATCGCCGTGAGCCTGATCGAGGCGGCCTCCGGGACTCAGATGTGGACCGAGCGGTTCGAGGACACGCTGGACGACGTCTTCGCCTTGCAAGACCGGGTGGCGGTCGGCGCGGCGTCGGCTATCGACGAGACGATCTTCAGGGCCGAGCTGCTACGCGCCGCTCGGCGGCCAACCGACAACATGGGCAGCTACGACCTCTATCTGCGCGCCCAAAGCCTCGCGTCGTCATGGGATCCAGACCGCCAGGCGGAGGCGCTGCGCCTCCTGGAAAGGGCGAACGCGCTCGACCCCGAGTTCACGCGCGCTCACACGCTCGCGGGTTTCTGCCACGCGGCGCTGGCGGCGAGCGGTCCGCGCGAAGACCTCGCCCACCACCGTCGTGAAGCGCGCCGCTCCGTTCAGCGCGCGCTTCAGCTCTCGCCCAACGATCCGGAAGTGCTGAGCATCGCCGCGGACGTTCTCGGCCAGCTCGACGGTGATCCCACGATGCTCAAAGGCATGGTCGACCACGCGCTCGAGCTCGATCCCGGTCTCGCCGCCGCATGGTTCGTCAGCGGCTGGTTGCGGGTAAGGTTGGGCGAGCTCGACATCGGCATCGAGCATATCGAGAGAGCGCGGCGGCTGGCGCCGCTCACGAGCCTTCGACCGTTTCACCTCGCCTGGCTTGGTCTCGCCGCCTATGCGCAAGGGCGAGACCATGACGCTGTCGCATATCTCACCGAGAGCCATCAGCTCGCGCCGCGCTACCCGATTACGCTGCCCGTGCTCGCGGCATGTTACGGTCAGTTGGGTGACGCAAGGAGCGCCCAACGCACGATCGCCGAGTTGCGCGGCACAGGTGGCCTCTCGCACCCTTGGGCCACCCGGATGTTGCTGAACCCCCAGCAAGCTCGCCGCTTGCGGGAAGGGATCGCCCTGGCCGAATCCTTGGCACCCTCGCACAACGCCGATGTCTGACGTCTTCATCTCGTACGCCCGCTCGACGGCGAAGCAGGCCAGCGCCGCCGCCGAAGCTCTACGAGCGCTAGGCTACAGCGTTTGGCTGGATGACGAGCTCCTAGCCCACCACGCCTATACACACGCCATCGAGGAACAGCTGACCGCAGCCAAGGTCGCGCTCGTCATCTGGTCGGCGGAGGCGGTGAAGTCCGAGTGGGTGCTCTCCGAGGCTAACCGGGCGCGCGAGGAGCACAAGCTCGTACAGCTGACCGTCGACGGGGCGCGGCTGCCAATGCCTTTCGACCAGACCCAGTGCGCCGACCTCGCCGGCTGGACGGGCGACTCGAGCGTGCCGGGCTGGCGCAAGGTGGTTGCCAGCCTCGCCGACCTGATCGGTGGGAAGCGAGCTGCCCCGGTCGCGGCGGCTGAACCGCCGCTTCCACTTCCGTCGAAGCCCTCCATCGCCGTCATGCCACTCGCCAACCTCTCAGGCGACCCCGAGCAGGAGTACTTCGCCGACGGCATGGTGGCGGAGATCACCAACGCCCTCTCCCGCTTCAAGTCCCTGTTCGTCATCGCCAGCAGTTCGACCCTGACCTTCAAGGGCAAGGCCCTCGGCGCCCAGGACGCAGCGAAGCAGCTTGGCGTGCGCTATGTGCTGGAGGGCAGTGTCCGCAAAGCGGGGAACCGGGTCAGGATCGCGGTCCAGTTGATCGATGGGTCGGACGGCGCGCAGGTGTGGACCGACCGCTTCGAGGACACCCTCGACGACGTTTTCGACCTGAAGGACAAGGTGGCGCTCGGCGTCACCGCCAAGATCGAGCCGACAGTGCAGGCGGCCGAGATCCGCCGGGCGTTCGCGCGCCCGACGGAGAACATGACCAGCTACGATCTCTATCTGCGCGCGCTGCCGCTCTACTTCACGTTCGGCGAACGCGGGATGTTCGAGGCGCTCGATCTTCTGGAGCGCGCCGTCCTGCTCGACCCTGATCACGCGCTGGCGCTCTCCCTAGCGGCCGGCTGTCACTACATGATCCACCGCTACGGCTGGACGGACGACACGCAGACGCATCAGCGCCAGGCGATCGAGATGACCCATCGCAGCCTGAGGCTCGCCGCCGACGACGCCAACGTGCTTATTCGCGCCGCGCTGATCGCATCGGACCTGGAACGCGACCCTGCGTCCGCCTTCGCTCTGGTCGACCGGGCCATCGCGATCTGCCCGGGCTCGGCGTCGGTGTGGGGCGTCAGCGGCGGGCTATGGATGCGCGCCGGTGAGACCGACCGCGCGATCGAGGACCTCGAAATGTCGATGCGGCTCGACCCGATGGGGCCAGCCCGGTGAGCCAGATATCCGTCATGTCCCTGGCGCGTTTCCAGCAGCGACGCTTTGGAGACGCTGCGGCGCTCTCGAGGGAGATGATCCAGAACAACGACGCTCCGGGCGCCTACGCTTGCCTCGCCGCCTGCTACGGCCACCTAGGACAGATCGAAGCCGCGCGCGAGGCGCTGCACCGCTACGGAGAACTCTCGGGTCAGCCCATCGAGGTGTTCGCGTCGTCGGTGTTTCACGCTCCCGCGCACATCAAACTGTTCCTGGACGGCATCGCCCTGGCGGAGGGGAAGAGCCCGTCCGACAGCCCGGCGGGCGGCTATCCGGCTCCGGTTGATTGTCTGCTTAGGGTCGATAGCGGACCACGGCTCCTAGGCGGAAAGCAGACCTTCACGAGGGCGCCTGTGCCTTCCATACTTGCCGAAGCGCAAGGAACGAGAGCGATGGCCCCCCGTACAGTTCGCTCCGCGTGGTCGGCTAGGTGACAGAACCCAAACCGATCCGCGTGAGCGAAGGCCGCATCCGCGGCACGGCCGAAGATGACCTGACGGTCTATCGCGGCGTGCCGTTCGCCGCGCCGCCGGTTGGAGGCCTACGCTGGCGCCCGCCGGAGGCAGCCGCTGCGTGGTCAGACGTACGCGACGCCGGCACGTTCGCGCCGCCTGCCATCGGCAACGGGCCGACGTCCAGCGAGGACTGCCTTTATCTCAATGTCTGGAGCCCGGCGAAGGAGGCCACAGACAGGCTGCCGGTTGTGGTCTGGATCTATGGGGGCGGGTTCAGTTTCGGCGACACGTCGACGCCTCTCTACAGCGGCGAGAATTTCGCCAAGACAGGCGTCGTCTTTGTCAGCATCGCCTATCGCGTGGGCCCGCTGGGCTTCCTCGCGCATCTCAGCCTGAGCGAGGAGTCCCCGCACGGCGTCTCGGGCAACTACGGACTCCTCGATCAGATCGCCGCGCTGAAATGGGTCCAGAAGAACATCCAGGCGTTTGGCGGCGATCCGGAGCGGGTGACGATTTTCGGTGAGTCCGCCGGCGGGATCTCGGTGAGCATGCTCGCCGCTTCGCCGCTCGCGAGGGACCTTTTCCACGGGGCGATTTCTCAGAGCGGCGGCTCGTTCGGACCGACCCGCTCGCCACCGCTGCCCGGCGAGAACACGCAGCGTCTCAAAGACGCAGAAGCGGCGGGCGCTGCCTGGGCGGAGAGGCTCGGCGCTCGGACGGCCGCTGAGTTGCGGGCGTTGCCGGCCGAGAAGGTGTCAGAAGCTGCGCGAGGCCCGCCCGGCACTGCCTGGCCCATCGTCGACGGCTGGGTCATCGCAGATGACCAGCATCGCCTCTATGAGCGCGGCGCCTACAGCGACACGCCCATCCTCATTGGGATCAATTCCGACGAGGGGGCCATGTTTGTCGCAGCGACAGATTTGAGTGGCTACCAGGCGTCTGTGAGGGCGCGCTACGGCCGGTTCGCTGACAAGCTTCTGGACGCCTACCCCGCCGATTCGGACGAGAGCGCCGTGCAGGCCGCTCGGGATTTGACGCGCGACGCCGCGTTTGGCTGGCACAACTGGACCTGGGCGCGACTCCAGGCGCAGACCGCCAAGTCGAAGGTGTTCTACTACTACTTCGACCAGCGACCGCCTTACTCACCCACCGGCGCCTACGCCGGGGTCAAAGGCGCGCCGCACGCTTCCGAGATCGCCTTCGTGTTTGGGCATCTCGACCAGCTGCCGATCCGGTGGCGCGATGAAGACCGCGCAATCTCGGAGGTGATGGGGAGCTATTGGACCAACTTCGTGAAGACCGGAGATCCGAACAGCGCCGGCGTGCCGCACTGGCCGTGCTTTGCGGTGGCAAATCCGACGCTCATGCTCTTCAGGCAAACCCCTCAAGCTCGTCCGGTGCCAAATCCGGAACAGCTCGAGGTGCTGGATGGGTATTTCGCATGGCGACGCAGCCCGGAAGGTGGGATGTGAGAAGCAGCGCCGGCCGGCGGGTAACTGGCACCCAACCAACGTCTGCTTAGGGTCGAAAGCGGACCTTCGGTCGTTGCCGGTAAGCGGACGTTCGTGTCGGCAACTCGGGAGGACAGCTATTGTTTGATGTTGCCCAGGATCGCCATGTCGGTGTCTGACATGCTCTTTTCGAGGTCGGACGCCGTCTGTAAAAGCTTAGATCGCGTGTCCATTAGCATCTGTAGCTGGAGCGACGTCATCTCACTCAACTCATTCTCCGAGTCCAATTCATTCTGAAGGACAAGGTTGGCAGTGCAGACGTCAGCGGCCGTTGTACCCGGGGGGCAGGCAACCGGCTGGGCGTCAGCTTGGAGCGTCTTCTGTTCAAGGTCGCTGTCGCCCTCTTGAACCATCGCCAAGATGACCAAGAATGAAAGCGCCGCCACGTCCGGTTCGCTCAGTGCGTCCAGTGCTCCGGCCGCCGCATCTGACCCTTGCGGCTGATCAAAGCGCGAATGAATGGCAGCCGATAACTCCGCAAGATTTAGGCTTGGTTTTGCTCGTTCGGCCTGTGCCTCGCCTTCGATCCAGGACTTCACTCCCGGGCGCAGAAGACCAACGTATTTGTGGAATAGGGCGAGTTGCGCAGGCGGAATAGGCGGGATGCCGGTGGCGCGCGCGGCCGGTTGGGTGGCCGCGGCTTCCGCCTGACTGCGATCGATGTCGATAGAGAGTGCAAACCCGACGGCCAATGCCGCCGCCCAGCAAGCGATCTCGGCCTTTGCCTTCAAGCCCTGTGATCCTTCGTCATAACCGGCCAGCAGACCAACGCCGCGAACTGAACGCTGCTGGGGCGACACGCTCGCGGGCCGATGAGGCTCGCCTGCAACCTCAGTTTGTGGACCTTAGGTTAACTGCTGCTGGGATGCGATGTCGATGACACTGCGTGCTCTCCGGGAGTCTCGGAACCCGTGCGAACCCACGAATGTCCGGTTTGGGTCGTTAGCGGACGTTGGCTCTCGACCGGAGAGCGTACATTGCCTGGGCGCGACACGGGCAGATAATCAACATGTCTATTGACTATCAATCAGTCCATTGATTGATTACCGTCATGAGTCTCGCCCTCGTGGAAACGACGGACACCGAAGCCGACCGCCTGGACGCGGTCTTTTTCGCGCTGAGCGATCCAGGGCGCCGGGCGATCCTCCAGCGGCTGGACGGCCAGGCGCTCCTAGTCTCCGAGCTCGCCGCGCCGTTCCAGATCTCGCTGCAGGCGGTGTCGCGCCACATCCAGGTGCTGGTGCGCGCGGGCCTGGTTATCCAGGCGCGCTCGGGCCGGATCAGCCGCTGCAGTCTCGACGCTGAGCCGCTGTCCGAAGCGGCGCTCTGGCTCAACCGCTACGCAAAATACTGGCAGGCGCAGTTCGACACCCTGGCCCAGCACCTCATGCGCATCGAGGAGGAAAAACAATGACATACGCCGACACCATGACGGCGCTTAACGCCAAGCGGGCCGAGATCGAAACGATCCAGGCTGAGATGCGCGCGATCCAGGCCAAGGGCGAACCCGAGGTGGTTCAGGACTATGTGCTGGACGGTTGGGACGGGCCGGTGCGCCTCTCCGAGCTGTTCGGGGGCAAGCGCGACCTGATCCTGATCCACAACATGGGCGCGGGTTGCCCGGCCTGCACCATGTGGGCGGACGGCTTCAACGGCGTCTACGACCACCTGGCTGCGCTCGCGGCGTTCGTGCTCGCCAGCCCGAATCCGGTCGAGGTGCAGAAGCGCTTCGCCGAGAGCCGCGGTTGGCGCTTTCCGATCGTGAGCTATGGCGCGTCCCACTTCGCCGAGGACATGGGCTATCGCCATCGCGACCCGGACGACGAGCGGACGGGAGGCTGGAACCCCGGCGTTTCGATCTTCCGTCGCGAGGGAGATAGCATCTTGCGCCTAACCGACGCGGAGTTCGGCGACTACGACGCCTTCTGCGCGCTCTGGGCCTTCTACAGTCTCATTCCCGATCCCGACCCGAACTGGAAGCCGAGCTACAGCTACGCCTGAAGCTGGGCCAATGCAGGGTGCGCAATTCGTCCTGGCAACGGCCGAAGCGCGAAACAAGCGACACCCGAATGTCCGCTGTGGGTCGATAGCAGACATATGCACCCGGCCGTAGAGCGGACCATCGCGGTCGCGCCCCAAAGCGGACCTCGAGCAGGTCCTCTACTCTGAGGGCCTAGTTCGGCGGGACCATCTCGATCCAGTTGTACGGGTTGCTGCCGTT
>DATNIH010000260.1:0-48883 GCA_035604515.1 Caulobacteraceae bacterium | reverse complement strand
CAGCACCTGGGCGTCGATATCGTCGCTGCGCAGCAGGCCGGCGGCGCCGGCTTCGCTGAACAGGCCGTGCAGCAGCGCGTGGGTCTGGGCGTTGATGCCCATCAGCGTCGAGGAGCCGGCGTAGTCGATCAGGTCGCGGTTGGAGATGACCTTGAAGTGGGTGGGATTGCGGATCGCCCAGGTCAGGTAGGCGCGGGCGACCGTCATCATGCGGGTGCGCACGTCGGCCCCAGCGACGGGCCCTAGCGCGGCGGCGATCTCGGCCTGGAACCGCTGCATCGCCTCTTCGGCGACCGCTGTGAGCAGCGCCATGCGGGTCGGGAAGTGCCGGAACGGCGCGCCCGGCGACACCCCGGCGCGGCGGGCGACCTCGCGCACGGTCACCGCGTAGGGCCCGACCTCCTCGATCAGCGCGACGGCGGCCTCGACCATCGCCTCCCGCAGTCGTCCATGGTGGTAGCCGGCCCGCTTGGCTGGGTCCGGCTTGCGCGCGCCGCTCATCGGGCGAGCTAGCCCGATCACGGCGGCTTTGTCACCGAACTGATGTGATCGATGATTACATTTTGCTTGACCGGTCGCGGGTCGCGAATGTAATCGCTGCTTGCATTCAACACACAGGCGATCGACATGAACAAGGCGCTGGGTCTGATCCTTCTGGGCGCGACGGCGCTCGCTGCGCCTGCCTGGGCCGGCGCGCCGGGTCCGCTGGGGCGCTGGCTGTCGGCCAGCGGCAATGTCGAGGTCACCATTCACCCGTGCGGCGCGGCGCTGTGTGGCGCGGTCAGCCGGGTCTTCGCCAACAACTCGATGGAGCATCCGGGCCCAGCCGCATCGCCGCCGGCCCGGATCGGCCTGCAGCTGCTGAGCGACTTCCGCCCCGACGGCGACGGCTGGACCGGGCGGCTGTTCAACCGCGAAAACGGCAATACCTACGACTGCCACATGACGTTGCAGGGCCCAAACAGCCTGGTGATGCACGCCTATGTGCTGCTGCCCCTCTTCGGCAAAACCCAGATCTGGCGGCGGCTAAGATAGCGTCGAAAGCGCGGTTCTGACCCGGAAGCTCCGAGCGCGCCGCAGGCGCCCTCAAGTTTGAACGCGGAGGACGCGGAGTAGGCGCTGAGATCGCAGAGCTACCGAGAAGCTCCGCGCCTCTGCGTCTCCTCGGCGTCCTCCGCGTTAAATCTTACTTGCCTGCGGCCGGCTCGACGCTCGACGTCAGTGCTGGCTCTGGGGCATCCGCACGACCAGGCCCTCGAGCTCGTCCGTCACCTTGATCTGGCACGAGAGGCGCGAGTTCGGCTCAACGTTTTCGGCGAAGTCGAGCATCGACTCCTCCATCGCCGACTGGCTGCCGGTCTTGTCGACCCAGGCTTGGTCCACATAGACGTGGCAGGTGGCGCAGGCGCAAGCGCCGCCGCAGTCGGCATCGATGCCGGGGATGTTGTTCTTCACCGCCCCTTCCATCACCGAAAGGCCGGTCTTCACGTCGACGACGTGCTCTTTGCCGTTGAACTCGACGTAAGTGATCTTTGCCATTTCGTCCCCGACACGCCGTCCTACCTGACGGCGACCTCTTTCATGGAAACCGCCCGGTCCGCAAGCTTGGCGCGGTCGATGGGCTTCTGCGATCCGATCAATTGACGCCCGGCCATGAATTCCGCCGGCGCGTTGATGGCCTCCACCGCCCGGATCACCGAGCCCTTCAGGTGGAACACGGCGAACTTCGCCGTCGCCGGATCGCCGCGCACCAGGATATCGTCGGTGTCGACCGCCAGGCCCGCCAGCTGCAGCTTGATGTCGTACTGGTCCGACCAGTTCCAGGTCACCTCGTGCGGCGGCGCCGGACGGCCCGCGATGGCGGCGGCGGCCTGGCGGGCCTGCTCCAGGGCGTTGGCGACGCTTTCCAGCCGGTGCGAGCGCGCATAGAGCGGCAGCGGGCGCTGGGTGACGTCACCGATGGCGAAGATCGCCGGATCGGCGCTGCGCGCCTCCAGGTCGACCACGACGCCGTTCGAGCACTCCAGCCCCGCGTCCCGCGCCAGTTCGTCGTTGGGGATGATGCCGATGCCGACCACGGCGTCGTCGCAGGCGATCACCCGCCCGTCGGCCAGCTTCACGCCGGTGACGTGGCCGCGCTCTCCCGCGAAGCCGACGATCGTCGCGCCGAGCTCGAACGTGACCCCACGGGCCTTGTGGTAGTCGGTGAAGAAGTCGGAAAGCAGCTCGCAGGACGAGCGCGCCAGGATGCGCGGAAGCGCCTCGATCACCACCGCCTCTGCCCCCAAGGCGCGGGCCGACGCCGCCGCCTCCAGGCCGATATAGCCGCCACCGATCACCGCCAGCCGCTTGCCCGGACCCAGCGCCAGCTTCAGCACCTCGGCGTCGGCGGCGCTGCGCAGCACCTGCACGCCTTCGAGATCGGCGCCGGGCAGGTCGAGCGTCCGCGCCCGGGCGCCGGTGGCGAGGATCAGCGTGTCGTAAGCAACCGTCTCGCCGCCCTCTAGCGTGACCGTCCTGGCCGCGCGCTGGATCGAGATCGCCGTGGTCGACAGGCGAAGGGCGATGTGCGCCTCGGCGTAGAAGCTGTCCGGCCGCAGCGCCAGCGAGTCGGCGTCCGCCTCGCCCTTCAGCCAGGCCTTGGACAGCGGCGGACGCTGGTAGGGGGCGATCGGCTCCTCGCCGATGATGGTGATCGGACCCTCGTATTCGTCCTGGCGCAGGAACGCCGCGGCTGAGCCGCCGGCATGGCCGCCGCCTACGATCACCACGCCTGCGCCCGGCTCATTCATCGCGCGGAGCGATGCAGAAAAATGACGGCCCCGTCAACTTACCGCTCACGTCAATCCGAACGTTGTTTAGACGACCCGTTCCACCAGCATTCTTTTCACCTCGGCGATCGCCTCGGAGGGATTGAGGCCCTTCGGGCACACCTGGGCGCAGTTCATGATGGTGTGGCAGCGGTAGAGCTTGAACGGGTCCTCCAGCGCGTCCAGCCGCTCGCCGGTGGCCTCGTCGCGGCTGTCGATGATCCAGCGGTAGGCGTGCAGCAAGGTGGCGGGGCCGAGGAAGCGCTCCTCGTTCCACCAGTAGCTCGGGCACGAGGTCGAGCAACAGGCGCACAGGATGCACTCGTAGAGGCCGTCCAGCTTGGCGCGGTCTTCCGGCGACTGGCGCCACTCGGCCTGCGGCTCGGGGGTCTTGGTGTGCAGCCAGGGCTCGATCGAGGCGTACTGGGCGTAGAACAGCGTCAAGTCGGGGATCAGGTCCTTGACCACCGGCTGGTTCGGCAGCGGCGCCACCAGCACCGCCTCGCCGGGGACCTCCTCCCAGCCGTGGGTACAGGCCAGCGTGTTGCGCCCGCCGATGTTCATCGCGCAGGAGCCGCAGACGCCCTCGCGGCACGAGCGGCGGAAGGCCAGGGTCGGGTCCATGGTGTTCTTGATGTGGATCAGGGCGTCGAGCACCATCGGCCCGCACTCGTCGACCTTCACCTCGTACTCGTCCCAGCGCGGGTTCTCGGTCCCCTCGGGATCGTAGCGGTAGACCCGGAACAGCTTCAGCCGGCCGGCGCCGCTCGGCGCGCGATGGCGCTTGCCCTTGCCGACTACGGAGTTCTTCGGAAGCGTCAGCTGGACCATGCCCGACCCTCGTTGGATTGGGCATGGTCCTAGTGTGCAAGACGGGGGTTGTCTACGCACCGGCCGCTGGCAGGACCCCGTCGGACACAATACGCGCCGCAGGCGCAGTTAAGGGTAGCCGCAGAGTGCGCAGACCTCTGCGGTCATACTTTGCCGCGCCTGCGGCGCGCAGGGCATCAGGGAGTTAAAGCCTGCGGGGCTGGCGGCTTTGGCGCCGCCTTGCCGCCGTACCAATCGAGGTTGCGGGTCAGGTACATCGCCCCGGCGAGGCCCAGGAAGCTGGCGATGGAGCCAGCCAGCAGGGCGAAGTCCTCCAGCCGCATCAGCAGGTAGATCAGCCCGTACACCGCCGAGAACACCACTAGCGCCTGGGCGCCGCGGCCTCGGCTCCTGAACGCCGCGCCGGCGTAGAGGCCCATCAGCGCCACCGTTGCGCTGGCGGCGATCGCGAACGCGCCGTCGAAGCCGAGGTACTCTGAAAGGCTGAGCAGCAGAAGGTAGAAGGCCATCTGCGCCAGGCCGACCAGCAGGTATTGCGCGGCGTGCACGCGCTGGCCTGAGAGCGCCTCGAACACGAAGAAGGTCAGGAACACCAGACCGACGAACATCACCGCGTACTTCAGCGCCCGCACTACGGTCTGGTAGGGATCGCTGGCGGCGACCAGACTGACGCCGAGATCCTTGGCGCCGAGCTGATCGAGCGAGAGCGCGTCGGTCGAGCCGTGGTCGGAGAGCCCGCGGGCGATGAAGGGCACGCTCCAGGCGGCCGAAAAGCCCTTTGCGTCGAGCCGCCGCGTCTCGGGCAGGAAGACGCCGTCGAACGAGGGCGCCGGCCAGTCGCCCGCCACCTTGACCAGGGTCGACTTGGCGAACGGCATCACGCTCAGCCGCTCGGCGCCGGTGAAGCGCAGCGTCGCGTGCAGCGCGCCACCCTTGCTGGCGACGACGGCCGCGCCGGGCGCCGTGACCAGGCCGTAGGTCGCGGCGGTCGGTTTTGGCGCGCTGGCGTCGGTGGCGGGCGGTGGTTGGCCGGGCGAACCCAGGGAGACGCCGGTGGTGGGGCTGAACACGATCGGAGTCTTGCCGGCCGGATCGGTGAACACGCCGGCGACGTCGCTCTTGGCGCCGCGCAGATCGGTGAAGCCCAGGACCAGCCGCGCCGCCTGCCAGTTCACGGTCGAACCGGCCGGGAGGTTTACATTCTGCGGCGGGGGCGAGAACCTGGCATCGATGTCGGCCTGCGCCTCGTAGACCGGCACGTTGAAGATGCCGCGGTGGAGCGAGCCGGCCTTCAGGCTGACGTTCACCGCACCCTCGTCGGGCGAGACCACGTACCAGCCGGTGTCAGGCGGCTGCGGGTGCGGCACGCCGTTGGCGTCGTTCGCGGGCGGCTTGGGCGCGACATAGGGCGCGATCAGCATCGGCCCCAGCAGCTGCTGCGGCCCGCCCTGAAGCGCCGAAACCTGCTGCGTCACCGTCTCGGCGCGGTGCTGGCGATCGAGCACCAGGCCGAACACCAACACGCCGGGGATCGCCATCAGCACCGCGAGGATGCACACCAGGATGGCCTTGGCGCCCCAGTCCGCCGACTTGGCCGCCGGCCAGGCGGCCACCAGCGGCGGCCGATCCGCGGGAGAGGTTGTGTCCGCCATGCGCCGTTCCTTTGCGTCTACGATTACTTTGCGGTGCAAAGTACGTAGGTGCCAAAGCCGCGGCCAATGAAATTTTCGTAACGAACGAACGCCCGCGCCACGCCGTATCCCTCGCCCCGCACCGCGGGGAGAGGGCGAGCGAAGGCGTCAGCCTTCGGACCGAGCGAGGGGGCTGTAGGTGACGGAGCGCCGACCGGAGGCGGTAGCTTTCAGTACACCCGCTCTTTCGGCGGGATGGTCGCGATGTCGTTGGACATCGGCGTCATGTGCACCGGGCGGTAGTCGATGCGCACGGCGCCGGTGGCGTCGTCGAGCCAGGTCAGCGTGTGCTTGGCCCAGTTCACGTCGTCGCGGTGCGGGAAGTCTTCCCGGGCGTGGGCGCCGCGGCTTTCGGTGCGGTTCAGCGCCCCGCTCACGGCCACCACCGCCTGCGCGATCATGTTGTCGAGCTCGAGCGTCTCGGCGAGGTCGGTGTTCCAGATGAGGCCCCGGTCGGTGACCGAGAGGTCGGCGCGCTTGGCGTGCACCTCGGCGAGGCGCGCCACCCCGGATTCCAACGACTCCGCCTTGCGAAACACGGCCGCGTCCTCCTGCATTGCGACCTGCATCTCGGCGCGCAGCTGCGCCGTCGGCGTCGCACCGGAGGCGTTGCGGAAGCGGTCGAAGCGCGCGAGGTGCGCATCGGTCCAGACCGGCTTCGGCTCCGGCTGCGTCGCGCCGCCCTTGAGGATATCGCCGCACTTCAGGCCCGCGGCGCGACCGAACACTACGAGGTCGAGCAGCGAGTTGGAGCCCAGCCGGTTGGAACCGTGCACCGACACGCACGCCGCCTCGCCCACCGCCATCAGCCCCGGAACCACGCGGTCGGGGTCGCCGCCGACCTTGGTCACCACTTCGCCGTGGTAGTTCGTCTGCAGTCCGCCCATGTAGTAGTGCGCGGTTGGCGCGACCGGGATCGGCTCCTTGGTCAGGTCGACGCCGGCGAAGATTTTGGCGGTTTCTGAGATGCCGGGCAGCCGCTCGTGCAGGATCTTCGGATCGAGGTGGTCGAGGTGCAGGAAGATGTGGTCCTTCTTGGGGCCTACGCCGCGCCCTTCGCGGATCTCGATGGTCATCGCGCGGCTCACCATGTCGCGCGGCGCGAGGTCTTTCACCGTCGGCGCATAGCGCTCCATGAAGCGCTCGCCCTCGGAGTTGGTGAGATAGCCGCCCTCGCCTCTCGCGCCCTCCGTGATGAGGCAGCCCGCGCCATAGATTCCCGTGGGGTGGAACTGGATGAACTCCATGTCCTGCAGGGGCAGGCCGGCCCGCAGCGCCATGCCGCCGCCGTCGCCGGTCTGCGTGTGGGCGCCGGTGCAGGTCTGGTAGACGCGGCCATAGCCGCCGGTGGCGACGATGGTCATTTGCGCGCGGAAGCGGTGCAGCGTGCCATCGTCCAGTTTCCAGGCGGTGAGGCCGCGGCAGACTCCCTCGTCCATGATCAGGTCGAGGGCGAAGTACTCGATGAAGAACTCCACGTCGTGGTTCAGCGACTGGCCGTACATGGTGTGCAGCATGGCGTGGCCGGTGCGGTCGGCCGCCGCGCAGGTGCGCTGGATCGGCGCCTCGCCGTAGTTGCGGGTCATGCCGCCGAAGGCGCGTTGGTAGATCTTGCCGTCGTCGGTACGGGAGAACGGCATGCCCCAGTGCTCGAGCTCGTAGACCGCCGCCGGCGCGTGGCGGACCATGTACTCGATCGAGTCCTGGTCGCCCAACCAGTCTGACCCCTTGACGGTGTCGTACATGTGCCAGCGCCAGTCGTCCTCGCCCATATTGCCGAGGGCGGCGGCGAACCCGCCCTGAGCCGCCACCGTGTGCGAGCGGGTCGGGAACACCTTGGTGATGCAGGCGGTCTTCAGCCCCGCTTGGGCGCACCCCAGCGCGGCCCGCAGGCCCGAGCCGCCGGCGCCCAACACCACCACGTCGAACTGGTGGTCGATCAGCTCATAGGTCGGCATCAGACACTCACTCCGCTGGTCGAAAGTGCGACCTTCAGGATCGACAATATGGTGAGCGCGCCGGCGCCCCAGCAGAGGAAGATGTTGAGGAGCAGGCACACCGCCTTGGTGGCGGGGCGGGCGAAGTAGTCCTCGATGATGGTGCGCATGCCCAGCTGCATGTGCCAGAAGGCGGCGAAGGCGAGCAGGCAGGCGAGGCCGGCGTTGATCGGCGAGCGCAGCCAGGCCGCCGCGCTGTCGTAGTCGTCGCCGGCGAGCGAAACGCCGGAGGCCAGCGCCCACAGCACCAGGAAGATCAGCGCCACCGCCGTCACCCGCTGGGCGATGAAATGGCCGACGCCGTGCTTGGACGACCCCATGCCGCGGGCGCGGCCGAGCGGCGAGCGGATCACGGCCATCAGAGCGCTCCCGACATGGCGATCAGGCTCCAGAACAGGATGGTGGCGATCAGCGCGAAGCCGACTGCCAGCCAGGCGGTGCTGTCGGCGGTCTTTGGCTTGAAGCCGTAGCCGGAGTCCCAGGCCAGGTGCCGAAGGCCGTTGCCGAGATGGTAGAAGGCGCACAGCGTCAGGCCGATCAGCACCACCTTGCCCGGGATCGAGCCGACAAGACCGGTGAACACCGCGTAGGCGTCAGCCCCTGAGGCCAGCGACAGCGCCCAGAGCATCAGCAGCAGCGCGCCGCCATAGAGCCCGACGCCGGTGACGCGGTGCATGATCGAGGCGACCATGGTCACATGCCAGCGCCAGGTGGTCACCGAGGGCGAAATCGGGCGCGGCCTCAAGCCCGGCGCGGCGTCGGCCATGCAGTTCTTCTCCTCGCGGCTAGCGCGGCTCTTTTAAGCCGCAGCCGGGGGGTGTCAACGCGACGGCGGCTTCGCCATAGTGCCGACCTTGGCGGGAGGCGTGCATGGCCGGCGTCAAACGAGGCTTTGTCCTGGCGTTCGCGCTCGGCGCGGCGCTGGGTTTCGGGCCGGCGGCCATCGGCCAGGTCGCGCCGGAGATGGTGGCGGCGCAGGCGATGCCGCAGATCAGCCTGGCCGCCGAGACCATCCCCGACGCCGACGCCGAACTCACCCAGGCGGCAGCGGACGACGCCGCGGCCCACGGCATCCTGGCGGTCAAGGCTCACGAGGCGCAGCTGCGCCAAGTGCTGGCGGACATGCCGAACCCGTTCGTCCGCACCCGCAGCGAGGGCGGCCAGATGATCTACCGCGCCGACTCGTCGCCGGGCTGCGCGGTGTTCCAGGCCGTTCACGGCGCGCCGAAGGTGGCCTGCCAGGGAAATCCCTTCGCCAGCGCCGGCTTCTTCCTTGGGTCGTACTACAACGAGATCGGCCAAGCCGATCAGGCGCTGGAAGTGCTCGACCTCGGCCTGCTGGCCGGCCCCAACTCGCCGGTGCTGATCGCCGAGCGAAACGTCGCCCTGATCGCCCGGCGCCGCTGGGACGACGTGCTGGCCGCCGCCGATCGCGGCCTCGCCATCGCCGGTCTGCCAGCCAAGTATCGCGCTTTGATGCTGCGCAATCGCGGCTACGCGCTCACCGCCCTGAACCGCCTCGACGAGGCGCAGCGGGCTTATGAAGACTCGCTGGCGCTGGACCCGGACAACGCGCTGGCCGAGAACGAACTGCGCTATATCGCCAGCCTGAAAGCCGGCGCGACACCCACCGAGGGCGCGATCTTCCTGCCCAACAAGCCGAAGTCGCCCTGACGCGCGGCCGGTCGGGTCTTCGATCGGCGCCGCGCCTCGGTAAAGTTTATTTGGGTCGGATATGCGACCGGAGATGGTGTTGAGGCGTTCAGTCTCCACAAGAGACATCGTCAGATGATCAGCTCAGTGAAGTCCCAAGCCAAAGCCGTCGAATGGACAGCGCGCGCCGACCGGGCGCCCGCTGGTCCGTTCAAACTCAGATTCGAGCGCATCGCCCGCAACTGGATGGCGCTTGCCGCAATGGCGCGGGCCGACGAAGCCCTGGAATGGCGCCGCCGTCGGGGCGGTCGTTAGAACTGGGGTTCCACCGCCTCGAGCCAGGCTTGCGAGCGCATTTCCTCCAGCCGCGAGGCCGCGCGCTCGAACTCGAACGAGCCTTCGCCCTCGGGGTAGAGCCGCGCCGGCTCGGTGGCGGCCAGCACCACCAGGCGGGTGCGCGCCTCGTAAAGGGCGTCGATCAGCGTCGCCAGGCGGCGGGCGGCGCTGCGGTCCTCGGGTCGCAGCTTCGGCAGCTGCTCGACGAAGACGGTGTCGAAGCGATCGGCGATGGCCAGGTAGTCGGAGGGGCCGAGCGCCTCGCCGCAGAGGTTCTGGAAGTGGGCGCGCAGCAGCCCGCTGGCCGCCCGGGGCCAATGTTCCTTGCGGCCATAGACCTCCAGCGTCGCGCCGACCTCCGGATCGCCGCCCAGCATCTCGCGCCACAGCCGGTCGAAGCCGGCCTCGTTGTCGGGATCGATCGGCGAGAACCAGGTCCCGGCGGCGCGCAGGCGGTCGAGCCGGTAGTCGCGCGGCCCGCCCACCTCGACCACCTGCATCCGCGCCTTCAGCATCTCGATGAACGGCTCGAACAGCTGGCGGTTGAGGCCGTTCTTGTAGAGATCGTCGGGACGGCGGTTCGACGTGGCGGTGACGGTGACGCCGCGGGCGAACAGCTGCTCGAAGAGGCGTCCCAGAATCATCGCGTCGGCGATGTCGGTGACCTGGAACTCGTCGAACGACAGCAGCCGCGCGTCGCGGGCGACGACCTCGGCGGTCGGCGCCACCGGATCGTCGCCCCGGCTGGTCCCGAACCTCGCCTGCCGCGCCGCCGCATCGCCGTTGCGCCAGGCGTTCACCAGCCCCTGCACCTCGGCCATGAAGACGTGGAAATGCACCCGGCGCTTCTTCGGGATCTCCGAGGTCTCGAAGAACAGGTCCATCAGCGCCGACTTGCCACGCCCGACCGGCCCCCACAGGTAAACGCCGCGCACCGCCTCGGCCTTGCGGAACAGGCCCGCCGGCCGCGCGTCGGCGAGTTCGATCTCCAGGCGCTCGAGCGCGTCCACGGCCCGCGCCTGGCCCGGGTCGGGAAGGAGCGCGCCGTCGCGTAGGCGCTCGTCGTAGGCGGCGCGGAACTTCCCGACCATCGGCCCCGCCTAGCGGCTCGGGGGCGACGGCTCAAGGCCAAGCCCTCCGCTCCGCCCCGCGGAGCGCTAGCGATCTCCGCGGTTTGACTTTTGCGGGCGGGCCTCTACGCCCCCAGTTCCTGCTCGACGAAGCGGTAGGTCTGCGGGTCGGCGCAGGCGCAGGCGCGCATGCGGCCGTCCTTGGTCCACCAGATCAGGGTCGGGTAGTCGAAGCGCACGCCGTTGTCCTTCAGCTCGCCGCCCAGCGTGCCAACCAGCTGGCGGCCGACCTCGATCACCGCCGACCGCGCCGCGTCACCGTCGGCAGGCGGGATGTTCGGCGCGGTCCAGGCGGCGGGACTGGCCAGCGACCACTGCTGGAACAGCTTCCAGCTGCGGTTGGTCCAGAGCTCGGCCACGGCGTTGCGCTCCGCGGGCGTCGAGGCCGGCTGGCCGTTCAGGTCGGGCCGCGCGATCAGGATCACGCGGGTGTCGACGTCGGCGGCCTGCAGCTTGGGGAACACGGTCTGCTCGAGCTGGATGCAGGCGGCGCAGTCGCGGTAGGCGATCACATAGACCTTCGGGCCGGTCAGATGCGGCGAGACCCAGCCGGACTGGCTGAGCGCCTCGGCGATCTCGGCCTGATGCTTGGCGACGGTATGCGGGCGCCAGCGCCAATCGAGGTCCCACATCAGGTAGACCACGGCGCCGGCGACCACCAGGATCGCGGCCAGGCCCAGGATCAGCAGGAAACGGCGCATTCTCACCCCTCGACAGATCGCGCACGGCGCTTGCCCGGCCGGCCCGGTGCGGGGCATCTTGGCCCCATGGCGCTGGCCCAGGAAGCCCCGGCGATCGCACGCTCCGCCGCCCGCTCGGCGCACGTCGTCGATGTCCTGATCGAGGAGCGTGCGCCGAAGCTGGCTGGCGCCCCGATCTGGCCGATCGTCCGTCCCCTGCTCTACGCCCTGCTCGACTACAGGAAGGCGCGGCGGATGGCCGACGCGATCGCGCCGCTCGGCGGCCGAGCCGCGATCGATTTCGCCTCCGATCTGCTGGCGCTGAAGGTGGCGACGCGGGGCCTGGAGCGGCTGCCGCGCACCGGCCGGCTGATCCTGATCTGCAACCACCCCACCGGCATCGCCGACGGCGTCGCGGTGTGGGACGCGGTCAAGCAGATTCGGCCCGACGTGATGTTCTACGCCAACGCCGACGCGCACCGCATCTCGCCGGCGCTGGACGAGGTGCTGATCCCGGTGGAATGGGTCGAGGAAAAGCGCACCCGCGAAAAGGCCCGGCTGACCCTCGCGATGACCCGCCAGGCGATGGAGGCCGAGCGCGCGCTGGTGATCTTCCCCGCCGGCCGCATCGCCCGGCGTCAGCGCAACGGCGCGCTGGCCGACCCCGCCTGGGCGCCGACCGCGCTCTCGATCGCCCGCAAGTACGACGCCCCGATCGCGCCGGTGCATCTGACGGGGCCCTGGTCGACCCTGTTCCACTTCTTCAACGGCTTCTCCAACGAACTGCGCGACATCACCGTGTTCCACGAGCTGCTCAACAAGCGTGGCGGCCGCTATCGCATGACCGTCGGCCCGCTGATCCCCGCCGAGGCGGCGCCCCACGACTCAGCTGAGGCAACCGGCCGCCTGAAGGCCTACATTGAGACCCTGCTGCCCGCCGATTCGGACCTGCCATTCACATGATCGTTCCCGCCGAAGGTGAATTCCGTCTGGACCACGAGGCCGACACCCGCCGGCTCGGGGCCGCGATCGCCGCCGAGCTAAAGCGGCATGAGGCGGTGTGCCTCGCCGGGCCGCTGGGCGCGGGCAAGTCGACCCTGGCGCGCGGCCTGATCCAGGCGCTGACGGGCGAGGCGACCGAAGTCCCCAGCCCCACCTTCACCCTGGTGCAGTCCTATGCGACGCCGCGCCTCGTGCTCGCCCACTTCGACCTCTACCGCGTGGAAAAGCCGCAGGAGATCGCCGAACTCGGGCTCGATGACGCGCTGGACGAGGGCGCGGCGGTGATCGAGTGGCCAGAGCGGCTCGGCCACCACCTGCCACACGACCGCCTGGACGTCGAACTGCACATCCACGGGGCGGCCCGGCGCGCGCGGCTGTCGCCGCACGGCGCCTGGGAGGACCGGCCGCTTGAGTTCTGACCGCGACGCGTTGAAGGCGGATTTCCTCGCCGCCAACGGCTTCGGCGCGGCCCGGCGCGAGCCGCTCCCGGGCGACGCCTCGACGCGGCTGTACGAGCGCCTGCACCTGCCGGCCGGCGGTCGGCGGATTTTCATGGACCAGCCGCCGTCGCTGGAAACCAAGCCCTGTCCGCCGCTGGCGACGCCCGACGAGCGCCGCGCGCTGGGTTACAACGCGAGCGCGCGGCTGGCCGCCGGCCGGGTCGACGCCTTCGTCGCCTGCGCCGCCTTCCTGCGCCTGCAGGGTCTGTCCGCGCCGCAGATCGTGGCCGCAGATCCAGCGGCGGGCCTGGCCGTGCTGGAAGACCTGGGCGACGACCTCTACGCCACCTTGATCGCCGCCGGGGACGACGAGACTCCGCTCTACGACAGCGCGGTCGACACCCTGGTGCAACTGCACGCCACCGCGCCGCCGGACGTGCTGGAGGGGGACGGCTCGCGCTGGCCGCTGCTGAGCTACGACAGCCTGGTGCTGCAGACCGGCGGGCTGTTGTTCCTGGAGTGGTGGCCCAAGTACGCCGGGATCGCGCCGTTCTCCGTCGAGGCGATGGACGAATGGGAGGCGTTCTGGGGCCCGATCCGGGCGCGGGGCGAGGCCGGCGCCAGCGTCTTCTGCCACCGCGATTATCACGCCGAGAACCTGCTGTGGCTGCCGGACCGCCCGGCCGCCGCGCGAGTCGGCCTGCTCGATTTCCAGGACGCGCTGCGCGCCCACCCGGCCTGGGACTTCTCGATGTTGCTGCATGACGGCCGCCGCGACGTCTCCGCCGAGCGCGAGACGGCGTCCCTCGCGCGCTACCTGGCGGCTCGGCCCGAGCTCGATCGCGAACAGTTCCTGGCCGACTACCATGCGCTCGGCGCGCTCAACGTCATCCGCATCCTGTTCATCTTTGCCCGCCAGGTGGCCGGGTTCGGGCGGCCGAAGTACCGCGCCCTGACGCCGCGGATGTGGGGCTATCTGGAACGGTGCCTGGCCGCATCGTCCGAGCTGGCGCCGCTGCGGGCCTGGCTGGACGCCCATCTGCCCGTGGAGGCGCGGGTTTGAGCGCGCCGGCCACCGCAATGGTGATGGCGGCGGGGCTGGGCCAGCGCATGCGGCCCCTGACCGAACGGGCGCCCAAGGCGCTGATCGAAGTCGGCGGCAAGGCGCTGATCGACCATGCCCTCGACCGTCTGGAGGCCGCCGGCGTCACCCGCGCGGTCGTCAACGTCCACGCTTTCGCCGACCAGATGGAGGCGCATCTGGCGCGGCGCGGCAGCCCGGAGATCCTGATCTCCGACGAGCGCGCCGGTTTGCTGGAGACGGGCGGCGGTCTGAAACGCGCGCGTTCGATGCTCGGCGAGGCGCCGATCTGGGTGGCCAACAGCGACTACGTCTGGACGGAGGGTCATGACGATGCGCTCGGCTTGGTCGCCTCGGCCTGGGATCCGGTGCAGATGGACGCCTGCCTGATCGTCGTGCCGAAAGCGCGCACCGACGGCTTCGACACGCCGGGCGACTTCTTCATCGACGATCAGGGCGCGCTCACGCACCGGGGCGCCGCGGCCGAGGCGCCGCTGCACTGCTTCGGCATCGAGATCCTCGACCCGCAGCGGGTCTATGAGGTAGGCGCCGACAAGTTTTCGCTGTTCCAGGTCTGGATGCGGGCGGCGGAGCAAGGACGGCTGCGCGGGGTGACACCGGACGGCTTTTGGATGCAGGTCGGCGATCCGGCCGCGCTCGCGGCGGCGGAGGCGCGGCTCCGCGAGACCGCATGAGCTTCCTGGGCCGGCCATCGCCGCGATGGTTCAACATCGAGGCCGGGCGGCCGTTTCTGGCGGACCTGGCGCGGGGCCTGAACGCCGCGCTCGCACCCCTCGGACCGCAGGCGCTCGCGGGCGCCACGGTGCTCGTCCCCACCCGCCGCGCCGGCCGCGACCTGGCCGAGGCGTTCCTGGCGGTCTGCGGCGGCGGCGCGGTGCTGCTGCCGCAGGTGCGGGCGCTGGGCGACCTCGACGAGGGCGAGCCGCCGTTCGAGCCTGGCGACCTGGCGCTCGACCTGCCGCCGGCGATCTCCTCCGCGCGCCGCCGCTACGAGCTGGCCGGGCTGGTGGCGGCTCACGAAGAAGCACTGGGCCGCAGCCTCGACGCCGCGGGCGCGCTCGACCTCGCCGACGCCCTCGCCGGTTTCCTCGACAGCGTTCAGATCGAGGAAGCGCGGCCGCTGGCGCTGATCGACGACCTGGCCCCGGCCGAGCTGGCCCGGCACTGGCAGGTCTCGGCCGAGTTCCTGAAGCTGGCGCTGGCCGCCTGGCCGAAGCGCCTCGACGCGCTCGGCCTGATGGACGTCGGCGAGCGGCGCGTGCAGCTGCTGCGCCGGCTTGCCGACCGCTGGCGCGCCGCGCCGCCGCAACAGGTGGTGATCGCCGCCGGCTCGACCGGCAGCGCGCCGGCGGTCGCCGAGCTCTTGACCGTGGTCGCCGGCTTGCCGAGCGGCGCGGTGGTGCTGCCGGGTCTCGATCTCAACCTCGCCGAGACGGCCTGGGCCGAGGTCGGCGAGCAGCATCCGCAGGGCGGGCTGAAGCGCCTGCTGGCCCGGGCCGGGGTCGAGCGGGGCGAGGCGGCGCCGTGGAGCGCCGGCGACGCTTCGCGCGGCCGCTGGCGTCGCCGCCTGGTCAACGAGGCGCTTCGCCCGGCCGAGGCCACCGCCGACTGGCTCGCGCAGATCAAGCGGCTGCGCGAGGAGGGCGCGGCGGAGGGCGTCGATCCGATCGCCGAGGGGCTCACCGGCCTCTCGGTGGTGTTCGCCCGCGCCGAGGAGGAGGCGGCGAGCGCCATCGCGCTCCTGCTGCGCGAGGCGCTGGAGACACCGGGCCGCACCGCCGCCCTCGTAACGCCTGACGCGGCGCTGGCCCGCCGCGTCAGCGCGCGGCTGACCCGCTGGGGCGTCTCGGCCGACAGCTCCGCCGGCGCACCGCTGACCGGCTATCCGATCGCCACCTTGATCGGCCTGATCGCCCGCGCGGCGTTCGACCCGCTCGATCCCGTGACTCTGCTCGGCGTCGCCAAGCACCGCTTCGTCCGCTTCGGATTGGACGATGGCGCGTTGGCGGCTGGTCGAAGAGCGCTGGAGCTGGCGCTCCGCGGACCGCGGCGGCCCGACTGGACCGCGATCGAGACCGAGCTTAAGGCGGCGGAGGGATTTTCGCTGCTGGCGATGTTGCGCCACGCCGCCGATGTCCTGGCGGGACCATTCGCCACCGGCGCAACGCGTCCGGCGGACGCCGCGGTCGCTCTGGCCGAGGCGATCGAGCTGCTGGCGCGCGGCGAGGACGGCGAGCTTGGCGACCTCTGGGGCGGGCTCGCCGGCGAATCCGCCGCGGCGCTGATCGCCGGGCTGATCGAGGAGGGCGAGGGCCTGCCGGACGTCGGACCCGCCGGGTTCGTCGAGCTGGTCGACCAGTTGATCGCCCGCGAGGTGGTGCGCGGCGGCGGCGCCAGCCACCCGCGCCTGCGCATCCTGGGCGCGATCGAGGCGCGGCTGGTCCAGGCCGACCTGCTGATCCTGGCTGGGTTGGAAGAGGGCGTGTGGCCGCAAGGCGCGCCGATCGATCCGTTCCTGTCGCGGCCGATGCGCGCCGCGCTTGGCCTGCCGCCGCCGGAGCGCCGCCTTGGCCTTGCCGCCCACGACTTCGCCCAGGGCGCCAGCGCGCAGGAGGTGGTGCTGGTCGCCTCCGAGCGTCGCGAGGGCGCGCCGGCGGTGGCTTCGCGCTGGCTGTGGCGGCTGGAGACCCTGGTCAAGGGCGCCGGTCTCGTCCTGCCGACCCGCCCGGCGCTGATAGAACACGTCCGCGCCCTCGATGCGCCGGATCGCTTCGCCCCCGCCGGCCGGCCGCGCCCGACGCCGCCAGTGGCGGTGCGGCCGCGCAAGCTGCCCGTCACCGGGGTCGAGCGCTGGATCCGCGACCCCTACGCGGTCTACGCCCGCTACGTCCTGCGCCTGCGCCCGCTCGACCGGCCCGGCGAGCCGGTGGAGGCGCTGGCGCGCGGCACGGCGGTGCACGCGGCGTTCGAGCGCTTCGCCAGGGAGCATCCCGGCGAGCTGCGCGAAGGCGCCGAGGACGCCTTCGCCGAGATTCTGATGCAGTGCCTGGCCGACGCCGGCGTGCCGCGGCCCAGGTTGGCGCGGGAACAGGCGCTGGCGACCAACGTGGCGCCGTGGGTGGTCCGCTTCGAGCGCAAGCGCCGCGCCGGCGCCGAGCTGATCATCGAGCAGGAGGGCGCGCACGACTTTCCTGCGCCGGCCGGCGCCTTCACCGTCACCGCCAAGGCCGACCGCATCGAGCTGCGCGGCCTGACTGCCGACGTGCTCGACTTCAAGACCGGCCAGGCGCCCAGCGCCAAGCAGGTGCAGAGCGGACTCTCGCCGCAGCTCACCCTCACCGCCGCGATCCTGCGCCGCGGCGGGTTCGCCGAGATCGGGCCGGTCGAGCCGGGCGAGCTGACCTACGTGCGGGTCAGCGGCGGGCGCATCCCGGGCCGCGAGGAGACCCGCGCCTGGCCCGGCGAGAGCGCCGATCTGGCGGAGCGGGCGCTGGCCGGCCTGATGCGCCGCGCAGCCGCCTTTGACGAGCAGGCGACGCCCTACATCGCCTGGGCCGCGCCGCAGTTCATCGGCCGCTATGGCGGCGACTACGACCACCTCGGCCGGCTGTGGGAATGGGGCGTGATCGGCGGCGAAGACGAGGGCGGGCCGGAATGAACGCCCGCGCCGAGATCCCCCGCTCGGGCCGATCGGCCCAGGTCGTCGCCTCCAACCCCGCGGCGTCGGTGTTCGTCGCCGCCAACGCCGGTTCGGGCAAGACCAAGACCCTGGTCGACCGGGTCGCGCGGCTGCTGCTGACCGGCTCGCGGCCCGAGGCGATCCTCTGCGTCACCTACACCAAGGCCGCGGCCGCGGAGATGCAACGGCGCCTCTTCAAGGAGCTGGGCGCCTGGGCGGTGATGGAGGACGCGCCGCTGCGCCAGAAGCTGTCGCAGCTGGAGGAACAGCCCTCCAACCTGCCGCTGGCCCGCGCCCTGTTCGCCCGCGCCCTGGAGACGCCCGGCGGGATCAAGATCACCACCATCCACGCCTTCTGCGAGAAGCTGCTGCGGCGCTTCCCGCTCGAAGCCGGGGTCTCGCCCGGCTTCACCGTGCTGGAAGACGTCGCCGCGCGCGAGGTCTCGGCCCGTTCGAAGGAGGATGTGGCGCTGGCGGCGCTGGCCCGTCCCGACAGCCCGATCGGCCGCGCCTACAGCTACTTCTCGGTCGAGCTCGACTACGGCCGCTTCAACGACATGTTCGCCACCTTCGAGGCCGAGCGTCGGGCGATTCGGACCTACGTCGAGACCTGCGCCGACGCGGACGGATTCGGCTCCGACATCTGGCGCCGCTGTGGCTTCGATGCGCCGACCACGGCCGAGGCGATCGAGGCCGAGGCGGTCGCGAAAATCCGCTGGGGCCAGTGGCGGCGCGCCGCCGAAGCGCTGCAGGCCGGCACCGAGGCCACCGACATCGCCTGCGCCACCGCCATGCTGCGCCTGGACGAGGATTCGTCGTTCGCCGAAGTCTGGGCGGTGTTCTCGACCAAGGAGGGCGAGCCCAGGAAGCGGATGGCGACCAAGGCGATCGATCCCTGGGCGGTGGAATGGCTGGCGCGCGAGCAGGCCCGGCTATGCGAGACTGTCGAGCAGGCCAAGGCGGCCAGGATCGCCGAGGCAAGCGTCCACGCCATCAGCCTGGCGTTGGCCCACATCGAACTTTACGACGGCGCCAAGGCGACGCTGCGGGCGCTCGACTTCGGCGACCTGATCCAACGCACGCACGAGCTGCTCACCGTGCGCGCCGACGCGGCCTGGGTGCTGTTCAAACTCGATGGCGGCCTCGACCACGTGCTGCTTGACGAAGCGCAGGACACCGCGCCCGACCAGTGGGACATCCTGCGCGCGCTGACCGCCGAGTTCTTCATCGGCCAGGGCGCCGGCGAGAAGCATCGCACCGTGTTCGCGGTGGGTGACGAGAAGCAGTCGATCTTCTCGTTCCAGGGTGCGGCGCCGGAGCGGCTGGCGGTGGAGACGCGCGAGTTCGGCGCCATGGTCTCCGGCGCCGGTCGGCAGTTCAACCAGGTGCCGCTGCTGGAGAGCTGGCGCTCGGCGCCGGAGATCCTCAGCTTCGTCGATGCGGTCTACGACACGCCGGGGGCCGCGGCGGGTCTGAAACCCGCCGGCAGCGCCGTCTTCCCGATCCGCCACGTGCCGACCCGGTCGGACCATGGCGCGATCGACCTGTGGCCGCTGGACGAAACCGAACCCTGGGACGAGCCGGACCCCTGGGCCCCGGTCGACGCTGAGCCGCCGGAGAGCGCAACGAAGAAGCTCGCGCGCCGGATCGCCGCTTCGATCAGGGAGATGGTCCAGCGCGGCGAGAGCGTCGGCGAGCGCGGCGGCGGGCAGCGCGCGATGGGTTACGGCGACGTGCTGATCCTGGTGCGCCGTCGCAACGCCCTATTCCACGAGATCATCCGCGCCCTGAAGCGCGCCGTCGTCCCGGTCGGCGGGGCGGACCGGCTGCTGCTCTCGGAGCATGTCGCCTTCCAGGACCTGCTGGGGCTCGGCCGTTTCGCCCGCTTCCCGGACGACGACCTGACGCTGGCCGCACTGCTTCGCAGCCCGTTCTGCGACATCGACGAGGACGCGCTGTTCGATCTGGCGCACGGCCGGCGCGGTCCGCTCTGGTCGACGCTGCAGGCGCGGGCCGCCGAGCGGCCCGAGTGGGGCGAGGCGGCGAGGTTCTTCGCCCAGGCGCGCAGCCTCGCCGACGCCCGCGCGCCGTTCGACTTCTACGCCCGGGTCCTGGCCCGGCTCGACGAGCGCGGGCTTTCGATGAAGCGCCGGTTCCTCGGCCGGCTGGGGCGCGAGGCCGAGGATGCGCTGGACGCCTTCCTGGCCGAGGCCCTGGCCGCCGAGCGGCGCGGGGTCATCGAGCTGGAGCGGTTCATCCACGAGATGGCCGCCAGCGAGATCGAGGTGAAGCGCGAGCAGGAGGACCCAGAGCGCCAAGGCGAGGGCGAGGTGCGGGTGATGACCGTCCACGGCGCCAAGGGCCTTGAGGCGCCGGTGGTGATCCTGCCGGACACCACCACCCGCGCCACAGCGCTCGGCGGCCCGCTGCTGTCGGCCAAGGACGGCGGGTTCCTCTGGGCCCCGCGCAAGGCCGACGACTGTCCTGCGTCGGCGGACGCGCGGGCCGAGCGCGAGCGGGCAGCCGAGCATGAGTCGCTGCGCCTGCTCTACGTCGCCCTGACCCGGGCGCGGGACCGGCTGATCGTCTGCGGGGTCACGACCAAGCCGCAGTTCTTCCGCGGCAGCTGGCGCGAGGTGATCGAAGCCGGCTTCGAGCATGAGGCGATCGCGCCCAAGGTCCGTCGCGTTCCGTTGCAGGGCGGCGGCTGGGCGCTGCGCTACGGCGAGGATCCAGCCCCGGGACTGGCGTTCGGCGCCGCCGGCGTGACGCCCGGCCGACTGCCGTCCTGGGCCACGCGCCTTGCGCCCGCCGAACCGGCGGCCGCGCGCTACGCCGCGCCCTCGCGGCTCGGCGAAGACGCCAGAGCCCCCGCGCCGTCGCCGCTGGCGCGCACCCAGGGCCTCGGCCGGTATCGCCGCGGCGAGATCATCCACCGGTTGCTGCAGCTGCTCCCCGACGTGGCGGCGGCCGAGCGCGAGGCGGCGGCCGTGCGGCTGCTGGCCCGCGAGCGCGACCTCGACGACACCCAGCGCGCCGAGATGGCGGCCGCGGCGCTGGCGGTGCTGGACGATGCGCGCTTCGCCGCCGTGTTCGGGCCCGGCTCCCGGGCCGAGATCGCCCTCGCCGGCGCCGCCGCACGTCTGCCGCCCGGCCTCGCCGTGTCCGGTCGGGTCGACCGGCTGCTGGTCGAAGAGCGCCGCGTGCTGGTGGCCGACTTCAAGACCAACCGCCCGGCGCCAGCGACGATCGAGGCCGCCGACCCGGCCTACGTTCGCCAGATGGCGGTGTATTGGGCGCTGCTCAGCGATATCTTCCCCGGCCGAACGATCGAGGCGGCGCTGATCTGGACCGATGGCCCCAAGCTCATGCCGATCCCAGAAATTCTCTTGACCGGGGCCCTGGACGAGATGGCCGCATCGGGTTGATGTTCCGCCGTCCTTGCTTACATGGGCCAATCTGAAGGGCGCGGCTTTTGACCGGCGCCCAAGGGAGTTGTTTCAATGAGCACAGTTCCGGTGACCGACGAGTCGTTCGAGCAATCGGTGCTGAAGGCCGAAGGGCCCGTTCTGGTGGATTTCTGGGCCGAATGGTGCGGCCCGTGCAAGCAGATCGCCCCGGCGTTGGACCAGATCTCCGAGGAGCTGGCTGGCCACGTGACCGTCGCCAAGGTCAATATCGAAGAAAGCCCGACCACGCCCTCGCGCTACGGCGTGCGCGGTATCCCGACCATGATGCTGTTCAAGGACGGCCGCATGGCCTCGATGAAGGTCGGCGCCATGCCCAAGGCCAAGATCCTGGAGTGGCTCGCCGAGACCGGCGTCACCGCCGCGGCCTAAGGCTCAACCAACGACACGGCAGATAGTTGACTCCGTCAACTATCTGCGCAAGCCTCGCGGGATGGAAGACGCCATCGCCGCCGTCCGCCTGTTCAACCGGTTCTACACCCGCAGGGTCGGGGCGCTGAATCAGCGCTTCCTCGGCGCCGAGCTCACGCTGCCTGAGGCGCGGCTGATGTTCGAGATCGAGCACGCCGAGGCGCCGGTGGCGAGCGAACTCAACAGGCTGCTGGGCATGGACGCGGGCTACACCAGCCGTGTGCTGGCGCGGTTCGAGGCCAGGGGCTGGATCACCCGCGAGACGGGCGAGGGCGACCAGCGACCGCGCCCGATCGTGCTGACGCCGGCGGGCCGCGCTGTGTTTGACCTGATCGACCAGCGCCAGCGCGACGAGGTGCGCGAGATGCTGCGCCCGCTCGCCGCGGCGCAGCAGGCCGACCTGGTGGCGGCGCTGGGCGAGGCGCGGACTCTGCTGGACCCGACGCCGGACCGCAGCTTCAGCATCCGGCCGCTTCGCACCGGCGACCTCGGCCTGATGACCGCCCGCCAGTCGGCCTTCTACCGCGAGGCCTATGGCTGGGGGCGGGGGATCGAGATCAACATCGCCGACACCGCGGCGGGCTTCCTGCGCAACTACAAGGACGGCCGCGACAACGGCTGGATCGCGGAGGTGGCGGGCGCCATGGCCGGCTCGGTGCTGATCACGGACGAAGGCGGCGGGCTCTCGCGGCTGCGGCTGCTCTACGTCGAGCCGATGGCCCGCGGCCGCGGCATTGGCGACCACCTGGTCGAGCTGTGCCTGAGCTTCGCCCGCGAGGTCGGCTACACCGCCATGACGCTGTGGACCCACACCGTGCTGACCAGCGCCCGCCGCATCTACGCCGCCAACGGCTTCGAAATCGTCGCGGTCGAGACCCACGATGAGTTCGGCGAGCCGGTCCAGAGCGAGACCTGGCGGATCGAGCTGTAAGGCAGGCTCTCTTTTTAGCTCCACTTTTGCCCGGTCATCGCCGCGCGGAAGTTGTTCAGACCGGAGAGATGGCTGACAGGTGTTCGGGGACATCGACGATCGGGGTGCGGATCGAACCTACGTCGGCCAGGTGTCCGGGCTCATCGCCAGGACGTCGCCGACGAAGTGCAGCGAGCCGCAGATGATCACGTGCGGCGGCGGACCCGGCTCGGCCAATGCCCGCTGCAGCGCGACCGTGACGCCGTCCACCGCCTCGGCCTTCAGCCCCGCGGCGCAGGCGGCGGCGGCGAGATCCTCGGGCGGGGTGGCGTTGGGCGAGTCGAAGGCGGTGGTGAAGGCGTGGCGGGCGAGACCGGCGAAGTGGGGGAAGAACCCCGTGGCGTCCTTGCGGCCCAGCATGCCGACGATCAGCTCGACCGGCCGCCCGTCGCGCGCCGCCAGCCGGGTCACCGCATCGGCCAGCGCTGCGCCGGCGTGGGGATTGTGGGCGCCGTCGAGCCACAGGTCGGCGCCGCGCGCCCTGGCCAGCGCGCCGAGCGGGCCCTTGGTCAGCGACTGGAAGCGGCCCGGCCATTGCGCGCCGGCGACGCCGCGCCCGATCGCCGCCTCGTCGATGCGCGGATCGCCGAACACCTGGATCGCGGCGACCGCCAGGCCGGCGTTGGCGAATTGGTGGGGTCCGAACAGGCTGGGCGGCGGCAGGTCCATTAGTTGCTCGCCCAGCTGCACCACCAGCCGCCCGTGCGCCTCGTAGGCGTCGAAGTCGCGGCCCATCAGCGTCACCGGCGCCCCCAGTGTCTCGGCCTCTCGCTCGATCACCTGCAGCGCCTCGTCGAGCTGCCGCGCCACCACCACCGGCCGGCCGCTCTTGATGATCCCCGCCTTCTCCCAGGCGATCTTGGCCAGCTCCGGCCCCAGCATCTCAAGGTGGTCGTAGTCGATCGGCGCGATCACCGAGACGGCCGGCGCCTCGAACACATTGCTGCCGTCGAACCGCCCGCCCAGGCCCACTTCCACCACCACGAGGTCAGCCGGGGCCTGGGCGAACGCCTGGTAGGCCAGGCAGGTGGTGATCTCGAAGAAGCTGATCGGTTGACCGTCGTTGGCGGCCTCGACCTCGTCGATGCGCTGGTCCAGCTCGGCCTCGCTGATCAGCTGGCCGGCGATGCGGACGCGTTCGGCGAAGCGCACCAGGTGGGGCGAGGCCAGCACGTGCACCCGCAGCCCCGCCGCCTCGCCGATGGCGCGCAGATAGGCGCAGGTCGAGCCCTTGCCGTTGGTGCCGGCGACGTGGATCACCGGCCCCATGCGCCGCTCGGGGTTGCCCAGCGCCGCCAGCAGCCGCTTCACCCGGCCGGTGGAGAGATCGATCAGCGACGGATGGTGGACGCGCAGCCGCGCGATGGTGGTGTCCGACGCGCGCAGGGCGTCGTAGTCCGGCTTCGCGGGCGGCTGGGTCGGCGCAGAATCTGGGGTCACGTCAGGCGGCGGAAAGGCGGGCGCGCCCCATCAGCAGGGTCTGCAGGATCGAGCCCAGCACCCTCGGCAGCTCCTTACGCGTCACCACGCGATCGACCATGCCGTGCTCGACCAGGAACTCGGCGGTCTGGAAGCCGGCTGGCAGGGTCTCGCGGATGGTCTGCTCGATCACCCGGCGGCCGGTGAAGCCGATCAGGGCGCCCGGCTCGGCCAGGTGCACGTCGCCCAGCATGGCGTAGGAGGCCAGCACGCCGGCGGTGGTCGGGTCGGTCATCACCACGACGTAGGGCAGGTGGGCGGCGCGCACGCTCTGGATGGCGACGGTGGCGCGGGCCATCTGCATCAGCGAGAGCATGCCTTCCTGCATGCGCATGCCGCCGGTGGCGGTGAACACCACCAGGGGCGCGCTCAGCTTCACCGCCTCGGCCGCGGCCTGGACGAACTGCTCGCCCGCCGCCGTGCCGAGCGAACCGCCGACAAAGGCGAAGTTGTGCACCAGCATCACGGTGGTGACGCCGCTGATCTCGCCGACCGCGGCGCTCATCGAGTCCTGGTCGCCGGTGGCCTTGCGGGCCGCCGCCAGGTTCTCCTTGTAGGGCTTGGAGTAGGTGAAGTTCAGCGGATCGTCCGCGGTCTTCGGCGACGGCAGCATGCGGAAGCGCCCATCGTCGAAGGTGTAGGCGAAGCGCAGTTGCGGATTGATGCGCATGTGCCGCCCGGCCGGCGTCACCCACAGGGCGGCTTCCAGATCGGGGCGGTAGATCATCTCCCCGGTGTCGGGGCACTTGACCCAGAGGTTCTCGGGGGTCTCGCGCTTGGCGACCAGCTTGTGGACGCCGGGAGCGATCTTGGCCAGCCAGCCCCCGCGCTCCTTCGCCATCGGCGGCGCCGGATTGCGGATCGGCTTGTTGCGCTTGTCGTCAGCCAAAGCCATGCCGAGCCCTACATCGTCCCCCAGGCGCGGCGATCGCCGCGCCGGTTCATATAGTTGGCGGATCGGACCACAGCCATGCTGCTACGATCCGCCTGTGCGCGCGGAACGCACTGACTTACCGAGCGCCGCCGCCGTTTCCAAAACTTTTGCGACGGGATCACGGTTCTGTGCGACCGCGTCGGCGACGGCGTCGACCAGAGCGGTGCCAACCACGGCCGCGTCGGCGATCCTGGCGACCGCCGCGGCTTGCTCCGGCGTGCGGATGCCAAACCCGACCGCGACGGGCAGCCCGGAGGCGGCGCGAACCCGGGCCACCGCCGGCGCGACCGCGCTCGCGTCCACCGCCTTCACCCCGGTCACGCCGGCAACCGAAACGTAATAGACGAAGCCGGAGGTGCGCCGGACCACGGTCGGCAGGCGCGCGTCGTCGGTGGTCGGGGCGGCAAGACGGATCAGCGCCAGGCCGGCCGGCTCGAACGCCGCCAGCACCGGATCGGCTTCCTCCGGCGGACAGTCGACGATGATCACGCCGTCGACGCCGGCCGCCGCCGCGTCGGTGGCGAAGCGCTCCATGCCGTAGGTCAGGACCGGGTTGAGGTAGCCCATCAGAACGATCGGGGTCTCGTCATCGCCTTCACGGAAGCGTCCGGCGAGCCTCAGCGTTCCGTCCAGCGTCATCCCCGCCGCCAGCGCCCGCAGCGCCGCGCGCTGGACCGCCGGGCCGTCGGCCATGGGGTCGGAGAACGGGAAGCCGAGCTCGATGATGTCCGCGCCGGCGCCGGGCAGGCCCTGCACGATGCGCAACGAGGTCTCGGCGTCCGGGTCGCCCGCCATCACATAGGCCACGAAGCCGGCGCGCCCCTGGCGCTTCAGCTCGGCGAAGCGGGCGTCGAGACGGGCGACGGTCATTGGAACCCTCCCTTCTCCCCTTGTCGGAGAAGGTGTCGCCGAAGGCGACGGATGAGGGGTCGCACCGTCTGCGGTGATTGGCTCGCCGCGAGATGAGGCGCGGCGTCGCCGTCACCCCTCATCCGACCGCTTCGCGGCCACCTTCTCCCGCAAGGGGAGAAGGGCGTGGTTGCGCTGCTCAAACCCCGTCCCTCATCCGCGCAACGACCGAGTCCAGATCCTTGTCGCCGCGGCCGGAGAGATTGAGCACGATGACGCCGTCCGGGCCGACCTCGCGAGCGATGTCGCCCAGGCGGGCCAGGGCGTGCGCCGACTCCAACGCCGGCAGGATGCCCTCCAGCCGCGACAGGAGCTGGAACGCCTCCACCGTCTCGGCGTCGGTGGCGGACAGGTACTTCACCCGACCGACGTCGTGCAGGAAGGCGTGCTCGGGGCCGATGCCGGGGTAGTCGAGGCCGGCCGAGATCGAGTGCGCCTCAGTGATCTGGCCGGCGGAGTCCTGCAGCAGATAGGTGCGGTTGCCATGCAGCACGCCGGGGCGTCCGCCGTTGATGGCCGCGGCGTGTTGGCCGGTGTCGAGGCCGTGGCCGGAGGCCTCGACACCGAACAGCTTCACGTCGTCGTCGAGGAACGGGTGGAACAGGCCGATGGCGTTTGAGCCGCCGCCGACGCACGCCACCGCGGCGTCCGGCAGCCGGCCCTCTTCGGCCAGGATCTGCGCGCGAGCCTCCTCGCCGATCACCCGTTGCAGGTCGCGCACCATCTCCGGATAGGGGTGCGGGCCGGCGGCCGAGCCGATCAGGTAGTAGGTGTCCTCGACGTTGGTGACCCAGTCACGCAGCGCCTCGTTCATCGCGTCCTTGAGCGTCGCCGAGCCGCTGGTCACCGGCCGCACCTCGGCTCCCAGCAGCTGCATGCGCTGCACGTTGGGCGCCTGCCGCTCGACGTCGACCGCGCCCATGTAGACAATGCAGGGCAGGCCATAGCGGGCGCAGACGGTGGCGGTGGCGACGCCGTGCTGGCCGGCGCCGGTCTCGGCGATGATCCGCCGCTTGCCCATGCGCATCGCCAGCAGGATCTGGCCCATGCAGTTGTTGATCTTGTGCGAACCGGTGTGGTTCAGCTCCTCGCGCTTCAGCCAGATCCGCGCGCCGTGGTGTTCCGAGAGCCGCTTGGCGAAGTAGAGCGGGCTCGGGCGGCCAACGTAGTGCTTCAGCTCGCTCGAGAGCTCACCCTGGTAGGCTGGATCGTTCTTGGCCTCGCGCCAGGCGCTCTCCAGCGCCAGCACCAGCGGCATCAGCGTCTCGGCGACATAGCGGCCGCCATAGTCGCCGAATCGCCCGGCGGCATCGGGATAGGCCGAATAGTCGTTGGATTTTAGGGGCTTGGTCACGATGGCTTCAGGCGCGAGCGGCGGCCCGCAGGAACGCCTCGATGAGAGCCGGGTCCTTTAGTCCGGCGCCGCGCTCCACGCCAGAGGAAACGTCGACGATGGGCGCGCCCGACAGCCGCACCGCCTCGGCGACATTGTAGGGATCGAGCCCGCCGGCCAGGAACCAGGGCCGGGCGAACTTGCGGCCGTAGGTCAGGCGCCAGTCGAAGGAGGCGCCGAGACCGCCGGGCCGCTCCGCCCCGGGCGGAGCTTTCGCATCGAGCATCAGGTGGTCGGCCACCGCCTCGAAGTCCGCAAGTTTGCCGAGATCGCTCTCCTCGCCGATCGAGATCACCTTGATGGTCCCGGCGCCGGTGCGCATCGCCGCCTCGCGCACCCGGGCCGGCGTCTCGCGGCCGTGCAGCTGGATGAAGTCCGGCCGCAGCGTCTCGGTCAGTTCGCGCAGCAATGCGTCCGACGGATCGACCGTCACCGCGACGATCTTCGTCTTGCCCCGCGCCGGCGCCGCCAACCTGGCCGCTGTCTCCGGGGAGACGTTGCGCGGGCTCTTCTCGAAGAACATGAACCCGACGTAGCTCGCCTTCCCAGCCAGCGCCGCCGCCACCGTCTCGGGCGTCGAAAGTCCGCAGATCTTGGCGAGCGTCATGGCGGCGTAAGTAAGCGCGAGCGGCAGCCTTGGCCACTGCGCCCTGCTCCCCGCGCAAGCGGGCCTGGCTTCCCAAAGATTCGGCCACGGAAAACACGGAAAACACGGAAATGCGTGGCTGTGCCGCCGGCGCGACTGCAGACAGCGCCCATACTTTCCGTGTTTTCTGTGTTTTCCGTGGTTCAATCTTCCTTCCCGCTCCGCGGGGGGAAGGTGCGCACGCGTTCGTGACCTGGGGCCTCACGCGGCGGAAATCTTGCCAGCGGTCGCGATCGGGTCGCAAGTTTCGACAAAGCGCGGGCGAAGACGGGAGACCCGGGATGAAGTTCGGCATCTTCTACGAGATCAGCGTGCCTCGGCCCTGGGGCCCGGAGACGGAGCGGCAGGTCTACGCCAACTGCATCGAGCAGTGTGTGCTGGCCGACCAGCTGGGCTTCGACCACGTCTGGGCGGTGGAGCACCACTTCCTCGAGGAATACTCGCACTGCTCGGCGCCGGAGATCTTCCTGGCCACCGTCGCGGCCAAGACCGAGCGGATCCGGGTCGGGCACGGCATCAATGTCTGCGTGCCGGAAATCAACCATCCGATCCGCATCGCCGAGCGCTCGGCCGTGCTCGACCTGGTCTCGAACGGGCGGCTCGACGTCGGCACCGGGCGCAGCGCCACCTGGACCGAACTGGGCGGCTTTCGCGCCAACCCGGACCTGACCAAGGCCACCTGGGCCGAGATCGTCCGCGCGCTGCCGAAGATGTGGATGAACGAGCGCTACGCCCACGACGGCGTCTGTTTCTCGATGCCCGAGCGGGCGGTGCTGCCGAAACCGTACCAAAAGCCGCACCCGCCGATGTGGGTGGCCGTCACCAGCCCTGGCACCGAGATCGACGCCGCCGAGGCCGGCATCGGCGCCCTGGGCCTCACCTTCAACGATTTCGCCGAGCAGGAGCGGCGGGTGAAGGCCTACCGCAAGGTGCTGGCTAACTGCGATCCGGTTGGCGCGATCAACGATCAGGTGGCGACGGTCAACTTCCTGTTCTGTCACGAGGACGCCAAGATCGGGCAGGCGACCGGCCTGCGGCTCGCGGGCACGTTCGGTTACGCGGCGGCGCAGCTGGTCTCGGCGCGCGAGGTCTACGCTTCGCCGTCCTACGCCAGCTTCGGCCTGCTGCCGCAGGTGCGCCGCGCCTCTGCAGCGCCCGGCGACGCCCCGGCGCCGCCGCCGGGAATGGCGGTGGGCGATCCCAAGCACATCATCGAGGTGCTGAGGGGCTGGGAGTCCACCGGTGTCGACTGCGTCAACTTCCTGCTCAACGCGCTGGAGACCGTGCCGCAGGCCGAGGTGCTGGACAGCCTGCGGCTGTTCGCCAAGGAGGTGATGCCGCACTTCAAGACTGACGCCCGCGCCAAGTCCGCCGTCGCGGCCGAGTAGGGAGGGACGCATGCCGATCTATGGAGGCTACAAGCCGACCTCTGAGGGCCTGATCGAGATCAGCGAGCTGGCGGTGGACCGCGTCGAGGTCGAGGCGGCGCAGACCGCGACGTTCACCTTCGAGGTGCTGTCGCTGGCCGCCATCGACGCCTTGCCGGCGGCCCTGCACCCACCGTTCCCGACCTACTGTTCGCTGGTCGTGCGCCGCCATGACGACAGCCCGTTCGGCGCCTTCACCACCGCCGAGCTGCGGCTGCACGCCCGGGCCACCAACCACTACGTCGGCTACTCGCTGGGCGGCTTCACCGACAACGAGGCCGCCGGCGCCTGGTTGCGCGACGCCTACGGCGCGCCGATCCAGCTCGCCGAGACCGTCTCGCTGATCCGCCGCCACTACGGCGTTGAGGCGAACGTCGCGAAGGGCGGCCGGTCGGTGCTGGAGGCGGTGATCGAGACCCCCGGCTTCATCTCCGGCGCCGACGTGCTGTACGTGCAGAACAGCAACCTCGCCAGCCTGGCCGGCGCGCCGGCGCTGATCGCCGAGGAGTTCGAGTATGCGATCAAGGAAGCCCGGCGCGGAACCGCGCGCTTCACGACCCTCGACCTGCCGGCGTTCGGCGCGCCGACGCTGACGCGCAGCACCCTGCTGCCGGCGACCTGGACCGCCGGAACCTGGACCTACATGCCGGTCCGCTTCACCATCGACCCCAACCGCCCCGCCATGGCCGGCACCCGCAAAGTCGGCCAACCCGCGGCGGCTTAGGGCGACAAGAAGGAACCACGAAAAACACGAAGAGCACGAACGGGCCGGCGCATCTTCCTCGATGCGTTCGTGTCTTTTCGTGTTTTTCGTGGTTCGAGAGAGCCTTGAGTCCCGCAGGCGCGGGAATCGCGGGCTGGGGCGCATGGCATATCGATCGCTGCGAGACTTCATCGCCAGGCTCGAGGCCGAGGGCGAGCTGGTGCGGGTGCGCGAGCCGGTGGCGACCGCGCTGGAGATCACCGAGATCTGCACGCGACTGCTGGCGACGGGCGGGCCGGCGGTGCTGTTCGAGCGGCCGGTGATGGCGGACGGGTCGATTTCGCCGATCCCGTGCCTGGCCAACCTGTTCGGCACGGTGAAGCGGGTGGCGATGGGCGTCACCTTGCAGGGCAAGGGCCGCAGCAGCGCCGCCGACCTGCGCGAGGTCGGCGAGCTGCTGGCGTTCCTGCGCTCGCCCGAGCCGCCGCGGGGCATGAAGGAGGCGCTGGAGCTGCTGCCGCTGGCGCGCACGGTGATGGACATGCGCCCGAAGACCGTCAGCCGCGCCCCCGTGCAGCAGGTGGTCTGGACCGGCGATCAGATCGATCTGGGCAAGCTGCCGATTCAGACCTGCTGGCCGGGCGAGCCGGCGCCGCTGATCACCTGGCCGCTGATCGTCACCAAGGGGCCGAGCCAGAGCCGCGAGGACGACTTCAACCTCGGCATCTACCGCCTGCAGGTGATCGGCAGGGACCGCACGATCATGCGCTGGCTCGCCCACCGCGGCGGCGCCCAGCATCACCGGCGCTGGAAGGGCGCCGGCAAGCGTGAGCCGCTGCCGGCTTGCGCGGTGATCGGCGCCGATCCAGGGACCATCCTCGCGGCCGTGACCCCGGTGCCTGACACGCTGTCGGAGTATCAGTTCGCCGGCCTGCTGCGCGGTGCGCCGGTGGAGCTGGTCGCAGCCAAGACTCAGCCGCTGCTGGTGCCGGCGCAGGCCGAGATGGTGATCGAGGGCGAGGTGCTGCTCGACGACTACGCCGACGAGGGCCCCTACGGCGACCACACCGGCTATTACAACGCGGTCGAGCCGTTCCCGGTGTTCCACGTCACCGCCATCACCATGCGACGCGACCCGATCTACCTCACCACCCACACCGGCCGCCCGCCCGACGAGCCTTCGGTGCTGGGCGAGGCGCTGAACGAGGTATTCGTCCCGCTGCTGCGGGCCCAGTTCCCCGAGATCGTCGACTTCTGGCTGCCGCCGGAGGGCTGCAGCTATCGCATCGCCGTGGTCTCGATGAAGAAGGCGTACCCCGGCCACGCCAAGCGGGTCATGATGGGAGTTTGGTCGTACCTGCGCCAGTTCATGTACACCAAGTGGGTGATCGTGGTGGACGACGACATCGACGCGCGCGACTGGAAGGATGTGATGTGGGCGATCTCCACCCGCATGGACCCGGCCCGCGACATCACGCTCGTCGAGGCGACGCCGATCGACTACCTCGATTTCGCGTCACCCGAGAGCGGGCTCGGCTCCAAGATCGGCCTCGACGCCACCAACAAGTGGCCGCCGGAGACCAGGCGCGACTGGGGTCGGTTGATCGAGATGGACCGCGCGGTGATCGAGGCAGTCACCGAGAAGTGGCCGCGGCTGGGTTTGCCGGGCGCCGGCAAGCCGATCTGGAAGTGACCCCGTCACCCCGGGCGCGCTGGAGCGGCGTCGCCGGGGCGGTCGCCATTTCCGTGTTGCTGCTCACCCTGGCGACGGCCAAGGGCGGCGATCCGGCGCTCTACCCGGCCCGGCCCGGTCAGGGCGTCACGGTCTACCTGATCGACAACGGCTGGCACAGCGATATCGCCGTGCCGACGGCGGCGATCGAGGCGCGAGGGGACGCCCTGGCTGCGGCGGCGCGGCAGACCTCATCGGCGCCCTGGACGCTGATCGGCTGGGGCGACGCGGGCTTCTACGAGGCGTCGAGCCCGGCGCTGAGCCGCATTCCGGACGGACTCGCCGCGCTGCTCGGTGGGCGGCCGACCGTCGTGCATCTGGAGGGCGCGTTCGCGGCGCCGGACCGCACCTGGGGCCGCGGCGTGCGACCGATCACGCTCTCCCGCGCCGGACTTACCGCGTTGCTCGCCCGCACCGGCCGCAGCCTGGCGCGAGGTCCGGGCGGCGCGCCGGTCATGGCGCCGATCCGCCGCGTGCGGGACGAAGCGTTCTTCGCCAGCGGCGAGCGCTTCAGCCTCCTCCACCTGTGCAACCACTGGACCGCCGAGTTGCTGAACGCCGCTGGCCTGCCGGTGACGCCTTTGCTCGACGGGCTGCCGGTGGGGCTGGCGCTAGACCTCAAGCTCCGCGCGCGCCTTTGACGGCGCCCGCATCGCCTCGCGGTAAGGCGTCATGTCCCAGTTGGGGTAGCGGACCTGGGCGCGGCGCAGGGTGGTTTCGGTCCAGAACGCGTCGCCCGGGCGCTGCACGCCGAAGCAGGTCAGCTGGTCGGGGGTGGCGTGGTCGAAGATGCGCTTCCAGGGCTGGGTGTGGTGGAACTGCCAGGCGTGGAAGTCGATCGCCGAGTTCCTGGCGTTCTTGAAGCACACCGTCATCACGTAGCGGTGGCCGCCTGGCGCGACGAGGTTGGTGCCGCGGTGCCAGATGTCGATGCCGTAGACGAACAGGCTGCCGGCCGGCCCGGCGGCCGAGCGCTCGTACGGCTTCAGTTGCTCCTGCAGCGTCGGATCGCCCGACAGCGTCGCCTCGGGGCCGGCGATCTTCAGGCTGTCCGGTCGGGTGACGTAGTGGGTCGGCCCGTGCGCCTCAGTGACGTCGCTGAAGATGCAGATGAAGGTGACCGAGTTCAGGTGCTCGTCGTCCGACGGCCCGGTCAGGGTGTGGTTGACGAAGTCGCAGTGGAACGGCTGGTCGTAGTCGGCGTCGCCGGTGAACTTGGCCCAGGCCTGGCACTGGTAGAGATGCACATCGTCGGTGGCCAGCGCCTCGCGGGCGAAGCCGACCAGGGCCGGGTGCACGCCCAGCAGGTTCAGCGCCGGCGAACAGTCGAGCGGCACTGACCGCACGCCGGTGAACTGGGCGGGGTTGAAGCGGCCGAGCCCGCCCTCCTTGCGCTTCACCAAGGGATCGTCGGCGCCGGTGCGGTCGAACACCTCGCGGAAGTCTGCCGTGACGGCGGCGACCTCCCCGGCGGTGAAGAAGTTCGGGATCAACACCACGCCGTCGCGGCGCCAGGTGTCGAGATGGGTGGGGGTGTGACGGGATTGCATGCGCAGCACCCTAGCAGAGCGACCAGCGCGCGCTATGGCCCGCTGGACACGCCAAGCTGGACACCATCGGGCGGCAAGACTAGAAGCCCCGCCTTCCCGCGCCCGCCGTTCGATCCGGCCGCCGGGAACGAGGAACGTTCGACGTCATGTCCTACCAGCCCAAACACAAGCACGGCCGCAAGAAGGGCGCCGCCCGCCCCACCTCGCAACGGCAGCTTCGCGCCGGCGAGCTGGTGCGCCACGCTCTGGCGGAGATCCTGCGGGCGGAGGATATACAGGACCCGGCGCTCGCCGGCGTGTCGATCACGCTCACCGAGGTCAGGGTGAGCCCCGACCTCAAGCATGCGCTGTGCTTCGTGGAGCCGCTCGGCGGCCAGCACGCGCCGGAAGTGATCGCTGGCCTGAACCGCGTCTCCCGCTTCCTGCGCGGCCGGCTGGGCCACGCCATCGACCTGCGATCCACCCCAGCGCTGAAGTTCGTCCACGACGACAGCTTCGACGTCGCCGAGAAGATCAGTCGCCTGCTGGCCGACCCCCGGGTGCGCCGCGACGTCGAAAGCCCCGACTGATGGCGCGACGCCGCAAGGGCGAGGCGCTGTCCGGCTGGATCTGCCTCGACAAGCCGCTCGACCTGACCTCGACCCAGGCGGTCGGACGGGTGCGGCGGGCGCTGGGGGCGCAGAAGGCCGGCCACGCCGGCACGCTGGATCCGTTGGCCACGGGCATCCTGCCGATCGCGCTCGGCGAAGCGACCAAGACCGTGCCGTTCCTGATGGACGCGGCCAAGACCTATCGCTTCACCATCGAATGGGGCAGGGCCACCGCCGGATTCGACCGCGAGGGGGCGGTCACGGCGACCTCGGACGTGCGGCCGACCCGAGCCGCGGTCGAGGCGGCGCTGCCGGCGTTCGTCGGCGAGATCCAGCAGGTCCCGCCGGCGTTCTCGGCAGTGAAGGTGGACGGCGAGCGCGCCTATGACCTGGCACGCGAAGGCGTCGAGGTCGAACTCGAGCCGCGCCCGGTGACGATCTACGGCGTCGAGGTGGTCGGCCAGCCGGACGCCGAACACGTCGATCTGGAGCTGCGCTGCGGCAAGGGCGCTTACGTCCGCGCCCTGGTCCGCGACCTGGCCGAGGCGCTCGGCGCCTGCGCCCACGTCAGCGCGCTTCGTCGCACTGCGGTCGGAAGCCTCACCGAGGCGCGGGCGATACCCCTGGAAAAGCTGGAAGAGTTGTGTCATAGCGGCGCCCGCCTGGAGGCCCTGCTTCCGGTCGAGACCGCGCTGGACGACATCCCGGCCCTGGCCTTGACCACCGAAGACGCCTTCCGGCTGACGCAGGGACGATCGATCGTCCTTCTTCCCCGGCAGGCGGAGGCGTTGAAGGCGAAGCTCACACCGGGCTCGCGCACCGTCACCGCATTCGAGGGGGAGAGGATCGTGGCGCTCTGCGAGATGCGTGCGGGACGGCTCAATCCCGTGCGGGTCTTTCAACTCACCTGAGCGGAGATACCCGATGTCGATCACGGCCGAACGCAAGGCTGACCTGATCCGGACCCATGCCCGCGGCGAAGCGGACACCGGGTCCGCCGAAGTACAGGTGGCGATCCTTTCCGAGCGGATTGCGAACCTCACCGAACACTTCAAGACGCACAAGAAGGACAACCACTCGCGCCGGGGCCTGCTGAAGCTGGTTTCCCAGCGTCGGTCGCTCCTGGACCACCTGAAGACGTCCGACGAAGGCCGCTACACGGCCCTGATCGGCACGCTGGGTCTGCGGCGTTAGGTCCGAACTGCAATCGTAGCGTTCGCCTTTTGGGGCGAAAGCGCCGATATTGAATTTCGCCGCTCCCCGCCCTGACAGGCCGGTGGGCGCGGCGCTTCGGACCCGAGTTGGTCCGCACTACGCACGTCGAGGGCTGGAAGGCAGTCCTCATCCGCCTGTCGATGGAGAGGACTCCCGGACCCGCAAAGAAAACCGCCGTTCCGCCCCTGTCCGCCCCCGAAGGAATGGGCCTTTGGGACAATGAGAAAGATCCAAAATGTTCGATATCAAACGTAAGAGCATCGAGTGGGGCGGTCGCCGCCTGACACTCGAAACCGGCCGCATGGCCCGTCAAGCCGACGGCGCGGTGCTGGCCACCTACGGCGAGACCATGGTTCTCGCCACCGCGGTGTTCGCCAAGAGCGGCAAGCCGGGTCAGGACTTCTTCCCCCTGACCGTGAACTACCAGGAGAAGTTCTACGCCGCGGGCAAGATTCCCGGCTCCTTCCCCCGCCGCGAGGGCGCGCCCTCGCAGAAGGAAACCCTGACCAGCCGACTGATCGACCGTCCGATCCGCCCGCTGTTCGTCAAGGGCTTCAAGAATGAAGTCCAGGTGGTCGCCACGGTGCTGGCGCACGACCTCGAGAACGACCCCGACATCGTCGCCATGATCGCATCCTCCGCGGCGCTGGTGATCTCCGGGGCCCCGTTCATGGGCCCGATCGGCGCGGCCCGCGTCGGGGTGATCGACGGCGAATATGTGCTCAACCCGACCACCGATCAGGTGAAGACGTCCGACATGGACCTCGTCGTGGCCTCCACCGCCGACGCGGTGATGATGGTCGAGAGCGAGATCAAGGAACTCGGCGAGGAGAAGGTGCTGGGCGCGGTGATGTTCGCGCACCAGAACATCCAGCCGGTGATCGACGCGATCATCGAGCTGGCCGAGCATTCGGCCAAGGACCCGTTCGACTTCGCCGTCGACGACACCGAGGCGGTGAAGGCCGAGGCCAAGAAGCTGATCGGGGCCGACCTGGCGGCGGCGTTCAAGATCGTCGCCAAGGGCGAGCGTCAAAACGCGGTCGAAGCGGCGCGCGCGAAGGCGCTGGCCGCGGTCGGCAGGTCGGACGCCAACCCCGGCGGCATCGATCCGAACAAGTTCGGCGACGTGTTCAAGGAGCTGGAAGCCGACGTCGTGCGCCGCAACATCCTCGACACCGGCATCCGCATCGACGGGCGCACGGTCGACAAGGTCCGCCCGATCGTCTCGGAAGTGGGGGTGCTGTCGCGCGCCCACGGCTCGGCGCTGTTCACCCGCGGCGAGACCCAGGCGCTGGTCGTGGCCACGCTGGGCACCGGTGACGACGAGCAGCTCATGGATGCGCTCGACGGCAAGTACTATGAGAAGTTCATGCTGCACTACAACTTCCCGCCGTTCTCGGTCGGGGAGACGGGCCGCATGGGCGCGCCGAGCCGCCGCGATGTCGGCCACGGCAAGCTGGCCTGGCGGGCGATCCGCCCGATGCTGCCGTCGGCGGAGGAGTTCCCCTACACCCTGCGCCTGGTCTCCGAGATCCTGGAGAGCAACGGCTCGTCGTCGATGGCGACGGTCTGCGGCTCCTCGCTGGCGCTGATGGATGCGGGCGTGCCCCTGAAGAAGCCGGTCAGCGGCATCGCCATGGGCCTGATCCTGGAGAAGGACGGCTTCGCCGTGCTCTCCGACATCCTCGGCGACGAGGACCATCTCGGCGACATGGACTTCAAGGTCGCCGGCACCGCCGACGGCATCACCTCGCTGCAGATGGACATCAAGATCGCCGGCATCACCGAGGAGATCATGAAGAAGGCGCTCGCCCAGGCGAAGGACGGGCGGCTGCACATCCTCGGCGAAATGGCCAAGGCGCTCACTGGCGCCCGCGAGGAGATCGGCGAATACGCCCCCAAGATCGAGACGATCACCGTTCCCACCGACAAGATCCGCGAAGTGATCGGCTCGGGCGGCAAGGTGATCCGCGAGATCGTGGAGAAGACCGGCGCCAAGGTCGACATCAACGACGACGGCGTGGTCAAGGTCTCGGCCTCGGAGAGCTCGAAGATCAAGGCCGCGATCGACTGGATCAAGTCGATCGCTTCTGAACCGGAGATCGGCCAGATCTACGACGGCAAGGTGGTCAAGATCGTCGACTTCGGCGCGTTCGTGAACTTCTTCGGCGCCAAGGACGGCCTGGTCCACGTCAGCCAGATCGCCAGCCAGCGCGTGAACAAGGTCTCGGACGTACTGCAGGAGGGCCAGATCGTAAAGGTCAAGCTGCTCGGCTTCGACGACCGCGGCAAGGTTCGCCTGTCGATGAAGGTGGTCGACCAGGAAACCGGCGAAGACCTCAGCGCCAAGGAAGCCAAGGAGCCGGTGGAGGCGTAAACCTCTCCGCTCGCTCGATGACTACGACGTGGCCGGGCTCAGTCCCGGCCATGTGCGTTTGTGGGCGGCGGTCCGGCATCTGGCGGCCACAATCAGAAGAAGCCGTCGATCGCTTGGATGGCAGTCTTTTCCGAGGTCAGGTCCTGGTCAAGGACGGCGCGAAGCGCCGCCGCTCCGCGGTCGCGATCCTTGACCAGGACCTGGCCTCGGAATCACGCTCCGCCAAGCGAATGATGGCGCGACCTCGATCTCAGTTGCTGCCTCGGGGGCCGCGAAGCCGGCTCATCCGGACGTTGCGCGAACTCGGCGGAAGATCCCGGATCGACGCTGACGCGCGGCTTGTCCGGGATGAAACCGTCGGCCGGCTACCCCCGACCCAGCGCCTCGGCCACCGCTGTGGCGATCTGGGCGACGTTGTAGGGTTTGCGCACCACCGGGGCGTCGAAACCCTCCGGCGCGGGGGCCGCATCGCCGTAGCCCGTGGCGAAGATGAACGGCTTGCCGCGCTGTTTCAGCAGCTCGGCGACCGGCGTCACCGGCGTGCCGTTGAGGTTGGCGTCGAGCACGGCGACGTCGAACTCGCTGTCGGCCAGCTTCAGCGCCTCTTCCACGTCCGCCGCCATGCCGACCACCTTGGCGCCCGCCTCGGTGAGCCCGGCCTCCAGCTCCAGCGCCAGCAGCACCGCGTCCTCGACGATGATGATGCGCCGCCCCTTGACGGCGTCGGCCGTCAGCACCCCGGAGGACGCCCCGGCCTGCGGCGTCGTCGGCGGCACGGTGACGGGGCGGGTCACCGGGGCGGCGAACGGGGTCTCGGCGGCCAGCGCCGTCGCGTCCGCGGTGATGGTGGCCCGCACGCCGCCGGCCATGAACTCGACCTTCGCCGCGCCGCCCAGCTCGCGGCCGGTGACGCGCTCCAGCAGCGTGGCGCCGAACCCGCGCCGCGTCGGCGCATTGACCGGCGGTCCGCCGCGCTCGACCCAGGTCAGCTCGAAGCCGCCGCCCGGCCGCTCGATCCAGGTCACCGACACCCGCCCGGTCTCAGCCGACAGCGCGCCGAACTTCACCGCGTTGGTGGCCAGCTCATGCAGCGCCAGGGTGAGCGCGTTGGTGGCGCGGGGATTGAGCAGGATCTCCGGCCCCGACCAGCGCGCCTGGCCGGGCGCCAGACCGCCGAGCTCGGCGGCGGCGATGTTACCGATGTCGGCGCCGCGCCAGCGGGTGGCGGTGAGCAGGGTGTGGGCCGAGGCCATCGCCTCCAGCCGCCCGGCGAAGGTCTTCAGGAAGGCGTCGAGCGAAGTGGTCTTGCGGGCCGACTGGGCGGCCAGCGACTGCACCGAGGCCAGTACGTTCTTCACCCGGTGGTCCAGCTCGGCCACCAGGGCGTTGCGCGCCTCGTCTTCGGAGCGGCGCTCGGTGATGTCGCGCACGACGCCGATGAGGCGGCGGATCATCCCGTCGGGATCGCGCGACGCGGCGGCGGCGCTCGACATCCACTGGACGCGGCCGTTGTCCGGCCGGATCATGCGGTACTCGACCTCGTAGCGGCCGTCCTTGAGCAGGCCCTCGCCGACCGCGCGGCGCAGCGGCTCGACGTCGTCCGGGTGGACATAGCGATAGGAGGCGCTGCCCTGCTCGCCCGGCATCGCACCGGCGGGCAGACCGGTGATCCGCGCCATGCGCTCGCTGATGATCAGCCGATCCTCGGGGATTTCCCACTCGAACTCGCCCATGCGGGCGGCGTCGAGGGCCAGGCTCGCTCGCTCCTGCGAGATGGCCAGCTGGTCGGCGGCGTTGCGCGTTTGACGGGCGCCTTCGTCCATGCGCGCCACCATAAGCCGTGAGTCGGCGGCATGCGACTGGCAAACGCGGCGGGCCATCGCCGCGCCGCCACTTTGCGTTTATATTATGCGGGTATGGAGCTCGGCCGGAACGCCCGACGCAAGCCAGCGTTAGGGCGGTATCGCTATCCAAGCCCCGCGTCGTCAGCCAACGCCCGGAGACTCTGCCATGCCCGCCGACACCCTCAGCTCCGCCGAAGACGAGCTCGACGCCAAGGCTGCCAAGATGAAAAAGGCGGCCAAGGCCGCTGTCGCCAGCGCGGCCGAGACCGGCCACGAAAAGCTCAACGAGGCGGTCGATCTGGCCGACAAGGCGCTTCGCGACGCCGCCAAGCGGATCGAGAAGGCCGTGCGCGAGGGGGTCGAGACCATCCGCGCGCAATCCGGGCCCTATCGCGACAACGCCACCCAGCAGCTCGACGAGGCGCAGAAGTACGTGGTGGAGCGGATCAAGGAACGGCCGGTGGTGGCTACCCTGGCCGGTCTCGGCGTTGGGCTGTTGATCGGCCTGATGATGGCCAACCGCTCCGACAAGTGATCTTCCGCCGACTGCTCTTCATCCTCGCTGGGGCGACGGCGCTGGCGGTAAGCGCCGGCGTGTTCGTCATAGCGCTGGCCTATGGGGAATTCGCCCTGGCGCGACCCTACGTCGGCTCGGCCGGCGCTGCGGGCGTGGTGGCGGGCTCGGCGGCGCTGTTCATCGGCATCCTTGGCCTGGCGCTCGCCAACGCCGGCAAGCCGCCGAAACCCAAGCCGGGAGAGCCGCAGAATATAGTCGACCGGGCAATGGACTTCATCAAGCGCAAGCCGGTGACTGCGCTCGGCGGGGCCATCGCCGCTGGAATCCTCGCCATCCGCAATCCGAGCTACCTGGGGGCGGTGATCCGCGCCTTCGTCGAGGGCCGCGACCCCCCGCGGCGGGGTCAGCGATAGCGCTCTACTGGCGCTTCCAGAACACGCCGCTTCTAGCGACGCAGCGGGCCGGCAGATCCTTCACCCCGGCTTCGACGTAGCCGAGGGCCTCCATCAGCGCCGCGGTGAGGCGCTGGGCGGTGGGGACGGCCGCTTCGTTGCGGCGGTAGGCTTCGCCAAGTTCCTCGTGCATCAGCACATCGACCCCCGCCATGGCCGGCAGGCCGTCGAGGGTGGCCTCGACCGCGGCGGCGCGGGCGCGGGGCTCGGCGATCAGCGCGCGCATCCGCGCCAGCAGTGGATCGTCGTCGTCGAGCGGCTCGGGCTCTGCGTAGGGCAGGCCCAGCAGTTCGATCGCCCGCGCCAGGTGATTGCCCTCGGCCGAGTGCAGCGACCGGGCGCGTTTCCACACCGCGTAGCGTTCGTTCTGGCTGCGCGCCCGGAGCCATGAGCGGGTGACCCCGCCGATGAAGACCTCTTCGTCGTTCATGGCCCTGGAACTAAGGCGCCGGCCCCAATGAGTTCAAGGGGGGTCAGTTCACGACGGCCAGTTCATGCGGGGTCGGCGTCGGCGCGCGCTTCGGGCTGCGGCGGCGGCGCGATGTAACCGCCCAGCCGCTCCTCGATCGCCTCGGCGATGGCGATGGTGCGCGAATCGGCGCCGCGCGGGCCGATCAGCTGGGCGCCGACCGGCAGACCGCCCCCGGTTTGTCCGGCGGGGATGGCGGTGGCTGGGAGCCCGCAGGCGGTGGCCAGCGCGATCCAGCGCAGCATGGCCAGGTAAGGGACTTTGCCGCCGTCGGAGAGCGTGAGCGTGCGGCGCTGGAACGGCCGGTGGTCGTGCGGGAAGGGCGGGACCGGGTTGATCGGGGCCAGGATCACGTCGAAGCGGTTGAACACGCCGCGCATCTGGGCCCCGGCGCGGGCCCGCGCCTCGTCGGCCGCCATCCAGTCGAGGTGGCTGACGGTGTAGTCGCGCGCCAGCGCCGCCCAGGAATCGGGCCCCGCGCCCAGCTTCAGCGCCAACGCGGCCGCGCCGCGGATGCGCTGCATCGAATAGAGCTGCGCCGTTGGCAGGTCCTGCGCCAGCACGCCGGCCAGCAGGGTGCGGTAGGCGGTCATCAGCGCGCCGACCTCGACCGGACTCGAGATCGAAGTGACTTCGGCGCCCTCCCGGCGCAGCGCCTCACCCAGCGCCTCCAGCACCGTCCTGACCTCGGGATCCAGCACGAACTCCGGCTGGTTCAGCCAGAGCCCGATCCGCAGCGACCTGATATCCGGCGGCGCCTGGGTGCGGGCGGCCAGCGTGCCGGCCTCCAGCACCGACAGCAGCAGGCGCAGGTCCCGCGCCGAGCGGGCCATCGGACCCACCACATTGAGGTCGCGCTCCGCCAGGGCGCCGGGGCGAGGCGGCACGTGGCCGATCTGCGAGACCACGCCCCAGGTCGGCTTGTGCGAATAGACGCCGCAGAACGAGGCGGGCGTGCGCAGAGAGCCGCCGATGTCCGAGCCGATCTCCAGCGCGGTCATCTTGGTCGCCAGCGCCACCGCCGCCCCGCCCGAGGAGCCGCCGCAGGTGCGCGTCAGGTCCCAGGGGTTGTTGGTCGTCCCGTAGAGGCTGTTGTAGGTCTGGAAGTCGCCGGCCATCACCGGCGTGTTGGTCTTGCCCCAGACCACGGCCCCGGCGAAGCGGGCGTGCGAGACCACGACCGCGTCGGGACGGCGGCCGCGGCGGAAGTCCTCGAGGCCGGACGAAGCGGGCATGCCCTCGACGTCGAAGGTGTCCTTGATGGTCATCGGCAGGCCGGCGAGCGGCCCCAGCGTATCGCCCTTGGCGCGGTGGTCGTCGATCGCCCGCGCCCGCTCCCTGGCCCGCTCGAAGTCGGTCGCCACCACTGCGTTCACCGGCGCATTGACCGCCTCGTAGCGCTCCGTGGTCAGCTCCAGCAGCTCGGCGGCGCTGATCCGCCCGGCGGTCAGCGCCTGCAGTTGGGCGGTGGCGTCGAGCGAAAGGATGGCGTCCATGGTCAGTCCCGAAAGCCCAGCACGTCCATCATGTCGTAGAGGCCGGGCGGCTTGCCGGCGACCCAGAGCGCTGCGGCGACGGCGCCCCGGGCGAACAGGCTGCGGTCGCGGGCCGAGTGGCTGAAGGTCAGGGTCTCCTCCTCGGCGGCGAAGGTCACCGAATGCTCCCCGACGATACCGCCGCCGCGCATGACGGAAAAGCCGATCGCGCCCGCCGGCCTTGGCCCGGTGATGCCGTCGCGGGCCCGCACCTGCACCGCGGCGAGCTCGGTCTGGCGCCCGCGCGCGGCCGCCTCGCCCAGCATCAGCGCCGTGCCCGAAGGCGCGTCGACCTTGCGTCGGTGATGGGCCTCGAACACCTCGACGTCCCAGTCCTGGGCCGACAGCCGCTGCGCCGCCTGCTGCACCAGGCCGGCCAACACATTGACCCCCAAGGAGAAATTGCCAGACTTGACGATCGGGATGGCCTTCGCGGCGCTCCAGATCTGCATGTCCTCGGTCTCGCCCCAGCCGGTCGAGCCGATCACCAGCGCCGGCCCCGCGCGCGCCGCCGCCGCCTGGGCCAAAGCCACGGACGCGGCCGGCGTGGTGAAATCGATCACCACATCGCAGCTCGCCGCGTCCTGCGGTCCGCCCAGCGTCGCGGCGAGCCAGGGCTGACCCTCGGTGCCCGGGGCGTCGAACCCAAGCGTCACCGCTGCGTCGGGCCGGCCCTCCAGCGTCGCGGCGATCGCCCGGCCCATCCGACCCAGCGCGCCGGCGATCCCGATCCGCAGCGGCCCGTCCATCCTTCGTCTCCGCATTGCCAAACGCGTCCCCGCTTGCGGGGAAAGCGGCGCGCCGTGCGTAGCACGCGTCGCCGATAGGGGGAGTCCCCTTCGGATAGAACCCCATAGTCGCGCGCGTTCCGCAGGGCGCCGTGCAGGGCCCTTCTTCGCCGCGCTTCCCCTTTGGCAAGCGCCGCATTAGGTTGCCGGCCGGCCAAAACCGGTGGCGACGCGCTTTTCCGGTTCCATCCCACGTCGAAAACAGCCAAGAGCCGCCGCATGAGCGACGCAGAGAAACGCACCTTTACCGACGACGAGGCCCTGGCCTTCCACCGCGAGCCGACGCCCGGCAAGGTCGCCATCGTCGCGACCAAGCCGATGGCGACCCAACGCGACCTCTCGCTGGCCTATTCGCCGGGCGTGGCCGTGCCCGTGCTGGCGATCGCCAAGGATCCGGACACCGCCTACGACTACACCTCCAAGGGCAACCTGGTGGCCGTGATCACCAACGGCACCGCCATCCTGGGCTTGGGCGATCTGGGCTCGCTCGCCTCCAAGCCGGTGATGGAAGGCAAGAGCGTGCTGTTCAAGCGCTTCGCGGACGTCGATTCGGTCGACGTGGAGATCGCCTCGCGCGACCCCGATGAGATCATCACCGTGGTCAAGAACATCGGCGACACCTACGGCGGCATCAATCTAGAGGACATCAAGAGCCCCGAATGCTTCCGCATCGAGACCGAGCTGCAGGAGCTGCTCAACATACCGGTGTTCCACGACGATCAGCACGGCACGGCGATCATTTCGGCAGCGGGGCTGATCAACGCCTGCGAGGTCACCGGACGCAAGCTCTCGGAGATCAAGCTGGTGCTGAACGGCGCCGGCGCGGCCGGCATCGCCACGCTCGACCTGATCAAGGCGATGGGGGTGAAGCCGGAGAACTGCATCGCCGTCGACACCAAGGGCGTGATCTACCGCGGCCGCACCGAATCCATGAACCAGTGGAAGTCGGCCCACGCGGTCGAGACCGACGCGCGCACCCTGGCCGATGCATTGAAGGGCGCTGACGCCTTTTTCGGCCTCTCGGTGAAGGGCGCGCTGAGCGCCGAGCTGGTGGACCTGATGGCCCCGCGGCCGATCATCTTCGCCATGGCCAATCCGGATCCGGAAATTACGCCGGAGGAAGCTAAGTCGGTGCGGCCCGACGCCATCGTCGCCACCGGCCGGTCGGATTATCCCAACCAGGTCAACAACGTGCTGGGCTTTCCCTACATCTTCCGCGGCGCGCTCGACGTGCGCGCCCGGCAGGTGAACATGGAGATGAAGATCGCCTGCGCCAACGCCCTGGCGCAGCTGGCCCGCGAGGACGTGCCGGACGAGGTCAGTGCGGCCTACGGCAGCGGGCGGCTGAAGTTCGGGGCAGACTACATCATCCCCTCGCCGTTCGACCCACGGTTGATCTGGTACATTCCGCCGTTCGTCGCCCAGGCGGCGATGGACACCGGCGTCGCGCGCCGGCCGATCCCGGACATGGACGCGTATCGCGAGGCGCTGGCGCGGCGGCTCGATCCCACCGCCGGCTTCCTGCAGAAGATCAGCGGCGCGGTGCAGTCAGGCCGCCGCAAGACCATCGTCTTCGCCGAAGGCGAGGAGCCGGAGGTGATCCGCGCGGCCTACGCCTTCCAGACCCAGGGCCTGGGCAAGGCGGTGCTGATTGGGCGCGAGGAGCTGGTGGCCGAGAACATGGTGGCCGCGGGGCTGGATCCCGGCGAGGCCAAGCTGGAGGTGCTCAACGCGCGACTCTCCAGCCATAACCCCGAGTTCGTCGACTTCCTCTACGCGCGGTTGCAGCGCGCCGGCTATCTGCGCCGCGATGTGCTGCGGCTGATCAACCAGGACCGCAACTCCTTCGCCGCCTGCTACGTCGCCCGCGGCTACGCCGACGGCATGGTCACCGGCGTCACCCGCGCCTACGACCAAGCGCTGGAGGAGGTGCTGCGGGTGATCGACCCGGCGCCGGACGGGCGGCTGATCGGCATGTCGATCGTGCTCTCCAAGGGCCGCACCCTGTTCATCGCCGACACCAACGTCACCGAGATGCCGGAGTCGGAAGAACTGGTGGAGATCGCGGTCGAGGCGGCCACGGCGGTGCGGCGGCTGGGCTTCACCCCGCGGGTCGCCTTCATGTCCTACTCGGCGTTCGGCAACCCGATGGGCGAGCGCTCGGAGAAGGTGCGCGAGGCGGTGGCCATGCTCGACGCGCGCGGCGACGTCGGCTTCGAGTACGAGGGCGAGATGCCGCCGGAGCTGGCGCTCGATCCCGAGCGGCGGGCCGACTATCCGTTCATGCGCCTGACCGGCCCGGCCAATGTGCTGATCATGCCGGCGATCCACTCCGCCTCGATCTCGACCAAGCTGGTGCAGGCGCTGGGCGAGGCGACCGTGGTCGGGCCGATTCTGCTCGGCCTTTCCAAGTCGGTGCAGATCTGCCCGCTCTCGGCCTCGGTGTCGAAAATCTTCAACATGGCCATGATGGCCGCCTACGACCAGCCGATGACGCAGAGCGCGTAAGCGCCGCACGAGAATGTTTCACGTGAAACATTCCGCAGCGTCAACTTGCTTCAGCCGCGGGTGAGCCGCCGGCAGACCTCGTCGAGCTGCTCAAGGCTGGCGTAGCGGATGCGCACCTCGCCAGTCCCGCCCGCGTCGCGGATCTCCACCGGCAGCCCCAGCACCTCCGCCAGGTCGGTCTCCAGCGCGATGGTGTCGGCGTCCTTGCCGCCGCGCCGGGGCGGGGCGTAGGCGGACGCGCCGCCGCCGCGGGCGAGGTTTTCGGTCTGGCGCACCGAGAGGCCGCGGCCGACGATCTCCTCGGCCAGGCGCTCGGCGTCGGCCACGCCGATCAGCGGGCGGACGTGCCCAGGCGTCAGCTGACCGTCGCGCACCATGGCCTGCACCGACGCCGGCAGCTGCAACAGGCGCAGGGCGTTGGTGACGTGGACGCGGCTCTTGCCGACGGTGTCGGCCACCTGCGCCTGGGTGCGGCGGAACTTGTCGATCAGCGTGCGGTAGCCCTCGGCCTCCTCCAGCGCCGAGAGGTCGGTGCGCTGGATGTTCTCGACGATGGCGATCTCCAGCACCTCCTCGTCGGAGAGGCTGCGCACCAACGCGGGGATCGAGCGGACGCCGGCGCGCTGGGCGGCGCGCCAGCGGCGCTCGCCGGCGACGATCTGGTACTCGCCGGCGAACACCGCCGGGCGGACCAGGATCGGCTGCAACACACCTTTCTCGCGGATCGACTGCGCCAGCTCTTCCAGCTCGGTCTCGTCGAAGTGACGGCGCGGCTGGTCCGGGTTGGCCTTGACCAGCTCGACCGGGATCTCGGTGACGCCGGCGGTGCGGCGCCCCTCCGCCGGCGCCTCGACTTCGTCGAGCAGCGCCGAAAGCCCCCGCCCCAATCCCCGTCGGCCCTCGGCCATGCGTGCGACTCCAAACTGAGCGGGTAGGTCTAAACCGAGTTGAGGAGGGAGACCACCGATCCAAGCGTCCTTCTCCCCTTGCGGGAGAAGGTGTCAGCGAGGCTGACGGACGAGGGATGTCTGCGCGGGCGGCTGGGGTTGGCATCCGCAGCAGGGTGCGCTCCGCCGATGCGACCCCTATCCGTCGCCTGCGGCGACACCTTCTCCCGCAAGGGGAGAAGGACGTTAGCCCGCCTTCAGCCGCTCGCGTTCGCGGCCAACCAGCTCGCGGGCAAGTTTGATGTAAGCCTGGGAGCCGGCGCATTTCATGTCGTAGATCAGCGCCGGCTTGCCGAATGACGGGGCCTCGGAGACGCGGACGTTACGCGGGATCACCGTCTCGTAGACCTTGGTCCCGAAATGCTCGCGCACATCGGTGGCCACTTGGCTGGAGAGGCTGTTGCGGCGATCGAACATGGTCAGCACCACGCCCTGGATCTCCAGGCCGGGATTTAGGCTGCCGCGCACCAGCTCGATGGTCCGCACCAGCTGGGTCAGGCCCTCGAGGGCGAAGAACTCGCACTGCAGCGGCACCAGCACCGCATCGGCCGCGGTCATGGCGTTGACGGTCAGCAGCGACAGCGCCGGCGGGCAGTCGATCAGCACGTAGTCGTAGGCGATGGTGGCGCGGATCGGGGCGAGGGCGTCGCGCAGGCGGTACGAGCGGCGCGGCGTCTGGCCGAGCTCGACTTCGACGCCGGAAAGGTCCGGGTCGGCGGCCAGCAGGTCGAGGCCGGGGAGGGCGGTCTTCACCGTCGCTTCCAACACCGGCAGGTTGTCCATCAAGACGTCGTAGAGCGTCTTGCGGCGCATGGCGCGGGCGACGCCCAGTCCGGTCGAGGCGTTGCCCTGAGGGTCGGAGTCGAGCAGCAGCACCCGCTCGCCGATGGCCGACAGCGCGGTGCCGAGGTTGATCGCGGTGGTGGTCTTGCCGACGCCGCCCTTCTGGTTGGCGATGGCGAGGATGCGGGTGGGCTTAGCGGGCACGGGCTAGCCCTTCCATATTCAGGATGCGGCCGTCGGGGTCGCTGAGGCTGGGAATGGCGTTGCACGTGAAACGCCACGCCAGACGCGCCTCGGCGATCTCAGCCTCGGCGCCGCGGCCCTTTGGAAACAGACCGATGGCGCCGCGGGTCATGTAGGGCCTGGCGAACGCCAGCAGCCGCACCAGCGGCGCGACGGCGCGGGCGGTGACGACATCCGCCTTCAGCGACAGGGCTTCGGCGCGCTCATTGTGGACCTCCGCGGGTAGCGCAAGGGTCTCCACCACGGCTTCGAGGAAGCGGCACTTCTTGGCGACGCTTTCCACCAGGTGAACCTTGGCGCCGGCCTCACCCTTCAACAGGATCGCCAGCACCAGGCCCGGAAACCCGGCGCCGGCGCCGATATCGACCCAGGTGCGAGCGGCCGGCATGACCAACCGCAGCTGGGCGCTGTCGAAGGCGTGGCGCGGCCAGAACCCGGCGAGGCTGGCGTCGCTGACGAGGTTCAGCCGCCCGTTCCAGTCAGTGAGCATGACCCGCAGCTGCTCCAGATCGGCCAGCTGAGCCGCGCTCGCGCCGGTGCGGGCCGCGAAGCTCGCCGCGTCAAGCGCCTCCGGCGGGTCAAGCAGCGCGGGGGCGGCGGACATGGGCGAGCAGGGCGGTGAGCGCGCCGGGGGTGACGCCTTCAATGCGGGCGGCCTGGCCCAGGGTGGCGGGGCGCACGGCGGCGAGCTTCTCGCGCACCTCGTTCGAGAGCCCGCCGACGCCGGCGTAGTCGAGCTGCGCGGGCAGGGCGAGCGCCTCGTCGCGGCGGAACGCCTCGACGTCGGCGTCCTGGCGACCCAGGTAGCCGGCATAGGCCGCATCGATCTCGATCTGCTCGCGCACCTCAGGCGCCCAGTCGGCAATCGTCGGCCAGATCCGGGCCAAGTCGTCGAAACTGATCTCGCGGTAGGCCAGCAGCTGGGCCAGCGTGCGCCGCTGGCCGTCGGGATTGACCTTGAAGCCGGCCCGCACCGCTTCGGGGGGCGTGAGGCTAAAGATCTTGGCGGTGCGCCGCGCGTCGTCCAGCGCCAGCGCCTTGGCCGCGAACCGCGCGGCGCGCCCTGCGCCAACGCAGCCGAGCGCGATGCCCTTGGCGGTGAGGCGCTGGTCGGCGTTGTCGGCGCGCAGGCGCAGGCGGAACTCGGCCCGGCTGGTGAACATGCGGTAGGGCTCGGTGACGCCGCGGGTGACCAGGTCGTCGATCATCACCCCGATGTAGGCCTCGTCGCGGCCGAAGCTGGCCGGCTCGGACCCGGCGGCGGCGCGGGCGGCGTTGAGGCCCGCAACCAGACCCTGGGCGCCGGCCTCCTCGTAGCCGGTGGTGCCGTTGATCTGGCCGGCGAGGTAGAGCCCGGGCAGCCGCCGCGTCTCCAGCGACGCGGTGAGCTCGCGCGGGTCAACGTAGTCGTACTCGATGGCGTAGCCGTAGCGCCGGACCGCCACGCGCTCGAGGCCGGGGATGGTGCGCAGGAACAGGTCCTGGGTGGCGTCGGAGACCGAGGTCGAGACGCCGTTGGGGTAAACGGTGTCGTCGTCGATCCCCTCCGGCTCGAGGAAGATCTGGTGGCTGGTGCGGTCGGGGAACCGGACCACCTTGTCCTCGATCGAGGGGCAATAGCGCGGCCCGCGCCCGCCGAGGCG
>DATNIH010000259.1:0-5782 GCA_035604515.1 Caulobacteraceae bacterium | reverse complement strand
CTCGGCGCGCAGGTACTCGACCTGGAACCCGCGAGCGGCCAGGCGCTGGCCGAGCAGTTCGGCGCAGTCGCGGTAGAACTCGCCAGGCGGATTGACCGAGGGAATGCGGATCAGCGCCTGCGCCAGGTCGACGATCTCGCCCTCGCGCGCTTCGATCTCGGCCAGCAGGGCGTCTTCGCGCGGGTGGGTCATGCGGCGCACCTTGCGATGGTCGCCTCGGCCCTGGCGCGGGCGTCGGCGGCCTGGGCCGGGAGCTCCAGCGCCGCGTAAGTGCGCGCCAGCATCCGGTTGAGCGGCGCGCCGTCGAGATCGAACGCGCGGCGCCGTTCCAGCGCCTGCTGGGCCTCGATCCAGCGGCCGTCGGCGATCAGGGCCGCCAGCCACACCTGCTCGAACAGGTCGCGCTGGGCATGGCTGCCGCCAATCTGGGGCAGGTGCGGGAGCGCGGCGCCGAGCTCGCTGACCGCGGCCGGGAATTGGCCGGCGAGATAGGCCGCGAAGCCCTCCGCTACCGGCAAGGCGCCCTCGGCCCAGGCGGCGCGGGCGAACGTTGGGGCTGTCACCGCCCGCTGGCGGATCGCCGCCAGCAGCGCCGGCGCCTCGGCGCGGCCGGCGCGGATCAGGGCGTAGAGATATTGCAGCGCCAGGAACGGCTGCTCGACATCGATTCCGCGCGCGGCGATCCGCTCGGCGACCTCGCCCCAGCGATCGCCGACGTCGATTCCGGCCAGCTCGGCCCTGGCCAGCAGCGAGACGGCGCCGACCTGGTCCTGCGAGTAGTCCTTGTCGCCTGCCCAGCAGTGCGCGTCGAAGGCGCGCAGCACGGCTTCGGCGCGGCCCTGGCTGAGATAGAACAGGCAGAGGTGCCACCAGTTGTGGGTGGCCATGAACGAGTTCAGCCCGTCCCAGGTCTCTGACGCGTGTTCCAGAAACCGGGCCCCTTCGTCGATGCGGCCCTGGGTGATCATCACATGCGCCAGCGCGTGCTGGGCCCAGGGCTCGGCGCGGCGCATCTCGAGCGCGTGGCGGGCGGCGCGCTCGGCGTCGGCGAGGAGGTGGCACTCCTCGTAGCCGAACGCGGCCATGCCATGCATCTGCGCCACGTCCTCGGCCGCCGGCAGCGCCTGCAGCGCGATGCGCAGCATGCCGGCGAAATCGCCGCGGTTGAACGCCAGGTATTGGCAGAGCTTGACCATCGCCAGGTCGCGCGGCCAGTCGCGGGCGACGGCCTCGCCGAGCGCCGAGGCGGCTGGGATGTCGCCTCGGATCCAGGCGGCGAGGAAGTCGGCGGTGCGCCGCTCGCGCTCGTTCAGGCTAGCGGCCAGCGCCCGGTCCAGAAACGGCCGCGCTCGCACCGGTCCCTGCGGCGACTCCAGCAGCATGAATAGGACGCCGGCGTAGAGGTTGAGCAGGCCGTGGCCGGGTCGAGCCGCCGCCGCCTTCACCACGTTGGCCGCGCGGGTCTCGTACGCGATGAAGCCGCCGACGAACTCGTCGACGGCTACGAGCGCCTCGGCGGCGCCCGAGACCGGGTTGCCGAGGAAGTCGGAACCGTCTGTCACAACGTCTCTCGCCGGGATGAGGCGCCGTCTCCCTTCCCCCTTGCGGGGAAGGGTCGGAGATGGGGGTATCGGCTCTGCGTCTGCCGTCTTGGCGTCTCGCAGCCCATTCGGCGGGCGCCCAGTTCGCACCCCCACCCCTGACCCCTTCCCGCAAGGGGGAGGGGAACGGCGCCTCCGCCTTGCTGAGGGGTGAAGGCAAAGTCCAATGGGGACAAGCGGTTCGCGCTCATAGGCACCGCCCGCCGTCGACCTCCAGGGCGACGCCGGTGATCATCGCCGCCTCGTCGGAGCAGAGGAACACCGCCGAGGCGGCGATGTCGGCGGGGGTCGAGAGCCGGCGCAACGGGATGGTGGTCAGGATCCGCGCCCGCGCCTCCGGCGTGTCCTCGCCCATGAAGGTGGCCAGCAGCGGCGTGTCGCCGGCAACGGGGTTGATCGCGTTCACGCGGATGCTCCAGCGGGCGAGCTCGATGGCCATGGCGCGGGTGGCGGTGATCATCCAGCCCTTGGAGGCGTTGTACCAGGCGAGGTTCGGCCTGGGGCTGACGCCGCCGGTGGAGGCGATGTTGAGGATGGCGCCGGCCTTGGCCGCCTTCATCGCCGGCACGATGTGGCGGGCGGTGAGGTAGACCGACTTGGCGTTGACCGCGAACAGCCGGTCGAACTCGGCTTCGGCCACCGACTCCAGCGGCTGCGGGCCTTGGCCGACGCCGGCGTTGTTGACCAGGATGTCGACGCGCCCGCCGAACGCCAGCGCCGCCTCGGCGAGCGCAGCGACGTCGGCGTCGCGGGAGACGTCGGCGCGCACACCCCGCGCCGCAGCGCCCAGCGCGGTGGCCAGCGTCTCAGCGCCATCGCCGTTGAGGTCGGCGATGATGACCGTGGCGCCTTCGGCGACGAACTGGGTCGCGATGCCGGCGCCAAAGCCCGAGGCCGCGCCGGTGACGATGGCGACCTTGCCCGCCAGCCGGCCCTGCCTGCTCTCAACCGCGCTCGTCATGGCCGCATTCAGCGCGCGGGCCGCCGCGGAAGTCCAGGCCCGATCGCATCAGACGAAAGTTGGGCGCATGACAGCAACTTAAGAATCGCTCGTCCGCGGTGGGTGCTAGGGGTGGCGCAGTCACCTCCTGTCACGGAGCGCTTCATGCTGCGCACTGTCCTGGCTGCCGCCCTCGCCAGCTCCGCCCTCTGCACGACGGCCATCGCCGCCCCGACCACAGTCGTGCCGCCGATTGATTTCCACGAGCGGGTGCTGCCGAACGGCCTGAAGGTGATCACCTCGCTCGACAGGACCACGCCCAACGTCACGGTCCAGGTCTGGTACGGCGTCGGGGCCAAGAACGACCCGCCCGGCCGCTCCGGCTTCGCCCATCTGTTCGAACACATGATGTTCAAGGCGACCCGCGACATGCCGCCCGAGTACATGGACCGGCTGACCGAGGACGTCGGCGGCATGAACAACGCCTTCACCGAGGACGACACCACCGCCTTCTACGAGGTGATCCCGGCCGCCGACCTGCAGCGCCTGCTGTGGGCCGAGGGCGAGCGGATGAGCACGCTGGTGGTCGACAAGGACAACTTCAACTCCGAGCGTCAGGTGGTGGAGGAGGAGCTGCGCCAGCGCGTGCTCGCCAGCCCTTACGGACGGCTGTTCTACCTGCTGCTGCCCAAGTACAGCTTCGCCGTCCACCCCTATCACCGCGCGGCGATCGGCTCGATCGAGAACCTGGACGCGGCCAGCCTCGACGACGTGCAGGCGTTCCACGCCACCTACTATCGGCCGGACGACGCGACGCTGGTGGTGGTGGGCAACTTCGACCAGGCCCAGCTCGACGGCTGGATCGCGCGGTACCTGGGGTCGATCAAGACCCCGGCGACGACGATGCCCAAGGTGACGACGCTCGAGCCGCCCCGGACCGGACCGCGGACCTTCACCGCCTATGCCCCGAACGTGCCGCTGCCGGCGGTCGCGATCAGCTGGCTGGCGCCGAAGGCGTCCGACCCGGACGGGCCGGCGCTGCAGGTGCTGGATGCGATCCTGACCGCGGGCAAGTCGTCGCGCGCCTACGACAGCCTGGTCTACGAAAAGCAGATCGCCGCCCAGGTGCTGTCGAGCGCCGACCTGCGGGCGCAGCTGGGCGTCTACTACCTCGGCGCCATCGTCGCGGCGGGCCACAAACCAGAGGAGGTCGAGACCGCGCTGCGGGCCCAGGTCGCGGCGCTGCGCGACAAGCCGGTCAGCGCCGAGGAGCTCGACATCGCCAAGACCCAGCTGCTCACCAGCGAGATCCGCCAGCGCGAGACCATCGAAGGCCGCGCCAACGAGCTGGGCGCCGCCCAGGTGATCGAGGGCTCGGCAGAGCACGCCAACGCCGACATCGTCGCCCTGGGCAAGGTCACCGCCGCCGACGTGCAGCGGGTGGCGCAGAAGTATCTCGCCGACGACCGCCGGGTGGTGATCGACTACCTGCCCGAGAGCCAGAAGCCGCCCGGAACCGCCGAAGAGGCCGCCGCGCCGCCGCCCGCGCCGTCGAAGCCCTACACAGGCCCGGTCGCCGCCCTGGCCCCGGAAGGCCAGCGCCAGGCGCCGCCGCCGATCGGCGCGCAGCCGACCGCGGTGCTGCCGTCGCCGGCCGAGCGCACCTTGCCCAACGGCCTGCGCGTGATCGTCGCCAAGAGCACCGATCTGCCGCTGGTGGCGGCGAGCCTCACCGTCATGTCCGGCGCGGCGTCGGATCCGGACAAGCTCGCCGGCGCCGCCAACCTGACCGCGTCCCTGGTCACCGAGGGCACGACGACGCGCTCGGCGCGCGACATCGCCCATCAGTCCGAGGCGTTGGGCGCAAACCTGACCCCTTCGTCGAGCTGGGAGTCGTCGTCGCTCGGACTCTCCGTGATGCCGGCCAAGCTGCCGGCCTCGCTCGCCATCATGGCCGACGTCGCGCGCAATCCCGTCTTCGCCGCCGACGAGCTGGAGCGGGCGCGCAAGGAGGGCATTGAGGGCCTTGAGGAGGCGTACAGCGAGCCCGGCCAGCTGGCCGCCTTCGCCGACGCGCCGGTGGTCTACGCCGGAACACCCTTCGCCCACGCCGCCGACGGCACGCCCGCATCGCTGAAGCGGCTGACCCGCGACGACCTCGCCCGCTTTCACGACCGCTACTGGCGGCCGGACAATGCGATCCTGGTGCTGACCGGCGACGTCACCCCCGACGAGGGTTTCGCAATGGCCGTCACGGCGTTCGGCGACTGGCCGAAGCCCGCCGATCCGCCGCCGGCGCCCGCGCAGGGCGAGGCGGCCGCCGCGCCGCGCAACATCGTCATCGACCTGCCCGGGACCGGCCAGGCTGCCGTCGCGCTGACCAAACCGGCGATCGCCCGCTCCGATCCTCGATTTTACCAGGGCCTGGTCGCCAACGCGGTGCTGGGCGGCGGCTATTCGGCCCGGCTCAACGAGGAGATCCGGGTCAAGCGCGGCCTCTCCTACGGCGCCGGCTCCTCGATCACCGCGCGGCGCACGCTGGGCGCCTTCACTGCCCAGGCCCAGACCAAGAACGAGGCGGCGCCGCAGGTGGCCGACTTGCTGCGGGAGGGCATGACCGGCCTGGGCGCCGCGCCGCCTTCCCCGGAAGAGCTCGAGGCGCGCAAGTCGTCACTCGTGGGCGACTATGGCCGCGGCATCGGCACCGCCGCGGGCCTGGCCGGCGCGCTCGACGAGTTGGCGCTCTACGGGATCGATCTCGCCGAGATCAAATCCTACACCGACAAGGTGGAGGCGGTGACGCCGGCCCAGGTGCAGTCGTTCGCCCAGGACGTGCTGAAGCCGGACGGCGCCAGCCTGATCGTGGTCGGCGACAGCAAGCTGTTCCTCGACGCCCTGAAGACCAAGGCCCCGAATCTGGAAGTGATCTCGATCATGGCGTTCGATCCGGAGGGCCCGAGCCTGAAGGGTCCGCAGTAGGCTCACCCATTCCCCGCTCATCCCGGCGTAAGCCGGGACCCAGGCAGGACTCCGACGAAGGGCGTCGCTGGGCGATCCTATTTCAACACGAAGGACACGAAGGACACGAAGGCGCGCGATGTGCGCAGGGAGCTTCAGGAGCAGAGACCAGGAATTGGCTGGCGAAGCGCCTTGGTGTCCCCCGTGTTTCCCTTTCAACCCCTTCCTGCCTGGGTCCCGGCTTGCGCCGGGATGAGCGGGTTGGAGGGAGTGGACATGGTGA
>DATNIH010000258.1:0-3867 GCA_035604515.1 Caulobacteraceae bacterium | reverse complement strand
CAGATTCGTAGTCTGATGCTCTATCCAGCTGAGCTACGAGCGCGCACCCGCCTTTTTGGCGAAGGCGCGGAACCTAGTCGGCCGACGGGGAAACTTCAAGGCGCCGTGACGCGGCGCTCGGCGTCCGCCTCGAGCAGGTCGAGGCGGGCCTTCTCGAAGCCCTTGCGCACATTGACCCCGTCGGCGCCGAACTCCAGCAGCTCGTCGCCGGCCACGGTGTAGCGCGGCCAGGCCGGCCCGCCGGCGCTGCCCGGATCGCCGGTCTTGGCGAAGGCGACCCAGTAGGCGTGCATGGCGTCGGACAGCTTCTGATCGTCCGGCGTCGCGGCTGGAAAGTCGCGGCCGCCATAGCTGAACGCCTGCTTTGGCAGGGTGCCGAACACGTAGCCGACCTCCGAGCCGTGCGCGGCGCCGAAGCTGGTCGCCCGCGCGGCGGCCGGCACATAGGAGAAGTGGTAGACGAAAGCCGGCACGTGCTGCTTGGCCATCTCGCGGGCCAGCGCGCGGTCGGGCTCCGTGATCATCGTGTCGGTGAGGATTTCGCGCGCCACCTCCGGCGCCGGCTGGCCGCCGTAGAGCGCTATGACCGTGGCCGGGATCCCGGCGCGGGCGATCACCGGGTCGGGGAAGTTGGCCACCTGCGGGAACAGGCTGGCCTCGTAGCTGTTGCCGCCCTCGAGGTAGGCCACGTGCGCCTCCTCACCCTTGGCGAACGCCTGGTCGATCCCCTGGGTGAGGATCTGGCCGTCGAGGATCGGATTGGGGATCGAGGGATCGCCGAGCCCGCTGACCTGGGCGTTCAGCGTCTCGGCCGGCAACGCGCGCAGCGCCGCCGCGGCGGCCGCATCGTCGCCCTTGACGCCGTTGGCCTCGGCGAAGGTCTGGCCGAAGCCCTCGGCGGTCTTGAGTGGGCGCGGCGCGCTGCGGCCGAAGCCGGACTCGCTGATGGCCTTGTCGAACAGGCCGCGCGCCGCGGGCGAGCCCATCAGGTAGTTGACCGAGATCGCGCCGGCGCTCTCGCCGAACATGGTGACGTTCGTCGCATCGCCGCCGAAGGCCGCGATGTTGGCCCGCACCCACTGCAGCGCCGCGATCTGGTCCATCAGGCCGTAGTTGGCGATGGGGCCCGGGCCAGCATCGAGCGCCGGATGGGCGAAGAAGCCGAAGCGGCCGATGCGGTAGTTGAACGTGACCAGCACCACGCCCTGCTCGGCGAAGCGCGCGCCGTCGTAGAACGGCGCCGAGCCCGCGCCCTGGACGAAGGCGCCGCCGTAGATCCAGACCATTACCGGCAGCTTTGCGCCGCTCGTGGTTCCGGCCGGCCGCCAGATGTTGAGCGTCAGGCAGTCCTCGCTCATTGGCGACTGGCCGAAGAAACCGCGGCGGCTCTGCATGCAGACCGGCCCGAACGCGTCGGCGGCCTTGACCCCGGACCAGCTCGGCGGCGGGCCGGGCGGGCGCCAGCGCAGATCGCCGAGGGGCGGGGCGGCGAACGGAATGCCCTTGAACGTCTCGACGCCGCCGGCCGTCACGCCGGCGAGCTCGCCCTGGCGGATGTGCACGGCGTCCGCCGCCAGCGCCGGACCGGCGCAGAACCACATCGCGGCGATCGCCGCCGCCTGACCTCTGATCGATCCTCCCAAGCCACCATCCTCCCCGGTTTTCGTTCGCCGTGCGGCGATTTTCAACGCGGCGTCAAGCCGAGTTCCGTCGTCAGTGGCCGGCGTCGATTTCTCAACACGAAGGACACCAGAGCACGAAGGCCTCGAAGGCGCGCTACGCGCGCGCCAATCACGGCAACCCTTCGTGAGCTTCGTGTCCTTCGTGTTGAATGTTTTGCTTTTTCCTGGGTCCCGGCCAGGATGAGCGCAATTGGGAGTGCTAGCCCCTGAATGAGTCCTTCGCCGCCCGGACGGCGGCGAACGCCTCGTAGTCCGGGGCGCCGGCCTTGCCCACCCTGGCCGCCAGCAACGGCGCGCGCAGGAAGGGGTTGGTGGCCTTTTCCAGGCCGATGGTGGTCGGCACGGTCCATTCGCCGCGCTCGCGGGCCGCGAACACCGCATCGGCGCGGGCCCTCAGGGCCGGCGCCTCGTCGACGCTGAGGGCGAAGCGGGCGTTGGAGGCGGTGTATTCGTGGGCGCAGTAGACCTTTGTGTCGTCCGGCAGGGCGGCGAGGCGCGAGAGCGAGGCCCACATCTGCTCCGGCTTGCCCTCGAACAGCCGCCCGCAGCCGAGCGCGAACAGGGTGTCGCCGACGAAGGCGATGTGATCAGCCGCGTCGAAATAGGCGATGTGGCCCAGCGTGTGGCCGCCGGTCTCGATCACGTGGAACGTCGTCTCGCCGAGCTCGACCATGTCGCGGCCGACCACGGTGCGATCGAGCGGGGCGATGCGGGTGACCTCGGCCGGGCCGACGATGTAGCAGCCCGTCGCCGCCTTGATCTCGGCGTTGCCGCCGGCGTGGTCAGGGTGCCAGTGGGTGTTGAAGATGAAGTCGAGCCCCCAGCCGGCCGCCTTCAGCTCCGCCAGGATGGCGGCGGCGTCGGGCGTGTCGATGCAGGCGGTCTTCCCGGTCGCGTCGTCGCGAATGAGGAAGCCGTAGTTGTCGGATAGGCACGGGAACTGGCGGACGGTGAGGGTCATGGGTTACTCCCTGGCGCGCCTTACTTAGTCCCGAACGTTGCCAACAGGGAGACCGGATGCGCCGCGACGTGCTCGACCTGCGTGAATTCTACGCCGGGGCGCTGGGCGCGGCGGCGCGCGAGATGGTTTCGCGCAAGGTGGCGGAGGCGTGGGGCGGCCTTTCCGGCCTCGACCTGCTGGCGTTCGGCTATGCGACGCCGTTCCTCGAGACGCTGGGTGTCGGCGCCCGGCGCGCCATCGCCGCGATGCCGGCGCAGCAAGGCGTCGAGGCCTGGCCGCTCGGGGCGCCCAACGCCGCCGCCCTGGTCGCGGAGACCGCCCTGCCCTTCCCGACCGCGATGTTCGACCGCGTGCTCGCGGTGCACGCGTTGGAAGAGAGCGACAATCCGCTGGCGGTGCTGACCGAGATCGGCCGGGTGCTGGCCCCGTCCGGCCGGCTGATCCTGGTGGTGGCCGCGCGGCACGGGCTGTGGGCCAACGCCGAACAGAGCCCGTTCGGCCACGGCCGGCCGTTCTCGCGCCGCCAGCTGGAGGCGCTGGTGCGCGAGGCCGACCTGGAGCCGGCCGGCTGGACCCGCGCGCTCTATGCCCCGCCGCTGGCCTGGGCCGCGCGCTGGGCCGAGGGGTTCGAGCAGGCCGGCGCGCGGCTGTGGCCACCGCTGGCCGGACTGGTGCTGATGGAGGCGCAGAAGCAGACGCTGGCGGTCAGACCGATCCCGGCGCCGGCCCGCGCACGGGTGTTCGCCCCTGGCGCGCTGCGGCCGGCCCGCGAGGCGCTCGGCGCCGGATCCTCCATCCGCCCCGCCCCGAACGCCCGTCCCGGGATCGCCCGTTCTTTGGGCGGATGACTGACGATCCGCCTGCGGGGCTTGGGGCGCCGGTGGAATGCGACTAAATCCAAGCGTGGCGCGATCGTCCGCGCCAGAGGGTCAGCGCCATGAAGATGATCGTCGCCGTGATCAAGCCCAGCCGCCTCGATGCGGTGCTGGAGGCCGTCACCGAGGTCGGCGCGTCGGGGCTGACCGTCACCGAGGTGCGCGGCTATGGCCGGCAGAAGGGCAAGACCGAGGTCTACCGCGGCGCCGAGTACGAGGTGAAGCTGCTGCCGAAGGTGAAGCTGGAGATCGCCGTATCGTCCGACATGGCCGACGCCGTGATCGAGGCCATCACCCGCGCGGCCAACACCGGCAAGATCGGCGACGGCAAGGTGTTCGTGATGGACCT
>DATNIH010000257.1:0-2965 GCA_035604515.1 Caulobacteraceae bacterium | reverse complement strand
AGAATGGGGCCTCGCCCGCGCAAACCATCAGGGCCAGCGGCTCAACGCCGCGCAAACAGGCCGGACACAAGACCGCATCCGACCCCGTCGCCAAACACCAGCGGACCCCTTGCAATGCGGGAGCCATCCACACAGGACAATCCCGACATTGGGGTGGAGTCCGTTGCGGGCGCGAACGCGCCCGGATCGCGCGACGCTTGGGCGTGCCGATGTTCGGCGACCACTCACATTGGGTCAAATCAACCCGCGACACGCCGGGCGCCGTGTAGACTGCCGGCGTGACGCTCGGGGCCCTTATAGCCATCGTACTGGCCGGGCTTCCGACCACGCTTGTGCATCCTGGCGAGCGCGCCGCCCTCGAGGCGATGCTCAGGCTGACCGCGCTCGCCGCCGATGCGAAATACGGCGGCGCCCCGACGTGCGTCGAGGCCACGGCCGCGCCGGTTTCGGTCGATCTCATCAGCATCGAGGGCCACCCGGACCTTGCAGTGGCGCACGCGCGAGTGAAGGTGAACGGTTGCGGGCGCAGCTCGGTTCAGAATGTCAGTGTCGTCCGCGTCGGGGGGGAGCCGCCGTGGCTGGTGGCCGCTGCAGTCCCTGGCGAGAGCCTGGCTGATCCCGCGCTTCAGAACGACCTCTGGCCAATTCTGCTCGCCGAGGCCAGCGAGGACGTTCCGAAGACTTGCCAGAGTCAGAAGCTGGACAACGTCTATGTCGCGGCCCGGCCCGGCCATGTCCTACTGCCCGAAGCCGGTGCGCTGGCGCCGTCGCCGGCAGGCATGATCAGCGTGCCACTGTCGCCGGAAGTCGAAGCTCGCCGGTCCGAGCTTGATGTGTCGAAGGCTTGGATCGAGGTGTGGCCGCTGAAGATGTGCGGCCTCGACCGCACTATGGCCGTCGTCTTTATACCCGTCCGCGACAAGCGGGGCCTCTTCCACGCGGAAATACCGCTCTGGAGGATCGTCCACGAGCACGGCCCTGCGGCCATGCCGCCGCACGCGCCGGCGGACTAGCCAGGCGCACCTACCGGGGCGATGGCCTTGCGTGGCTTGGCTGGTCTTTTCTGGCGGCGACAGGGGGGTGCTGTCCCGTGAGTTTGGGCTGACAACACCCTCTAGCACGTCAATCCGGCCGGGTGGTCGTGTCAGAGGGACGTCTGTTCGCCAGGCCGCCGGTTTGCGCTGCATCAAAGCGCTCCGCCTTCGATCGAGCCATACTCTAAGTCTTTCGGAGAGACTCTGATGGATGCCACGAAGAGCGTGGTTGGAAAGATGCGATCTCCATCCCTCTCCCCCCTCGGCTCCGAGTTCAAGGGCTTTTTGTTCGCGCCTGTCTGCGAGGATAAAGATGAAGCTCCGCTAAGCGTCATTTCAGCGCTTGCGCGACTCGACGTTGACCCATGGGAAGAAGCCGCCGCGTTGGCGGATTTGCCCCGAGAAGTGGCGGCTCAGAGATTGGCCTCCCTGCTTGCGAAGCTCCCATACGGGCCGTCCCCCACCCGGCCAGACCCTGCAACAATCTCCGCTCGATTGGTCGCACTGCTGCCGCGGAGCGCCACATCCGCGAGGCCCTCCCGCGGTATCTTGATCCACGCCCCTCCGTTGAAGGTTTCTCAGCTCTTCACCCTGATCTACCTGGCTGCGCTTCTGACGGCCCTTGTCTTCTTCATGAGGGTATTGTCAGACTAACTGAGTATAGCCGAATTTCAGCGCCGAACTGAGCTCGCTCTCCGGCCGATTCCTTAGAAAAGACAGTGCGTGGTCGGCGGAGGGGGTACCTCGAACGAGCAGTATAGATTTTACTCTGACAACGCCCTTCCTGTGCATCGGCCCGCACCGCAAGGGCGACCCAGTCGCCGCGCCATGCGTTCCCAATGACGTCTTGTCTCAGAGTCCGGCGCATCCTCTGCGCGTATGAGGGCAACGCTGGCTCTCGCCCTGCAGTCCGCCGCGCTCATCATCGGGCGGCGATGCGATGAATTTCTTCGTCCTGTTCTCACCTGCGGCCGCGCGTCAAGTGCGTGAAGACCTCCCCCATCGGCGCGCACCATAGGGACTGGCCCGAGATCCATCGCAGGATCGCTTCGTGCGAGGCGATGGAGGTGTCGCCTTCGCCTAGCCGCTCCGGCAGGACGTCATGGAGAATGAGGATAGCCCACCGTCGCCGGGCCAGGGCCTTGCGCAGATAGGTGATCGCCAGTTCCGGATCGTCCTTGTCGTAAGTGGGCGGGACTGCCTGCAGCTGGTAACGCTCCCGGCCGACCAGCCTGGGATCGTTAGGATCGCCGTCGGCGGCGCGGGCAGCCATGAAATATCTGCGCAGCACGCCTATGTAGCGAAGTTCGCCCTCAAGCTGGCTTCCAGGACCCAGTTCGATGGTCCCACAAGGGTAAGCGAACGTCCGGCGCCGATCCGCTCCGAAATGGTGGTTGAGGAACTGCTCGGTCGGGATGATCTCTTCACGCTCGAACCGCTCGGCCGAATAGCTCGCCAGCTCGCAGGGATGGTGGAACGTGTGGTCGCCGATCTCGTGCCCCTGCCGGGCTAGAGCCTCCCAGTCGCTGACCCGCTCTTCCATGTTCTCGCGGGTTAGGAAGAAAGTCGCCTTGAAGCCGAACCGCTCAAGCTCGGGCCCGACGTGATCGAGCTGGCTGTCCAATCCGTCGTCGTAGGTCAGGCTGACGGCGGCCCGGCGCCCGCCTGGCCAAACGACGTCCTGCCGACCGCGACTGAGGACATCGCCACTGAACGCAGCCGACGCGATGGTCAGCCCGCCGAGACGAACGGCGAAGGTCCTGCGCGTGGTCATCGCCCCGTCCCCGTTGCAGCCCCTAACCCATACGGCCTTCACGCCTACGGTCGCGTGCTTGTCTCGATACGGCAACGCTCCACCGGGCATTGTCAGAGCAAATTCACAGGCCGCTAACCGGGGCGGGGTAGCGGCCGTCGGATGACCAAGCCGGCCA
>DATNIH010000256.1:0-8835 GCA_035604515.1 Caulobacteraceae bacterium | reverse complement strand
CGCCGGCATTGTCCTTCGGACGCCCGCCGAGGGCGCCGGCGGCCAGCGGGCTGTAAGGCATGAAGGCCATGCCGTAGGCCTGCGCGGCGGGCAGCACCTCCAGCTCCACCGTGCGCTTCATCAGGTTGTAGACGCTCTGTTCGGAGGCGAGGCCGAGGAAGCCGCGGGCGCGCGCCGTCTCCTGCGCCTGGGCGATGTGCCAGCCGGCGAAGTTGGACGAGCCGACGTAGAGCACCTTGCCCTGCGCCACGAGCAGCTCCATCGCCTGCCAGATCTCCTCCCAGCGCACGCCGCGGTCGACGTGGTGCATCTGGTAGAGATCGATGTAGTCGGTGTTCAGCCGCTTGAGGCTCGCCTCGCAGGCCTCGCGGATGTGCTTGGCCGATAGCCCCTTCTGGTTGGGACCGACCCAGGAGCCGCTGCGCTTCACTGGGTCGGGCGAGCCCCACTCCATCGGCGCGGAATAGCATTTGGTCGCCAGCACGGTCTTCTCGCGCCGCCCGCCGCCCTGGCCGAACCAGCGGCCGATCAGGGCCTCGGTCTGGCCGGCGTTGTAGTTGTCGGAGGTGTCGACGAGGTTGATCCCGCGCTCGAACGCCGCGTCGAGGATGGCGAACGAGTCCGGCTCGTCGGTGAGCCAGGAGAAGTTGACGCTGCCAAGGCCGAGCGGGCCGATGTTGAGGCCGGTCGAGCCGAGCTTGCGGAGCGTCATGCGGGGTCCTGTTGCAGCGGTGTTCCGTCGGCCGCGAGCGCGCCGACGATGCCCGGCGAGACGAACAGCGGCGTCGCTGGGCGCGGCGACTCGACCCGGCCGAGCCCGGCCCAGGTGGCGAACCCGAGGCGATTGAGCAGCGCCGGGCGCTCGGTCTGGCGCAGCGCCGGGTCGAGCCCGAGCACGAAATTCTCCTGTTGCCGGATGAACGGCCGGCAGTGGTAGCTGAGCAGAGCGTGACGGGGCCGCTCGGTGCTGTTGGCGCCGGTGCCGTGCCAGACGCGGCCGTCGAAGCACAGGATCGAGCCGGCCGAGCCCTCGGCGGCGATGGTGTCCGCCAGCGTCGGCATGTTGGCCGGCTCCGACGGGGCGTAGGCGGACGAACGCGGCGTGGCGGCCTGGTGCAGGTGGCTGGCGGGCACGAGGCGGGTGCCGCCGTTCTCGCCGGTGAAGTCGTCCAGCATCCAGGCGATGTTGGCCACCACCGGCCGCGGTGTCCAGAAGCCGACATAGCCCTGGTCGGTGTGCAGCGTCATCGGCTCGCCGCCGGGGTGGGCGATGTTGGCGGTGAAGCTGGAGATCAGGAAGTCATCGCCCAGCAGGTGTCCCATCAGCGCACCCACCATCGGGTGCAGCATCAGGTCGCGGAACACCCGGCCCTTGTTCATCAGCATCCAGATGCGCTGGTTGGGGCGCGCCGGACCGCCATCGTGGAACGCGACGCCCCGGGCGCGTTCGCCCTCGGCCTGCTCGACCAGCCGCGACTTCAGGGCGATAATCTCGGGGCGGGAGAGCACGTTCGGGATGATGCAATAGCCCTGGGCGTCGAGCTCGCGGCGGGCCGCGTCGAGATCGGTGACAGGCGCGGCGCGGCGGGCGGCGACATTCATGGGGCGGCTCCTTCGGCAGGGCGCGACGACCCCGTTTCCCCATGCTAGCGCCCGAGGCGGCGACGACGCCACCTCGCTGATCGGTGAGGCTCTAGATGTGCGACGCCCCCGGCGGGACGACCGCCATCTCCAGGCCCAGATGCGCCTCGTCCTGCGGGGGCGGATGCTGGGCGGCGCGGCGGCGCTCGAGTTCCTGGCGGGTGATGGCGTGCGACTCGCGGGTGATGCGATAGCGCCAGCCCAGGGCCAGCGGCGCCACCAACAGCAGGGGCACGAGCACGCCGGCGACCAGTCCCAGGCGCATGACGACTTGCGGGTCGAGGTGGTGGGGATCGACCTTGAGCGGCCAGCGCACCACCTGCAGCAGGAATCCGGCGATCACCGCGCCTACGCCGGCGGTGGCCTTGCCGGAGAAGGCCAGGGCGGCGGAAAACACGCCTTCCTGGCGCCGGCCGGTCCTGAGCTCCTGCACGTCGATGGTGTCGGCGAGCATGGAGACGAAGATGATGCCCAGCGTCGTGCTAAGCCAGGTGCGGACGATCTCGTTGGTCACCAGGATGACGAGCAGCGCGGTCGACCCGTTGGCGGGCATGAGGTGCAGCAGGCGCAGCGCGATGACGCCGATGCCGTCGACCATCAGCGCGGCGAAGGTGGCCAGCAGTACGGTTCTCTTGTCGAAGACGCGGCCGATGAGGCCAAGGGTGAAGAAGGCGACGATCGCGCCGATGATCGCCAGGCTCCAGTACTGCAGCTGCTCCGGCGCCAGGCCCCAGAAATAGGTGTTCACGTAGAGGCCCAGCGCGTCGGTCGCGCCGGAGATGCCCGCGTAGAGCAGCGCGCCGATGAACAGGACCAGGAAGTCGTAGTTGACGAAGGTGCTGGAGACGTCGCGCCAGACCCTGCGGAAGCTGAACCGCGGCGTCTCGTTCACCGGCTGCAGCAGATAAGGGACCTCGCGCGTGGTGAGGTAGGTCGTCGCCAGGATCGCCGCCAGGATCGTCAGCGCCGCCGCCGGACCGAAAAGGGCGTAGGCCTGGGGATTGAGCTGCCCCGGGTTGTAGGCGGGCGTGCTGGCGAAGATGAACCGCCAGGTGCAGAGGATGAACACCAGCGAGCCCAGCCAGCCGATGGCGTAGCGCCAGGTGACGATGGTGGTGCGCTCGGCGTAGTCGTCGGAGAACTCGGCGTAGAGCGCGGTCCAGGGCACCACGAACACGCTCATCGAGACGTGGGTGATCACCACGGTGCCGAACAGCCAGGCGAGCAGCGGGGTCTCGGAAAGCCCGGCCGGCGGCGCGAAGGCGAGGTAGAGGCCGACGGCGATGGGGACTGCCGAGAAGTACATCAGCGGATGGCGCCGCCCCAGCCGCGACCTCAGGTGGTCGGAGAACGAGCCGATCAGCGGGTCGGCGGCGGCGTCGATGATCAGCGCCATGGCGATGACGGTGGAGGCCGCCAGCACGTCAACGCGCAGCACCTGATTGTAGTAGAACAGCAGGAAGGTGCTGAAGGCGAAGTTCTTCAGCGCTTCCGGCAGTGCGCCGATGGCCTGGAAGACCTTGGTGGGAAGGCTGAGCTTGCCGACCCGCACCCGCTCGCGCCGATAAAGGCCCTCGGAAACGCTCAACCAGTTCTCCCTTTGTCGGCTCAGATGACGAAGGGTATCAGCCTCGCCCGCACCCGGCTCGCGTAGTCTTTATAGGCTGGCAAGCGCGCCCGCAGGTCGCGTTCTTCGATGACGATCCGTCCCACGGTCATCACCGAAAGGACGGCGACGCCGATCAGGGCGCCGGCGTAGCTGCCGAGCCACAGGGGCGCGCCGCCGCTCAGGAGCAAGTTCCCCAGGTAGATCGGGTGGCGGACCAGGCGGTAAACGCCCGTCTCGACGATCGCCTGACCTTGGCTGGTCTGATCCTGCACGTTGGGCGTGGCGAACCGGTTCTCCCACACCGCCAGGGGCGTGAGCGCTGCGCCCAGCACCGCTCCCAGGGCGCCGAGTACAGAGACCCACAGGCTCGGCGCTGGCAGCAGATGCAGGCGGAACACATCCATCGCGATGAAGACCAGCCAGCCCATCCCAAACGCGATCAACGCCGCCGAGCCGATGGCGTCGATCAGCGGCTGCCGCTGCTCGGGCGAGGCGACCACGCTCTGCTGGCGCACCCTGAGATGCGCCGGCCGACAGATCGCCAGCGCCACGTTGCCGGCGATGGAAATGGCGGCAAACGCGCCGACAAACGCCAGTCCCCTGAACCAGAGCCACGTCCCTCCCGGAACCAGGCCCGCGGGAACCAGCAGCAAGCAAGCGCCGGGCGCGTGCCCCAACAGCGCCGAGCGAACCGCCGCGCCGATCGGTCTGTCGTTCGCCTGGCCCATCGTCGCCTTTCCAATAATATGCAATGTGTATATTATGCGACCTGTATATTCAAGCGATGGACTCACGACCAAGACCGCGCGGCGATAAGCGCGAACGCACTCGGCGTGCGCTGATCGCCGCCACGCTGGAGATCGTCGCGGAGGAGGGGTTCGCCGGCGCCAGCCTGGACGCGATCGCCCGACGGGCGGGCGTCACGCGCGGCTCGATCTATTCCAACTTCGCCGACCGCGACGCGCTGATGATGGCCGCCGTCGCCTCGCAGGGCATGAGCCTCGACCGCGACTTCAGCCGGACCATGCCCGTGAAGGCCCAGCTGCGCCGGTTCGCCGAGACCCTGTTCGACCAGTTTCCGGCCGCCGCAGGCGGGGGCGGTCTCGTGGTCGAATATCAGGTCTACGCGATGAGCCAGCCGCATCTGCGCGCGAAGCTGGCGGCCATATACGGAGCGATGTTCGGCACGATCGGCGCCCAACTCGAGGGGCAGTACGCGGGCAAGCTGGCGATCGACGCCCACACTCTGGCGCTCGCCGTCCAGGCCCTGGCGATGGGCCTGGTCTGGCAGTTCATGCTGACGCCGGCGGAAGTCCGCCGCGACGAGGTGATCGCCGCGTTCGAGGCGCTGGCGCGGGGCGCCGAGCTGGGCTCTCCGTAAAGGTTCAGCCGGGAGACCCAGAAACCTCTTTTCGGTAGGCGGCGCTTAGAGTCGGCCGTCAATCGCTCGGAGAGCTAGCTTTTCCGAGTTCAGGGCCGGGTCAAGGACGGCGCTTTGCGCCGCCGCTCCGCGGTCGCCGAAGGCGATCCTTGACGCGATCCTGAACCTCGGAATCACGCTCCGCCAAGCAATCGACGGCGCGCTGTCGATCTTGGGGGCGGATCCCCTAGGACCGGCGGCGCTTGACCCCCGCCGGGTTCGGGCGAACCTTGCCGCTGTGAACCAATCAAGCGCAGGCCGCAGCATGCCCGAACCCATCCTGCTCAGCCGTCTGGACGGCCCCGTCGCGCGCCTGACCCTGAACGACCCCGACCGCGCCAACGTGCTCTCCGAAGCGATGATGGCCGCCCTGGCCGACGCGCTGAGCGACCTTGCCGCCGACCCGGCGGTGCGGGTGGTCGTGCTGGGCGCGGCCGGCAAGGTGTTCTGCGCCGGCCATGATCTGGCCGAGCTGCAGGCCGCCAACGACGCCGGCGCGGCCTTGTTCGGCCGCTGCTCGGCGCTGATGCAGGCGATCGTGGCCAGCCCCAAGCCGGTGATCGCCCGCGTGCAGGGCGCGGCGGTGGCGGCCGGCTGCCAGCTGGCAGCCAGCTGCGACCTGGCTTTCAGCGTCGACACGGCGCGGTTCGCGGTGTCGGGGATCAACCTCGGCCTGTTCTGCTCGACACCCGGCGTGGCGCTCGGCCGCGCCGTCGGCCGCAAGGACGCGCTGGAGATGCTGCTGACCGGCCGCTTCGTCGGCGCCGCCGAGGCCGCCGCGATGGGCCTGATCAACCGCGCGGTCCCGGCGGCCGAGCTCGATGCGGTGATCGACGAAACGGCTCTGGCGATCGCCGCCAAGGCGCCGGACGCGATCGCGCTCGGCAAGTCGGTGTTCCACCGCCAGATCGAACTGCCGCTCCAAGACGCCTACGCTGTGGCCTCGGCGGCGATGGCTGAGAACCTGGGTTTCGAGAGCGCCGAGGCCGGGATCGCGGCCTTCCTGAAGCGCTGATCCCGAAGTCTGGACCGAAGGGAAGGTCACCCATGCGCCGTTCGCTCGCCGTCTTCGCCGCCTCGGTTCTCGCGCTATCCACCACGCCTGCGGTGGCGGGGCTGCAGTGCCTGAACAGCAAGCCTTGCGGACACGTCTGCATCGCCAGGAACAAGGTGTGCCACCTGCCGCCGCGCTGCGCGCCCGGCTACTATCGCTGCGGCAAGGCCTGCATGCCCGATCGCGTCCTCTGCGCGATCAAATAAGTCGACGCCGGGTGACGGCGCCGGCTCAACCCTGTTCGGCGGTCTTTGACCAGCCCAGCTCGTACTTGAAGCTGACCCGCAGCTTGGTCCGGAACATGTCGACCTCGCCCTTGGCGTCGAGGGTGATGTCCTGCTGGACCACTTCGGCGACGCGCAGGTCGCGCAGGCTGCTCGACGCGGCGATCAAGGCTTCCCTGGCCGCGGCCTCCCACGAGGTCTTGCTGGTGCCGATGATTTCTGTGACGCGATAGACGCTCATGGCGCTTCTCCCTGCTGGGGTGGCGCAACAGCAGGCGCCCTGAGCGCCAGGGGTGTCAACCGAGCGGGATTCCTACCCCTTCGCCGTGTACCGCAGCAGCGTCGTCTCGCCGGGGACGATATCGTCGAACACCGGGCGCACGCGCATGCCGATCCGGATCTGGTCCTCGTCGAGCCCGACCAGCGTGGTATTCAGGTGCGGGCCTTCGTCGAGCTGGATCACCGCCAGCTTCTGCGGCGCCTCGTCTGCGAGCTCGGGCAAGGTCGGCACCCGGCTCAGCGTGTAGGTCAGCAGCTCGCCCTCGCCGGACACGGTCTTCCAGGTGAGGCTCTTGGAGAAGCAGCGCGGACAGTGCAGGCGCGGGAAGAAGATCCAGTGCTGGCAGGCGTCGCATTGCTGGATGTCGACCCGGTGAGCCTTCAGCGCGTCCCAGAACGGCTGGGTCTTCGGCGTGATGTTCGGCAGCGGCTTGTCCATCACGCGTCCGCCCCTTCCAGGATCAGCGCGCCCTGCTCGCTCATCACCCCGCCGGTGCCGGAGACGTAGGCGAGGTCGTGCCGGCCCACTTGGCGCTCGCCGCAACGGCCCTGGATCTGCTGCACCGCCTCGACCAACTGCGAGGCGCCGCCGGCCATGCCGGCCTGGCCGAAGCTGAGCTGGCCGCCGTGGGTGTTGAGCGGGAAGTCGCCGCGCCAGGTCAGGTCGCGCTGCTGCACGAAGCGCTGCCCAGTCCCCTTCTCGCAGAAGCCGGCGTCCTCGAGCGTGAGCAGCACGGTGATGGTGTAGCAGTCGTAGACCTCGGCCATGTGCATGTCGCGCGGCGCCAGGCCCGCCATGGCGAAGGCGCGTTTCGAGGCCGGCGCGATCGGCGTGAGCAGCATGTCGTCGGCGTAGCTCGGCGACTTGCACTGGATGTGCTCGCCGAAGCCGCGGATCACCGCCGGGCGGTTGGTGTTGGAGCGCGCGATGTCCTTGCGCGCGACGATGAAGGCCGCGCCGCCGACCGCCGGCATGACGATCTCCAGCAGGTGCAGCGGATCGGCGATCATCTTGCTGGCCAGCACGTCGTCGACGGTGATCGGCTGGCCGTGGAAGAAGGCGTCGGGGTTGGCGCAGGCGTTGGTGCGCTGGTCGACGGCGATCTTGGCCATCGCCCGCTCGTCGTAGCCGTGCACCGCCTTGTAGCGCTGGGCGATCATGGCGTAGCCGGTGTTCTGGGCGACGTGGCCGTAGGGCACGTCGAACTCCGCCTCGGGGGCGCCCCACGAGCCGCTGGTCGCCCCGAGGCCGCGCCGCCCGCCCTGGCCGGACTCGCGATGCGGATCGGGCGGACCGGGCCTGGCCTGGATCACGCACAGCACCGCCTGGCACAGGCCCATCTCGACCGCCGCCGCCGCGCGCCAGGCCATCCCCACCGCCGAGGCGCCGCCCAGGTCGACGATCTCGCCGAAATTGAGCTTGAACCCCAGGTACTCGCCGACCATCGCCGGGATGAACATGCGCACTTCGCTGAAGCCGACGCTGATCAGGCAGAGCCCGTCGATCTGCTCGGGCTTCAGCCCTGCGTCCGCCATCGCCATGCCGGCGAGATCGGCCACCTGATCGAGCGCGAACACCGGCGGCCCCTCGGGGCGCCGCGTCGGCTTGTACTGCGCCGTCCCCACGATCGCGGCCAGACCAGCCATCGCGCTCTCCTCCCGGTTTTCGCAAGGACTACACGCACCCGCGTTCGACTTCACCCCGCTTTTGCCCTTTCCCAATTCGTCATCCCGGCCGCAGCGGCGGAGAGCCGGGATCTACTTGGCGCCGGCGGCGGCAAGCAGATCCCGGAAGAGTCCGCTGCGCGGCTCTCTGGGATGACAAGGGGGGTACAGACTTACAGCCCGGCCTTGTTGAAGGCGTCGTAGAGGCGGGCGTTCATCTCGTGCCCGGGGAGCGCGCGCTGGCCCTCCATCATCGCGGAATAGACCAGGTTGCGGCCGGCGACGCTCTGCACCGGTCCCTCGGCCCAGCCGACCTGGCGCGAACCGTCGGGCAGGGAGTTGCAGCTGGCGAAGCGGCCGCCGGGCTTGGTCGCGTATTGCAGCGCGATCTTCGCGGTGAGCACGCCGGGCGCATCGCAGGCCGGCAGCCCTCGCACGCAGTTGAAGTCGTCGCCGTAGCGATAGAGCACCTTGCCGCTGGCTGCTTCGGCGATCAGCACGCAGGTGGTGGGATCGCCGATCGCCGCGGCGATCTGGTTGTCGAGCTGGCCGGATGGCAGGCCCCCGCCGCCGCCGCCGGCTCCGCCGCCGTTCGGCGCGCAGGCCGTGGCGATAGCGGCGATGGCGAGGCAAGCCAGCGCCCGGCGCACGGCGGTCAGGCCGCCCGCTTGACGGCGTTGTCGTCGCCCAGCAACACCACCGTCGGGGCGTAGTTGCGCGCCTCCTCGGCCGGCATCTGGCAGTAGGCGATCACGATCACCTTGTCGTTCTTCTGCACCAGGCGCGCGGCCGCGCCGTTGACGCCGATCACCCGGGAGCCGCGCGGCGCCTCGATGGCGTAGGTGGTGAAGCGCTGGCCGTTGGTGATGTTGAGCACATCGACCTGCTCGTGCGGCAGAATGCCGGAGGCCTCGAGCAGATCGCGATCGATCGAGATCGAGCC
>DATNIH010000255.1:0-14495 GCA_035604515.1 Caulobacteraceae bacterium | reverse complement strand
AAAGAACGCGGTGGCGCCGCGCGGTGACCCGCAGCCGCGGGCCAAGGTGCCGGGCTGGATCGGTATCGTCGCAGGCGGTCGTGGCCAAGTCGCCTTCGTCAGCGCGTCCGACGGTTATCGCAGGCCTCGAACTTGGCCCGGCGGGAGTGAACGGCGGCCTACTGCGCGCCGAGCGCCGCGCTGGTCTTCGGACGCGCCATCCGCATCCCAGCCCCGACGAGGCCGACGCCGAGCAGCATCATCGCCCAAGTCGCGGGCTCGGGAACTCCGCCGGTTACGCTGATGCTGAGCGAACCGGAGTTATCGAAGAAAATGTCGTCGTTCACGCCCAGCTGAAGGGCGGTCGCGCCTGCCGGCGCCGTGATCACGAATGGCCCGTCGCCGGTTGCGAACGGCCCGCCGACGATCACGCCTGCTCCGTTTACGAAATCGCCGATCAGAGCGTTCAGGAAAATGTCCGGGCCGGAGTTGGTCGGGTCGATCCAAAAGCTGGGGAAGGGCTGACCGGACGACCCGATGCCTGTCAGGCCGACGCCGCTGCCAAAGGTGAGTCCGGTGTAGCCGAGCGCATCTACGGTTGCAGGGCCGCCGCCGAATGCGCCCGTGAGACCCGAGAGGTAGGTGATTGTGACATTTTCTCCAGGCGTCACGGCCACCGACGTGGGGGCCGATTGATCACCGAAGCCGTAAGTAGGATTCCCCGCAACGGTCGGATCCCACGGTCCCGCGAACCCCGACACGGACACCGTCGTAGCCGACGCCGCTCCGGCGACACCCATCGCTGCAGCGAAAGCGGCCGCCTGCATCAGTCTTTGAATTCTCATAGTCCCCACCCAGCCCCAGGCTTGGCACAGCGGTCACAGCTGACCATCAGTCGCCCGCGCATCAGTAACATGGTTACGTTGAAATTAATGCGACTGCCAAGCCGTTCGCCTGTGAGGAGAATTGGCGCGCAGCGGACGGCCGCGTCTACCCCGCCAGCGCCTTGGCCAGGAAGGGCAGGCTTTCGTCCATGCGGTAGTCTACGGCGCTGTGGTTGTCGGGGAATTCCTCGTAGCGGTGGGCGATGGCGAGTTCTTCCAGACGGCGTTTGAAGCGCCGGGCGCCGTAGAGCAGGTTGAACTGGTCGTTGACGCCGCAGTCGATGTACAGCGCCTTCAGGCCCCGCAGCGCATCGGCTTGCCGCTCCAGCTTCACCACCGGGTCGTGCGCCAGCCAGTTGGCCCAGCGCTCGGGGATGATCTCGCAGGTGTCGTTGGTCACCGGCAATCGGAGGCCGAGGAACTGGCTCGGATCGGCGTCGTAGTGGGCGGCCATGGCCAGGATGTTGACCACCTTCATCGCCCCGTCCGACGGCTTTGGCGCGGCTTCGAACTTGGTCCACCACGCCTCGATGGTCCCATCGCCCCCGCCCGACTGGTTGCGGGCCAGCGCGCGCAGCACGTCGGGCATATCGGGCAGGTAGCAGAGCTCGAACGCCATATCGCCGGAGTGGCAGGCCGCCGCGGCCCAGACGTCGGCGCGGTCGAGCGCGTGGACGATCGCACCGTAGCCGCCCGAGCTCTTGCCGAACACGCCGCGCCGGCCGGCGCCGCCGCAGCCGAACCGGCCTTCGACCGCCGCCAGCATCTCGGTGGTCAGGAAGTCGGCCCAGGCGCCCGTCGAGGCGGAGTTGACGTACTGGTTGCCGCCCATGCGGGTGAAGCAGTCGGGGAAGGCGACCACCACCGGCGGCATCAGGCCCTCGCCGATCAGCCGGTCCAGCCGCTCGGGCACGTTCTCGCGGAACGCCTGCCAGTTGGTGTGCGCCGGCCCGCCGGCGGTAAAGCCGACAAGATCGACCAGGAGCGGTAGCCCGGCGCCGTCGCACCCGGCCGGAACATAGACGTCGACCCGCCGATCGGTGGGATCGCCGAGCATGTTGCTGCGTAGGACTTGGCTCTCGACCACGAGCCGATGAACGACGCCCTCGGGGTGTTTGGATTTCTTCATGCGTGGACAGTGCGGCGGATCGGCCGGCCGTCAAGGGGCTCACGGGGTCGATCCGGACGCCATCTGGCAGTGGGGTCTACTGGAAAACCTCGTGAACGGTTTGCTGTACCTCGACGTTGGTTCGCCCGCCGACGCCGCGCCGTTCCTCGCCGTCGCCGAAGCCTGGGCGGCGGCGGAGCCGAGCTAGCTGAAGTCGGGCGTGAAGCGGATGTTGCCCGCTTCCAGGCCCTTCAGCACGATGTCGACGCCGCCGGATTTCATCATCCACTCGAGGCGGTGGTCGCGATATTCGCGCTTGAACAAGCCGGCGGCCACCGCCTCGGCGACGCCGGAACCCTCCGTGCTGAAGCCCCGCGCTTCGCCGACGGTCTCGGCCACGGACGGGCGATCGAGCGCCCGCGCCAGCCAGCCGGCCACGGCGCTGCCCTCGGGGGGGCGGAAGCCCATCGCCGCCGACGCAGCGACATACGGGACCACCGCCAAGTCGCCCCAGCCGAAGCGCTCCCCATTGAACCAGTGGCGCGCGCCCAGCTGACGCTCGAGCCAGGCCAGGAAGCCGGCGGTCTGGCGCCCGGCGGTCGCCTTCAGCGCCTCGGCGGCCTGGCCCTCGGCGCGGCGGAACCAGTTGATCTCGCCCATCGCCCAGTTGACCGCCTCGTAGTGGGTGTCCATCACCTCCTCGATCATCCGCACCCGCGCCCGCTCGCCGGGGCCTTGCGGCAGCATCGCCGGGGTGGGGAAGCGGTCCTCGAGGTATTCGAGGATGATGGTCGAATCGAACACCCGCGCATCGCCGTCGATCAGCACCGGCACCTCGGCTCTCGGATTGGCCTCGGCGAACTCGCCCGCCGCGCCGCCGGCGCCCAGGCCGCCCGGCAGGGCCAGCTGGAACGGAACGGCTTTTTCCCTGAGCGAGATCCGCACCTTCTGCGCATAGGGCGAAAGCGGGTGGTCATAGAGCGTGATCATGGGTCAGATCCTCCGTGCGGGCGTTCACCGCTTAAGACTGTGAATTGTGGAAAGCGAGCCTGACCGAGCGTCAGGGCCTTTCACGCCGGCGTGGCTGCCCTATCTTAGCAGCGTCAACATTGACCTGGAGGGGACGGCATGGCGGATGCTTCGGCGGAGAATACGACGTTTGGGGGCACGGTGCTGGTCACCGGCGGCTCGGGCTACATCGGCGGCTGGTGCGTGATCGGCCTGCTGCAGCAGGGCTACAAGGTGCGCACGACCGTGCGCAACCTCAGCCGCGAGGGTCAGGTCCGCGCCGCGCTCGGCAAGGCGGTCGACGTTGGCGACAACCTCAGCTTCCATGCCGCCGACCTGATGGCCGACGCCGGATGGGACGAGGCCGTGGCGGGCTGCGACTACGTCCTGCACGTCGCCTCGCCGCTGGGCGTCGCCGAGCCGAAGGATCCCAACGAGCTGATCCGCCCGGCGCGCGACGGCGCTCGCCGGGTGATTGGCGCGGCGATCAAGGCCGGGGTCAAGCGGGTGGTGCAGACCTCGTCCGTGGCCGCCACCAGCACGCCCACCGGCAGCCCCGACAGCGTCAGCGACGAGACGCTCTGGACCGATCCCAGCCTGCCGCGGACCAGCGCCTACGCCCAATCCAAGACCCTGGCGGAGCGAGCGGCGTGGGAGCTGATCGGCTCGGCCGGGGGCGCCACCACCCTGGCGACGGTCAACCCGGCGCTGGTGCTGGGCCCGGTGCTCGGCCACGACTTCTCGGAGTCGGTGCAGGTGGTGGAGCGGATGGTGACCGGCCGCGTGCCCGGCATCCCGCGGCTGGGGTTCAACATCGTCGACGTGCGCGACGTGGCCGATCTGCACATCCGCGCCATGACCGCACCGGAGGCCGCTGGCGAGCGCTTCATCGCCGCGGGCGCCTACGCCTGGATGGGCGATCTGGCCGCGATGCTGCGCGAGAAGCTGGGCGCCGACGGCGCCAAGGTCCCCACCCGCAAGGTGCCGGACTTCGTCATCCGCCTCGCCGGCCTGTTCGACAAGGATCTGGCCTCGGTGACGCCGGGGCTTGGCCTCAAGCACGACTACACCTCGGCCAAGGCCCAGCGACTACTCGGCTGGAAACCGCGGCCGACCGAAGAGACGGTGCTCGACTGCGCCAGGAGCCTGATCGCCGAAGGGGCGGTCTGAGGGTTCCGGGGACAGGATACCTATCCCGATCCAGCGGCCCGCATGGCGGCCCAGGCCGAGAGGGATAGGTATCCTGTCCCCGGAACCCGCCTGCGGCCGCTCCGATGCGGGCGCTTACTTCACCGCCGGCAGCTGGCCGCGGATTTCGCCGCCGGGGTTCGCGGCGGTGTGGATGTTGAAGTACCACTTGCCGGCCTTCAGATCGGCGACCTGCGCATCGTCGAGCGTCGCCGCGCCCTTCATCGGGTTGGCGAGGCTCGAGGCCGGCACGGGCACCACCGGCGGCGCAGCAGCCCCAGCCAGAGCCGGGCCGTGGAAGTGGGCCATCGTCGCCGGTCCGGTGAGGCCCGAGTAGGTCACCTTGTAGGTGAACGCCTTCGTTCCGGTGTCGAGCGTGGCGGTGACCTTCCCGGTCCCCTTCGTGGTGTTGGGCGGCGTCTCCTCGGCGCCTTTCAGCACTGTCGTGAAATGCAGCGTCGCGGCGCTGGCGGCCCCGGTCACGAAAAGCATCGCCGCGGCCATCCCGCCGATCAGTAGTGCACGCATATGGGCTTCCTCCCTGGTCCCAAGCCCGCCCCAACCACAGCAGTACGCGCGAACCCGGATGGTTCCAATCACTGCTGACACGACGGACTACCGGGCCGCTGAGCAACAACGTTATACGCCAGGTATGCGCCTCTTCATCGCCCTGGCGGCCGCCCTCGCATTCCACGTGCTGGCCTTGGCCGCGACGCCCTTCACCGCCGGCGAGCGACACCTGGCCACGACCACCGCCAGCGCCGCCGTGCGCAACCATGGCGACGGCGTGCTGCGGATCACGCTCTGGTATCCGGCGACGGCGCCGGAACAGGAAGTGGACATCGGGCCGCCGGGCGGTCCGATCTTCGTCACCGGCCGCACCGCCGCCGACGCGCCGTTCGCCGACGACGCCCGCCACCCACTGATCCTGGTCTCGCACGGCTTCGGCGGAACGGCGCGGCAGATGACCTGGCTGGCGTCGGTGCTGGCCCGCGCCGGCTACATCGTGGTCGGCGTCGACCACCCGGGCACGAATGGCATCGATGGCGTCACGGCCGAGGGCGCCTTCGCGCCGTGGGAGCGGCCTGGGGACCTGAGAGCGGCGCTGGACGCCGTGCTCGCCGACCCGAAGCTGGCCGCGCATATCGATGCGCGCCGGATCGGCGTCGCCGGCTTCTCGCTCGGCGGCTACACCTCGTTGCTGGAAGTCGGCGCGCGCTCCAACTTCGCCCAGTTGCGCGCCTTCTGCACCGGCCCCGACCGCGACGCGATCTGCAACCAGCAGCTGGAATACCCGCACCCGATGCAGAGCGACCAGGTGGCGGCCGAGCCGGCCATGGCGCCGCTGATCGCGCGGGAACACGACGACCTGCACGACGCGCGGGTCAAGGCCGCGTTCCTGATCGCGCCGGCGGCGATCCAGGGGATGGATTTCGACAGCCTGCGCCACATCAAGCGGCCGGTGGCGATCGCGCTCGGCGACGCCGACCCGATCGCTCCGCCGAAGACCAATGGCGAATTCGCCGCCAGGCTGGTCCCCGGCGCGACGATCGACCTCCTGCCGAACGTCGGCCACTACGACTTTCTGTCCGAGTGCGCGGCGGCTGGACTGGTCTACGCCAAGCCCTACTGCACCGACCTGCCTGGCGTTTCGCGGGCGGCCACACACGAGCGGGTGGAGCGGGATGTGGTGGCGTTTTTCGACAGGACCTTGCGCTCGCAAGCCGCCCCATAAATCCGCTCATCCCGGCCTTCGCCGGGATGAGCGGGAGTAATGGGCTCAGGGCGCTTCGTTCGACCAGATGACGGTGCCGGACGCGCCGAACATGCCGCCGACGCCATGGCTGACAGAGATCTTGGCGCCTGGGACCTGCGCCGCGGCCACGCCGCGCAGCTGACGGAGGCTCTCCTGCATGGCGTACATGCCGTACATGCCCGAGTGCATGTAAGAGAGGCCGCCGCCGTTGGTGTTCAGCGGCAGCTTGCCGATGTTTCCCAGTGAAGAGGCGGGGGCGGTGTTGCGCTCGCGGATGAAGCCGGCGGCCTCGCCGGGCTTGCAGAAGCCGAGGTCCTCCAGGCCATAGAGCGGCAGGTGGGCGAAGGCGTCGTAGATCATCAGGTGGTCGACGTCGGCGCGGCTGATGCCGGCTTCGTCGAACGCCTTCTTGCCCGAGACGCGGAACGCCTTGGAGGAGTTGAAGTCCTCCATCTGGCTGACCATCGGCGTCTCGACGCTCTCGCCCGTGCCGATGATGTAGACCGGCTTGGTCGGGAAGTCCTTGGCGCGCTCGGCGCTGGTCAGGACGATCGCGCCGCCGCCGTCGGTGACCAGGCAGCACATCAGCAGCGTGAACGGATAGGCGATCATCCGCGCGTTCAGCACGTCGTCGACCGTGATCGGGTCGCGCATGCTGGCGCGCGGGTTCCTGGCGGCCCACTCGCGCTGAATCACGCAGACATTGGCAAGATCTTCAACGGTGTAGCCGCGGGTCTTCAGGTAGCGCATCACCGGGATGGTGAACATCGACGGCGGGCCGACCGGGCCATACGGCGCCTCGAACTGGCCGGGCAGGCTGGCCCCGCCGCCCCCGCCGCGGAAGCCGCCGCCGGCGCCGACGCGCGAGCGCCCGCTCTCGCCGTGGGTGATCAGCACCGTCTTGCAGAGACCTTCGTTGATCGCCGCCGCCGCGTGGCGCACGTGCAGCATGAACGAGCAGCCGCCGACGCTGGTGCCGTCGGCCCAGGTGGGGGTGATGCCGAGATAGTAGGCGAGCTCGGTCGGGCCGAGGCCCGCGGTGGCGACGCCGTCGATGTCCGACGGCTTGAGGCCACAATCGGCCAGGGCGTTGAGCGCGGCGTCGGCGTGCAGCTGGATCACCGACATGTTCGGGATGCGGCCAAGCTCGGTGGTTTCGGCGGCCCCGACGGCCGCGACGGTCTTTTGCTTCATGACGGGCTCAGGCTCCGGCGGGCGTGAAAAGGGGCAGGGTGATGCGGCCGAAGTCCTCGAACTTCACCTGGACGGGCATGTCGAGCTGCAGCGCCTCCGGCGTCTGCGGGCAGCCGACGATGTTGGTCATCATCTGCGGCCCTTCTTCCAGCTTCACCACCGCGATCGAGTGGGGCTCCGTGCCCATGTCGGGGCGCGGGCGGTGGTTGATCACATAGCTCCACAGCACGCCCTTGCCGCTGGCCTGGTAGACCTCGACCTTGCGCGAGCCGCACTTGGGGCAGAACGGGCGGGGCGGGAAGTAGCTTTTGGTGCAATCGGTGCAGCGTTGCAGCAGCAATTCACCGGCCTTGCAGCCGTCCCAGAAATGCTGGGTCTCCGGCGTCGGCTCCGGCAGAACTCGGTCCATGGATGCTCTCAAATCCCTCTGAAGGTTCGTCAATGCCAACCTTCATGGGCAAGCCGCGCGGGCTTGTCGAGGCGTCTCCCGACGGAAAGCGGCGCCGCCGTTGCCTGCCGCGCCAGCGGCGCGCTAGGTGTCGGCCATGTACGACCTCCTCAAAGGCCTGACCGTCGTCGAGGCGGCGGCGTTCATCGCCGGGCCGACCTGCGGGCTCTATCTCGGCCAGTTCGGGGCGCGGGTGATCCGCATCGACCAGCTCGGCGGCGGGCCTGACTTCCGCCGCTGGCCGCTGGCCGCCAATGGCGAGAGCCTCTACTGGGAGGGCCTGAACAAGGCCAAGCAGTCGGTGGTGATCGACCTGGCCAGGCCCGAGGGCCGCGAACTGGCCCAACGCCTGGCCGCGGCGCCTGGCGAGGACCGCGGCCTCTTCGTCACCAACTTCCCGGCGACGGGCTTCTTCGCCTACGACCGCCTGAAGGCGATCCGCGACGACGTGATCTGCGTGCGGGTGATGGGCTGGGCCGACGGGCGCCCGGCGCTCGACTACACCGTCAACGCCGCCGTGGGCGTGCCATGGATGACCGGCTTCGCCGACGATCCGCGGCCGGTCAACCACACCCTCCCGGCGTGGGACTTCATCACCGGCGCCTATGCAGCGCTGTCGCTGGTCTCGGCCGAACGGGCGAGGCGCGCCGGCCGCGGCGGCTGCGAGGTGCGCATCCCGCTCTCCGACATCGCCGCGACCACCCTGGCCAACTGGGGCATGCTGGCCGAGGTGATGCAGAGCAACGACCGGCCTCGCATCGGCAACGACGTCTACGCCGCGTTCGGCCGCGATTTCGCGATCAAGGGCGGCCGCCGGCTGATGGTGGTGGCGATCACGCCCAGGCAATGGCGCGCCGTGGTCAAGACGCTGGACCTGGAAGCGGCGGTGGCGGCGTTGGAGACCGAGCTCGGCGTCTCCTTCGCCGGGCACGAGGCGGTGCGCTACCAGCACCGCGACCGGCTCTATCCGTTGTTCGAGGCCGCGTTCGCCCTGCGCACCGAGGCCGAGTTGGCCCCGGCGTTCGAGGCCGAGGGCGTCTGTTGGTCGGCCTACCGCACGTTGGCCGAAGCGGCCAAGGACGACAGCCTGTTCGCCGCCAACCCCGTGTTCGGCCGCGCCGCCCAGCCCAGCGGCCTCGACTATCCCGTGCCCGGCCCGGCCGCGACTCTGGCCGGTGTGGAGCGCGGCGCTCCGGCGCCCGCGCCGAAGCTGGGAACCCACACCGACGAGGTGCTGGCCGACCTGCTCGGCATGTCGAGCGGCGAGATTGGCCGCCTGCACGACGCGGGACTGGTGCGGGGGGCCCAGGGGACGTGACCGACCTCGCCGACTGGATCGGCCGCACCCGCACCGACACCGCCGTGCTCGATCCGGAGATCGCGCGGCGCTACGCCGCCGCGATGGGGGTCGATCTCGACGTCGAGGCGCATTTCCCCGCGCTCGGGCACTGGGCCTACTTCAACGACGCTGTAGAGCCTGCTGAGCTCGGCCCCGACGGACACCCCAAGCGCGGGCGCTTCCTGCCGCCGGTCGAGCCGCCGCGGCGGATGTTCGCCTCGGCGACGTTCGCCTTCGGGGCGCCGCTGGCGCTCGGCGAGCCGGCCGAACTGGCGCAGACCATCGCCGACGTGCGTCAGCGCTCCGGCCGCACGGGCGCGCTGGTGCTGGTGGATGTGGAGCGGCGGCTGAGCCAGGCCGGCGCGCTGAAGCTCACCGAGACCCAAACCATCGTCTACCGCGAGGCCGGCGATCCGACGCCGCCTGTCGCGGACACAGGCTCGGGCGGCGAAGGCGAGGCGTGGGCCCCCAACACGGTCGATCTGTTCCGCTATTCCGCCGCCACCTACAACGGCCACCGCATCCACTACGACCAGCGCTATGTGCGGGAGGAGGAAGGTTATCCCGACCTCGTCGTGCACGGCCCCTTCACGGCCGCGAAGCTCTGCGATCTCGCGATGCGCACCGCCGGGGCGCCGCTGAAGGCGTTCAGCTTCCGCGCGCTCGCGCCCCTCTTCGTGAACCAGCCGGTGCGTCTGCGCCACGGCGCCGAGCCAAACAGCGTGATCGCCGTCCGCTGCGACGGCGAGACTGCGGTCAGCGCCAGCTTCGAGGCTTGACGGCGAGGCTGGGGCGCGGCCACTGCCGCCCATGTCCGGCCGCTGGTCAGTCCTGGGCGTCGAGAACGCCGGTTTCGCCTACAACAAGGGCTATGTGTTCCGGCACATCTCCTTCCTGTTGGACGAGGCGAAGACCGCGCTCGTCGGCGAGAACGGCGCCGGCAAGTCGACGCTGCTGAAGTGCCTGTCTGGCGAGCTCGAGCTCGACGAGGGCCATGTGGTCCGCTCGCGCTCGACCAAGGTCGGCTACGTGCCGCAGGAGATCCCCGCCAGCTTCTTCGCGCTGACCGTGCGCGAGGTGATGGAGCAGGCGCTGGCCCGCGGCGGCGCCGAAGGCGAGGACTGGCGCATTGACGTCATGCTGGGGGACATCGGCATGGACGCGGCGATCGCCGCCGGCGATTTCCGGGTGCTGTCGGGCGGCTGGCAGCGCCTCGTGCTGGTCGCCTGCGCCGCGGTGCTGGAAGACCCGGACATCCTGGTGCTCGACGAGCCGACCAACCACCTCGATCTGGCCAATATCGCCACGCTGGAGCGGTGGCTGACCGAGGTGATCAAGCTGCCGATGCTGATCGTCAGCCACGACCGCGCGTTTCTGAACCGGGTGACGACACGCACCCTCTTCCTGCGCGCCGACGGCGCCCACGCCTTCAAGACCCCGTTTTCGACCGCGCGGCAGTCGCTGCTGGAGCGCGACGCGGCCGATGCGCGCCGCCGCTCGCTGGAGGAAAAGGAGATCCGGCGGCTGGAGGAGACCTGCGCGCGCTACAAGGTCTGGGCCCAGAAGAACGACATGTTCGACAAGAAGCGCAAGATCGTCGAGCGGCGCATCGAGCGGATGGAGGGCGCCAAGACCAAGGTCTACGTCGCCCGCGAGCGGCGCCTCGAGCTGGGCGAGAGCGAGATGGAGGCCAAGGTTGCGCTGCGGCTCGAGGGCCTGACGGTGCGAACGCCGGACGAGCGGCCGCTGTTCAATATCGACCGGTTGGCCGTGCGGGCGGGCGACCGCATCGCGCTGCTGGGCGCCAATGGCGCCGGCAAGTCGACCCTGCTGAGCGCGCTCGCCCAGGAGTTCGCCGCCAAGGACGCCCACTACGACGGCAAGGCGCAGGTGCGGTTCAATCCGGGCGCGCGGCTGGCGGTGTTCGACCAGGCCATGGCCGACCTGCCGCTGGACGCCAGCCTGATCGAATACATGTGCGAGGTGGACGGGGTTGGCGAGCGGGAGGCCATTCAGGCGCTGGTCAAGGCCGGCTTCCCGCATCGGCGGATGGAGCAGGCGATTTCGCTACTCAGTTTTGGCGAACGGGCGCGGCTGAAGTTCCTGCGGCTGAAGGCCGAGCGGCCGAACCTCTACCTGCTCGACGAGCCGACCAACCACCTCGACATCGAGGGCCAGGAAGATCTGGAGAGCCAGCTGGACGAGGCCGACGTCTCCTGCATCTTCGTCTCGCACGACCGTTACTTCACCCGCACCGCCGCCACGCGCTTCCTGGAGATCCGCCGCGGCAGGCTGGTGGAGGTCGAAGACCCGGACGAGTTCTTCGACGCCCAGGCCTGACGGCGGCCGGGCGGCCTCGGGCGGATTGCAACTGTCGCCGCCGCGCGGCACGCTGGCCGGCAGGCGTGGAGGGCGGGGCGCATGGGCAAGGTGCAGGTCGGTGCGGCGATCGGCGAGAGTTTCCGTTTTGTCGGCGAAGCCTGGCGCCGGGCCTGGGGGATCATGCTGATCCTGGTCTGGTTCAGCGCCGCGGTGCAGATCGTCGAGCTGCTGCGGCCGAGCTGGGTCGCGGTCTCCATCCTCGGCTTCATTGTCTCGATCTTCGTCACCACCGCCGCGACCGGCGCGCTCTATCGCCTGCGCTTCAGCGGCGACCATCCAGGCGACGACGCCTTCGCCGCCCACCCGGCCGGCGTGCAGTGGGGCGGTCTGGAGTGGCGCATACTGGGCGCCAATCTGCTGGTCGGCCTGATCATCGGCGTTCTGGCGTTCGTGGTGTTCATCATCTGGGCGTTCATCCTCGGCGCCACCCTCGGCAATAGCCCCGCTGACGTTCAGGGCATCGAGAACGGCTCCGAAGCGGAAAAGCTCGCCGCCTTGGGCCGGATCATGCTGGGTCCGGCGGGCGCCCTGACGCTGATCTTCATCGGGCCTGCGATGATCGGCCTGATCTACCTGGGGCTCCGGCTTTCGGTGTTCGCGCCGTTGGCCGCCGACACGCGCTCGTTCGATCCGGTGAAGGCCTGGGCGCTGACGCGCGGCGCGGTGCTCGCGCTGCTGGTTGGCTCGATCGTGATCTTCCTGCTCGAGCTGATCATCGGCGCGGTGTTCGGCGGCGTGGCGGGCTTCGTCGCCGGTTTCAGCGGTCAGGTCGGACAGGGCCGCGTCTGGGGCGGCGTCGCCGGTCAGGCCGTCGGCGCCGCGCTCAACGCGCCGCTGATCGCCGGGCTGGTGCTCTACGTCTACCGAACCCAGAGGGGCGATCCGGCCGTCGCGGCGACGTTCAGCTAGGCAGCTAGGCGCGGGCAGCGGCGGCGATGATCTCGTGGTGGCGGATCACCTCCGTCACCAGGAAGTTCAGGAACTTCTCGGCGAACTCCGGATCGAGGTCGGCCTCGGCGGCGAGCGCGCGCAGCCGGCCGATCTGCTGGGCCTCGCGCGCCGGATCGGCGGGCGGCAGGCCCTGGCGCGCCTTCAGCTCGCCGACCTTGCGGGTCTGCTTAAATCGCTCGGCCAGCAGATGGATCAGCGCCGCATCGATGTTGTCGATGGAGTGGCGGATTTCCAGCAGTTCGGGCGGGGCTTGCGTCGGCATGGCGCCAGTTGCGGACGATCGGCCGCAAGGTCAAGACCGAAGCCGCGCGCCCAACCCCTAGGGCTGCTCGCGCCAGTTCAGGTAGGCGGTCGGCTGCGGCGGCTCGTAGCCGGCGGGCAGGGGCCGTTCCATCGGGCGACCGGGCAGGAACAGCAACGAGAGCGTCGGCGTGGCCAGCAGCATCGCCCAGCAGACGGTGTAGAGGCCGAACGACGCCGGCTGCAGCTGGATCAGGGGTTTCAGCAGCGCCGTGTAGACGACCCACAGGGCCAGGTAGAGTGGCACGACATGGGCCGGTTCAAGCGCCAGGTCCCTCAGGCGCCGGCAGGCGATGGCGATGCTTGACCAGACCACGAGCAGCACGATGCCGACCGCCAGGCCGCGCGCGCCGGCGTCATAGCCGCCAAGACCCATCGGCCTGACGACCGTCTGCAACATTATCCTGCCGAGCGCGGCGATCGCGCCCATGCCCAGCCCGACCACGAGGTTGCGCCAGAGAAATCCGAGCCGGCTGATCCGACCCTCAAATCCGAACAGTTCTTCGAACGCGCCCATTGCCGGGCCCTCGTGCCAAGACGTGGCAACTATTGCGCAACAAAGGTTAAGGCGGTGCTGAAAAACGTAGTGAATTCAGCGTGAACCTAAGAAGACACCCGCCGGTGGACGGCGCTGAGGCATCCTAGCGGCACGCCAAACAGGCTGACGTCCGCGCGCTTCAGCGCCAGGTCGGGCGCCAGCAGGGTGAAGCGGGTGAGGAAATGCGGCGCCAGGAACCCCGCGGCGCGACCGACCGGGCGGCGGAACCCCAGCACATAGTCGCCGTCGCGCATGTCGCCGGTGATGCCCGTCCCGGCCTTCGCCTCGGCCGCCACGTAGCGGCCTTCGCGGCCGGCCTGCATCACCCAGCGCCAGACATCGATCTCGCCGTCGTCGTAGACGAAGGTCTCATCGAAGCGCAGCGCGCCCTGAGCGGCGCTGAGAGCGCCCTCGGTGGTGATGCGGCAGCGGCGCGTGATGCGTCCCAGCGGGTCGCGGACCACGCCGGCGCCCTCGGTCCTGCCCAGGAAGAAAGCTTCCGGCGCGAACGCCAGCGCGGACGGCGGGCGCACGACCCCCTCCGGCGCTGCTCCCTCCAGCGGGGATTCGGCGCCGTGGCTCTCGAGCGTCATTGCGTCGGCGAACGCCACCATTCGTCCTCGCCCCAGATTCGCGAAGCTTGGCCCTTACCCTCAGATGGTGAGGGAAATGTATCGGGGAAACGCTCAGAGGGCCGGTTTGATCACCTGGGCGGGTGCGTCATGGCGACACAGGTCGCGGATCGGGTGGACGTCGGCGTCGTTGTCGATCCAGCCGGTGAGGGCGGGGCTCACCAGGTTGAGGCTGACGCCGGTGTCGAGCGGCGCGATGATGGCGTCGTCGAGGATCATCTGCTCGGCGCTCGCCATGTCGTCCGCACGCTTGCTGGCGTCCGGTTCGTTGTCGGCCGCCTTCAGCAAGGCGTCATAGGCTGGGCGCTTGTAGTCGCCGTAGTTCTGCTGGCCGGTGTCGGACTTCATCAGGTTCAGGAACGTCATCGGGTCGTTGTAGTCGGCCACCCAGCCGGTGGCGCCGAGCTGGAAGTCGCGCAGATTGAACGACTCGAACACCACCGCGCCATCCTCCTGGCGGAACGTAACGTCGACGCCGATGGTCTTGAGGTCCGCCTGGATTGACTGGGCCGCGACAAGCGAGCCGCCATTGTTGGTGGTCTTGAGCTCCAGCTTCAGCAGCTTGTCCGGACCGTAGCCGGCTCGCGCCAGCAGCACCCGGGCGGCCGCCTGACGGCGCTCGAGCGTCCAGTCAGCCCATGCCGGCTGCGGATGCGGTGCGCCCTTGGGAAGGTAGCCGGCGATGCCAGGGGGCACGTAGGAGGTGCTGGGAAGCTGGCCCGCACGCATGAGCTTGTCGGTGATGAAGCGCCGGTCGATCGCCATCGAAATGGCTTGTCGGACCCGCC
>DATNIH010000254.1:0-3766 GCA_035604515.1 Caulobacteraceae bacterium | reverse complement strand
GGCGAGATCGTCGACCTGGCGCAGGCGCTGATCCGCATTCCCTCGGTCAATCCGCCTGGCGAGTTCTACCGCGACTGCGCCGAACTGCTCGGCCAGCGCCTGGCCGCTCGCGGGTTCCAGGTCGAGTACCTGCGCGCCGAGGGAGTCCCCGGCGACACCGATCGCTACCCGCGCTGGAACGTGATCGCCCGCCGCGAGGGCGCCGCTCCAGGCCCCTGCGTTCATTTCAACGGCCACATCGACGTCGTCGCGCCCGGCGAGGGCTGGACCCGGCCGCCGTTCGAGGCGCGCATCGAGGACGGCCGCGTCTATGGCCGCGGGGCCTGCGACATGAAGGGCGGCCTCGCCGCCGCGGTGGTCGCGGTCGAAGCGCTGATCGACTCCGGCGCGCCGCTGCCCGGCGCGATCGAGATCAGCGGCACCGGCGACGAGGAGTCGGGCGGCCTCGGCGGAGTCGCCTGGATGGCCGAGCGCGGCTGGTTCTCCAAGCCCCGCGTCGACCACGTGATCATCCCCGAGCCGCTCAACGTCGATCGCGTCTGCATCGGCCACCGCGGCGTCTGGTGGGGCGAGATCGAGACCAAGGGGCGTATCGCCCACGGCTCGATGCCGTTCCTGGGCGACAGCGCCATCCGCCACATGGCCGCGGTGCTGGAGGCGTTCGAACACGAGCTCTACCCGGCGCTCGGCGACCAACCGACCGCCATGCCGGTCGAGCCCCCCGGCGCCCGCACCCCGACGCTGAATATCAACTCCGTGCATGGCGGCCAGCCGGACGTGGCGCCCGGCGACGATGCCGCCCTGCCCGCGCCGCTGGTGGCCGACGCCTGCCGCCTGGTGTTCGACCGCCGCCTGTTGATCGAGGAGGATCTCGGCGAGGTGAAGGCCAAGATGCGCGCCCTGCTAGACGGCCTGGTCCAGGCGCGGCCTGGCTTCCGCTATTCGCTGCGCGACCTGCTGGAAGTGCGCCCGTCGATGACCGAGCCGGACCGCCCAGTGGTGCGCGCCACCGCCTCGGCGGTGCGTAGGGTGCTGGGGCGCGAGGCGGCGGTGATCTGCTCGCCCGGCACCTACGACCAGAAGCACATCGACCGCATCGGCCACCTGCGCGATTGCATCGCCTACGGCCCTGGCATCCTCGACCTCGCCCACCAGCCCGACGAATACGTCGAGATCGCCGACATGACCGCCTCGGCGAAGGTGATGGCGCTGGCGGCCTACGCGCTTCTGACCGGCGAGGGCTGAGGCCGCCCTCGAAACGTGTGACCAGTGCTTGCGCCGCTGCAATCCGCAAGGCGGCGGCGAAACATCGTCGCATTGCGCCGATCCTACGGTCCCGCTTGAGGGACACGACCGTTGGAGACGTCAATGCGACGCACGGCGTTGTTCTCCCTGGCTTTGATCGCGTCCCTCATCGCCACCCAGGCCGTCTGCGCCGAAACGCTGACCGACGATACGGTGGTGCAGCTCTCGAGGGCCGGGCTCAGTTCGCAAACCATCGTCGCGAAGATCGAGGCGACGCCCAGCCAGTTCGACATCTCCACCGACGCCCTGCTGTGGCTGAAACGCCAGGACGTACCCGACGAGGTGATCGCGGCCATGGTGACCGCGGCCAGCGGTGGGGCGCTAGGTGCGGCTTCCGTCCAGAGCGACTCTGCGGACCCGCTGGCGCCACATGCGGCCGGTCTCTACCTGCTGGAAACTACCGGCGCGCGGCCCGCCATGCAGCGGCTCGACCCGACGGTCGCGGACGACATCAAGGCTTCGGGCGCGCTGGGGTGGATCCTGACTTACGGTCTCGCGCCGTTGAAGGTCACCGCGGTGATGGCCGGCCCGACCGCGCGCCTCAAGACCGACACCCGCCGCCCCGAGTTCTTCTTCTATTTCAACCAGCCAGGCTCTGGCTTCTATCAGCACGGCCTCGGCTGGTTGCGCATGCCGGGACCGGCGCCGACGCCTGACCTGTTCGCACTGGTTCGCTTCCAGACCGTCGGCGGCAGCCGTCAGCTGCTGACTCAGCGCATCCACGGCGCCCTGTCGGGGCCGGGCGAGGTCAACGACACCCACGTGGCCTTCCGCTATGCCGCGGTCTCGCCGGGGGTGTTCAAGGTGACGCCTCAGGACGTGCTCGATCCGGGCGAGTATGCGTTCGTCTATACGCCGCAGAGCGACGGCGACGACGCTCAGCCGCACTATTTCGACTTCTCGGTGCCGGGCTAGCGGACTAGCGGACCGGCTGGCGGTGTGGTTCCTGGGCGCCGCCACCGCCACGGAAACGCCGATGACCCGACAAGCGCCCCCCAACATCGCCGGCTTCTCGGCCGAGCAGCGCGCCCAGTACGAGCGCTTCACCCAGACGCGCAAGCCAGCTCCGAACGGCGCGTTGGGCGGGCCGTTCGACCCCTGGCTGACCAATCCGGAGCTGTTCCAGCGGCTCACCGGACTGGGCGCGATGCTCTGGGCCCGCACCAGCCTCGACCGCGGCCTGGTCGAGCTGGCGATCTGCATCACCGGCAGGTTCTGGGAAGCCAATGTCGAATGGGCCGCCCATGCGCCGCGGGCGATCGAGTTCGGCGTCGCAGCTTCGGTGCTGGACGACGTGCTGGCGGGCCGACGCCCGTCCGGGCGGCATGAGGACGAGCTGGTCTACGACCTGTGCCAGACCATGCACGAGACCCACGCGCTGCCGATGGAGCTGTTCGACGCCGGCGTCACCGCCTTCGGCGAGCGCGGCGTGGCCGAGTTGATGGCGGTGATCGGCTATTACACCCTGGTCTCGATGACCTTGAACGCGTTCGAGGTTCAGGTCGGGCGCGGCATGGTGGCCCAGTTCCAGCGGGCGCCTTAGATTGCGGTCTTGGGGGAGGCGCGGATGAGTAGATCGACGACCGGATCGCATTCCGCCGACGGCGCGCTGGCGCCGGACCTCTACGACTACGACTTCGAGAACGATCCGATCGCCACGCTGAATCGGCTGCGCGCCGAGGACCCGGTGCACTGGTCACGGCACGGCTTCTGGTACCTGACCCGCTACGAGGACTGCGCGGCAGTGCTGAAGGACCCGGTGCGCTTCTCCAGCATGGCGGCGGGATGGGGCGGCGCCAACCCGCTGGCCCAGGCCAGAACCGCCGGCGCGCAGTCGAGCGCTGAAAAGGGGCTCAGCCGGACCCTCGCGCAATCCTTCAACCAGATGGACGCCCCGGACCACACTCGCATCCGCGCCCTGGTGGTTTCGGCCTTCTCGAAGCGCAGCATCGAGGAGCGCGGGCCACGCATCCAGGCGGTGATCGACGAGCTGCTGGACGCCGCCGCGGCCAAGGGCGAGTTCGACCTGATCACCGACTTCGCCTTCCACGTGCCGATCATCGTCGCCAGCGAGATCATCGGCATTCCCGCGGCCGACCGTGAGCAGTTCCGGGCGGCGTTCGAGCGCACGGCGGCGCTGATGGCGCCCAAGCGCTCGGAGGAATCCTGGGCGGCGGCGCTGGAAGCCGGGCGCTGGGTTGGCCGCTATGTCCGCGACCTGATCGCCGAGCGGCGCGCCTCCCCCCGCGACGACCTGATCAGCGCGCTGATCGCCGCCGAGGACTCCGACGGCGTGCTGAGCGAACCGGAACTGTCCTCGGCCATCAGCACGATCTACACGGCCGCCGGCACGACCACCGAGCGGTTCATCTCCAGCGGCCTCTATCTGCTGCTCGCGCACCGCGACCAGTGGCGGCGCCTGGTCGCCGACCGCGCGCTGCTCGCCCCGGCGATCGAGGAG
>DATNIH010000253.1:0-39561 GCA_035604515.1 Caulobacteraceae bacterium | reverse complement strand
CCCAGACCGCTCTTCCCGCCCTGCGTGAGGCCTTCGACCGCCTGGCCGAGGCAGCGTCCCTGCTCACCGCCGCCGTCGACGGCCGGCGCCTCACCCTCACCGCCCCGCCGTCGTTCGCCGCCAAGTGGCTGGTGCCGCGCCTGAAGAGCTTCGAGGAGGCCTATCCCCAGGTCGACGTCTGGCTTTCGGCCGACATGGAGATCGTCGACTTCACCGCCGGCGAGATCGACCTGGCCATCCGCTACGGCGCCGGCCGCTATCCGGCGCTGGAGCTGCAGCGCCTGATGCAAGAGACCGTGATCCCGGTCGCCAGCCCCGCGCTGATGGCCGAGAACCCGCTGGAGAAGCCCGAGGATCTCGCCAAGCATATCCTGCTGCACGACGGCTCGCCCGACGCCGACGAGAGCTGCCCGGACTGGTCGATGTGGCTGGCGGCCAGGGGCGTGCGCGGCGTCGACGGCACCCGCGGCCCCCGCTTCAACCAGTCGAGCCTGGTGATCGAGGCGGCGATGGGCGGGCGCGGCATCGCCTTGGCCAAGCGCACGCTGGCGCAGGACGACCTCGACGCCGGCCGCCTGGTCGCGCCGCTGCAGATCGCCACCGCGGTCGACTTCGCCTACTACCTCGTCCACCCGAAGGCGAAGGGGCGGCTGCCGCAGGTGAAGGCGTTCGTGGCCTGGATCAGCGCCGAGGCCGCCGCGCACGAGGCGGCGCTAGCGGCGATGGACAACGGCGCGGGCATTTGACGGCCGAAACCGCCGCCGCCCCGCCAGCTCCGGCGCCGGCTCAGCTGGCTCGGCGCGCCACGCTCCGACCTTGCGCCCGCTTTCGACCGCCTTCAGCGTTTGCGTCCAGGCCTCGTCGGCGCTGGGCGGCGTCCCAGGTCCGCCAAGGTTGGCGACGAAGCCGGCGCCTATCACCCCGTTGAACTCCGACCAGGTCGCCGCATAGATCGCCACCACCGGCGCGCCGACCGCCGAGGCCAGGTGCGTCAGCCCGGTATCCACCCCGACCACAGCCGCCGCGCCGGCGAGAAGCGCTGCCAGTTCGGCGAAGCCAAGGCTGGGCGGGACCACGCCCAATGGCGAGGCCGCCGCGATCCGCTCCGAGCGCCGCAGCTCCGCGCCGCTGCCCCACGGCAGCACGAGCGAGAACCCCTCCGCCGCGGCTCTCCGCGCCAGTTCCGCCCATCGTTCCTCGAACCAGGCCTTGTCGGCCCGGGCGGTGGCGTGGAGGCCGACCAGATAGGGCCCCGCGCCAAGCCATTCGGGCCGCGCCGTCGTGGTCCGCACGCCGTAGTCGAGCTCGGCCGGGACCTCGTAGCCGATCGCCTGCGCGGCCAGCCGGCGCATCCGCTCGACGGCGTGCAGGGTGACGCCCGCCGGGTATCGGCGGTCGTAGAACAGGCTGGCCGGCGGCTCGCGCACGCTGTGGCGGTCGTAGCCGCAGTGCAGGCCGGCGGCGAGGCGCGCCAGCATCGCGCTGCGGATCAGGCCCTGGGCGTCGATGATGCGGTCGTACGGCGCTGCGCCGATACGCGATCTGAAGAGGCCGAACTCGCGCCAGGTCTCGCCGTCGAGCAGATGCCGGCGCCAGCGCCGCAGTTGCACCGGGATCACCCGGGTGACGGCGGGATGCAGCCGGGCGACGTCCGCCAGGGATTCCTCGATCACCCAGTCGAGCGAGAGGTCCGGGACCTGTCGGCTCATGTCGGAGACGGCCGGAAGGCAGTGGATCACGTCGCCCAGCGATGACGACTTGATCAGCAGAATGCGCGTCAAGCGCCCGATCCTGAAGGTGACGACTTCGCCGGTGATTTCAGCGACTTGAGCGCCCGTTCGTGGGCGTAGGCGGCGATGTCGGACAGCGCCGCGTCGAGGGCGTCGCGCACCTTGGTGAGGCCGCCGGCGCCCTCGGCCTCGCAGGCCTGGCAGACATCGCCGAGCTGGTTGGCGCCGACGCCGCGCGAGGCGCCTTTCAGGGTGTGCACCGCGTCGCGCCAGCCTTCGTGGCCCGGCGCCAACATCGCGCCCCAGATCGCCGACTGCTCGCGAAACAGGGCCAGCACTTCGTCGATCACGTCGTCGTCGCCGGCGGCGAACGTCTCAAGATAGGCGAAATCCACTACGCCCTTGATGTCGCGCCGCGCCAACGAGCCTTCCTTGCCTCGACCCACCCCGCTCGTAGTTAGACGAACGCGGGGCGGGAGGCGAGAGCCTGGGTGACACAGTCGACAGGGCCCATGCGGCGCCCATCCCGCCGCGCGCGGCGCGCCTTGCGCCGCCGCGAGATTTGACTATGTTCCGCGCCCTCGCGGCCAGGCCCTGCCCGGTGCGTGCGCGACGGCGGGTGCATAGCTCAGTAGGTAGAGCAGCTGACTCTTAATCAGCGGGTCGCAGGTTCGAGCCCTGCTGCACCCACCAGCCAGTCCTCATCCATAAAATGAGGGGCGGTCGTAGCCGCCGGCCCTATGATGCCGCTTCAGGCTTCGCCCGATAGGCCCTAGGGAGTGCGCCGCGATGGCCAGAGTTGTCGCACTTTTCGTCTACAACGGCGCGCTCGCCCTTGATGTCGCGGGGCCTGCTGAAGTGTTCGCCACGGCCAATCGCCTAAGCGCGAGCAAAGCCGCAGAATACGAAGTACGGGTGGTTTCGAAGGACGGCGGCATCATCGTCACCGCCTCCGGTATCCCCTTCCTGACCGAGAAAGCGTCCTCCTTAGAGGAAGTCGACACGTTCATCGTGTCAGGCGGGCCGCGGATCAAGGCCGTCGCGACCGATCCCGAGGTCGCAAGCCTGATGCGCCGCGCCGCCGCCCAGTCACGCAGGATGTGCAGCGTGTGCACCGGCGCGTTCGTGCTGGCCGAAGCCGGCCTTCTCGAAGGCCGCCGCGCCGTGACGCATTGGGAAACCGGCGAGCAGTTCCGTGCGCGGTTCCCAGGCGTCAAACTTGACCTGGAGCCGATCTATATTCGCGACGGCGCCATCTGGACGTCGGCTGGCGTGACCGCCGGCATCGACCTTGCCCTCGCCCTGACCGAAGACGATCTCGGCCGGTCGATGGCGATCGGCATCGCCAAGCAGCTCGTGGTGTTTCTCCATCGCCCAGGCGGCCAGGCCCAGTTCAGCGCCACCCTGTCGGCGCAGACCAAGGCCGCCGGCCGCGAAGCCGCCGAGCGCTTCAGGAAGCTGCATTCATGGATGGCGGAGAACCTGGCGGGCGAGCTGTCCGTCCCGACACTCGCCGCGCAGGTGAACATGGCGCCCAGGTCCTTCGCCCGGACCTACGCGGAGGCCATGGGCGTGACGCCGGCGAAGGCGGTCGAGGATCTGCGGCTGGAGGCGGCGAAGGGCGCCCTGGAGGCCGGTGAGGCGCCGCTCAAAGTCATCGCGGTCCAATGCGGCTTTGGCAACGAAGAGCGGCTGCGACGGTCGTTTTCTCGACGATACGGCGTGGCGCCCAGCGCCTATCGCGATTGCTTTGGCCCCGGCAGAGACGACTCCGCGATGCCCGCCGATCCGACTGCGGCGCCACCGCGTGCGGCGGCGCGCTAGGCGCGCACGACCGCCTCCCAAAGTGTTCGGCGCCAAGGTCGTTCAGGAGACCGGAACTTCGGTACATCTCGCCCAGTAACCCGGGCCTGATGAGAGAATACATCGACGATCGGTCGTGGGGAGAGCCAATTTCCCCACGTTTTCGGCCAAGCGCATTGCCCGGTTTCCGCGCGCCATGGACACTCGACTGCTGTGGGTGGATGCATCCACCTTAGGAGTCGTCGCTTCTCTTGTATCGACGGCAGCTGCAACCGGCTAGGTCGCCGGCCGAGCGGGGATATTCATGGTGAGCCTGCCGCCGCTGGGGTCTTTGCACACCATAGAGGTCTTGAGCCGCCGACTGCGGGTCGGCGCGGCCGCCACGGAGCTCGGGCTTTCACACGCCGCGGTGAGCCAGACAGTCGCCCGGATGGAGAAGCGACTCGGCGTCCAGCTGTTCGTCAAGAACAGCTGGGGATTGGCGCCGACGAGCGCGTGCCAGACGCTGGTCGAGGCCTATCTGTCGGTTTCGTCGACTCTGGCTCGCGCCATGGTCGCTGCATCGGATGGCGCGCGCTTTCAGGTCCTGGTGCCGCTTCTGGCCTGGACCTGGCTTTCCCCGGCGCTGCTGCGCCTGCACCGAACCTGCCCGAACCTGAGCTTCCGCGGCTACCGAGCCGACGAACCCGTGGACTTCGAGAGCGCTGACTTCGCCGTCGCCCCACTGGGATCGGTGGCGCCGAAGGGCTTCGACGGCACGCCACTGTACGATGAGCAGGTCATACCCGTTTGTACGGCTGAGTACGCGCTGTCGGCGAAGCTCGAATCGCCGGCCTCCCTGGCGCGCGCACGGCTGTTGATTGACGACAGGGAGTTGTGGCTCTCCTGGTTCTCCGAGGCCGGACTGATCGAAGAGCCGCGCCTGGAAGGTCCGGTCGTGGCCGATCCAGCGCTGGCGATGCAGGCGGCCGCGCAAGGTCAGGGCGTCGCGCTCTGCTGCACGGTGGCCGTCGCCGCGGCGGTTTCGCGCGGCGAAGTGGTTGCGCCCATCGCGCTTTCGGCGAGCGCCAAGCGGCGGGTATGGGCCATCTGGAGGAAGAGCTCGGACCAGGCGGCGGCCATGCAGGTGCTCGACGGTCTGCTGACGGAGCTCACCCGTCTGAACCGGTGCGCCATGCTCCGAGGTCAGCAGCGATGGCAGCCCGCCTTGTTCTGCCCGGAGCACCGGCCCGCCACGCACGACCAGTCGGCGCACGAGCAAAGTCGACGACGGCTGACGGCCTCGGGCTGATTGGCCGAAAAGGTGGGGTCGTTGGCTTTCGCGTCGAAGTTCCCCCTCGATATATTGATCCCCACACAGAGCTAATGGATCGGCTGACAGTCGGCAGGCCCTCGCAGTAGGGCCGACTGGGGGGGACCCGGGACAAGTTGAAAACCCGTCAGCCGAGGCTGCGCCAGGTCGGCGGGCTCGCGTTCCGGAGGATTATGCGTTGAAAACAACCGAAGTGCGTGGACGGCTCATGGCCTCCACTGTGATCACGAGCGCGACCCTGTTCGCGCTCGGCGGCGGCGTCGGCCACGCGGCGGACGCCGCGGGACCGTTGCAGACCGCTAACCCGGCCCAGATGTCGTTGGCTGGAGCCAGCCCGAACGAGGCCATCGCGGCCACGGGCGACGCGGCCGCCGACACCACGTCGAGCACCGCCGTCACCGAGATCGTGGTCACCGGCTCGCGCATCCCGCAGCCGAACCTGACCAGCGTCAGCCCGATCCAGGCGGTCAGCCACCAGGAATTCCAGCTGCAAGGCGCGACGGACGTCATCGACCTCCTGAACACCCTGCCGCAGAACTTTCAGAACAACGCCGCGGACTTTTCCAACACCACCAACCCGCTGACGGCGCCGGGCGGCGTCTCCACCGCCGACCTTCGCGGGCTTGGCCCGCAGCGGACCCTGGTGCTGGTCAACGGCCGGCGCCTCGGCATCGGCGACCCGAACACGGGCGATCCGAACCCCGCCCCCGACCTCGACCAGATCCCCGTTTCGCTGATCGACCACGTCGAAGTCCTCACCGGCGGCGCCTCGGCGACCTACGGTTCGGACGCCGTGGCCGGCGTCGTCAACTTCATCATGAAGAAGGACTTCGAGGGCGTTCAGGTCGATGGCCAATACGGCGGCGACCAGCACAGCAACGGCAACACCGCCGTCCAGCAGGCGATCACGGCCTCGGGCGGCCATCCCGCGACTGGCGACAAGTGGGACGGCCAGAACACCGACTTCTCGGTGATCTTCGGCGCCAACGCCCCGGACGGCAAAGGCAATGTCACCGGCTACTTCGAGTTCAAGAACGCCGACCCGGTCACGGAAGGCGAGCGCGACTATTCGGGCTGCCTGCTGGTGCAGGCTGCGCCCGATCTCTGCGCCAACTCGAGCAACTCGAACCAGTTCTTTGTAAGCTCTTCGAACAAGCTGACCGTCGTTGGCAGTTCCTTCCTGCCCTACCCGCAAGCGGGTTCCGTGCCGGGGGCGACGTTCAACTCCAGCCCGTACGAGTACCTGTCGCGACAGGACACCCGCTACCTCGGCGGCTTCTTCGCCCACTACGACATCAACGACTGGGCCCAACCCTACGCCGAATTCTCGTTCATGAACGACCGTTCGTCGTCAGCGATCGCCCCGTCCGGTCTGTTCGAAGGCGCCGGATTGTTCGCGCCGAATGGGGGCTACTTCGTCAACTGCGGCAACCCGCTGCTCAGTGCGCAGGAGTCAGCCGCGATCGGTTGCACGGCGGCGCAAGTCACCGCCATGAACCAGTCGGACCCGGCCAACCAGATCGACCTTCAGATCGGTCGCCGCAACATCGAAGGCGGCGCACGCACCGCAGCCTACGAGCATGACAACTACCGCATCGTGATCGGGATGAAGGGCGATCTCGGCGACGCCTGGCGCTACGACGCCTATGGCTCGTACTACTACACCAGCCTGTTCGACTCGAACGGCAACTACCTGAGCCTTTCCGGGATCCAGAACGCGTTGCTGGTCGGCGGCACGGCCGCCGCGCCGGTCTGCCTGAACGGGTCGGCGAGTTGCATCCCGTACAACATCTTCAACCAGGGCGGCGTGACGCCTGCGCAGGTTGCTTCCCTCAACGAGAGCGGCACGTCGCACGGCACGATCGAAGAGCAGATCTTCGAGGGCTTCGTCACCGGCGACCTCGGCAAGTACGGCGTGAAGTCGCCTTGGGCCGATGACGGCGTCGGCGTCTCGATCGGCATCCAGCACCGCTGGGACCACCTGGTGTTCGCGCCCGACCAGGCCGAGCTCTCGGGCGACCTCGCGGGCTTCTCCGGCGCCTCGGTGCCGGTGAACAACGCCATCTCGGTGCAGGAGGAATACGGCGAACTCCGCATCCCGATCGCTCAGAAGCGGCCCTTCGCCGATGACCTTTCGATCGAGGCCGGCTATCGCTACTCCGATTACTCGACCGCCGGCGGCGTCAGCACCTACAAAGTCGGCGGTGAATGGGCGCCCGTCCGGGACGTCCGGTTCCGCGCCTCTTACGACCGCGCCATCCGCGCGGCGAGCATCCTCGAAGCGTTCAGCCCGCCGGTCGTGACCAACTCCAGCATTGTGTCGGCCGACCCCTGCTCGGGGACCGCCGCCAGCCCGGCGACAGCAACCCTGGCGCAATGCATGCTTACCGGCGTCACCGCCGCCGAGTACGGCAATGGCGGGTCCACCAACCAGATCGCCCAGTGCCCCGCCGGCCAATGCACCATCCTCGAGAGCGGCACGGCCGGCCTGAAGCCGGAACAGGCCGACACCTACTCAGTCGGCTTCACCATCACACCCAGCTTCCTGCGCGGCTTCAGCGGCAGCATCGACTACTACGACATCAAGATCGCCAACGAGATCGGCACGGTGCCGATCTCTCTGGACCTGGTCGAATGCCTGAACGGCGGACCGTCGGGCTTCTGCGCGCCGATCCACCGCACGCCGGGCGGGTTCCTGTTCGGCAGCACCATCGCCGGCGGCGGCTATATCGCCGCGCCGAATCTCAATGTCGCCAGCGCCGAGAACTCCGGGGTCGACTTCCAGGCCGACTACCGTCTGCCGCTCGAGATGGTCGGCGCCCCTGGGATGGGCTCGGTCTCGTTCCACTTCGTGGGGACCTATCTGATCTCGCAAAAGACCCAGGTTTCGCCGCTCGTGGCGCCCTACGACTGCGCCGGCCTGTTCGGGCCGACCTGCGCCACTGACAACCCCGTCTGGCGCCATTCCGTGCGCATCACCTGGAACACGCCGTGGAACGTGTTGGCCTCGCTGCAGTGGCGCTACCTCGGCTCGACCTCGCTCGACGCCAACTCGACGCAGTCGACGCTGGCGCTGCTCAGTTCGATCGCCGGCAACGGCGCGTTCGGCCCCGCGGACAACCAGCTTTCATCCCGCAGCTACCTCGATCTGTCGGGCGCTTGGCGCGTGAACGGGACCCTCACCATCCGTGCCGGGGTCAACAATTTGCTCGACCAGGACCCGCCGGTCATCAGCCAGCCGATCGTCGGGATCGGTGAGCCGAACGCCTACCCGACTTACGACCTGCTCGGTCGGCAGATCTTCATCTCCGCCACCGCGAAATTCTAAGCGGCCGAGGTCAGGCGGCCACGCTGGTCTCGGCGACCAGGCTGGGGATCTCGAAGGTGACCCTCAGGCCCTGCTCGCCGTTGGCCGGCGCGGCGAAGATCCGCCCGCCGTGCAGGCTGATGATGCTGCGCGAAATGGTGAGGCCGAGGCCGCTGCCGCGGTCGCCGTTCAAGCTGGTGTTGAAGCGCACGAAGCGTTCGAAGATGCGCTCGCGCTGGTTGGCGGGCAGGCCAGGCCCCTCGTCCTCCACACTCACACGCCACAGCCCGCCCTTCAGCTCCGAGCGCAGGCTGACCAGCCCGGTCGGCGGCGAGGCGTTGAGCGCGTTGGTGAGCAGGTTCAGCAGCACCTGGCGAACCCACTTCTCCTCGAACACCGCGCGGCCGCGGCCCTTATGGGTGGCGACGTAGCGGCGGCCGCTGTGCTCGGCCAACGCCCGGGCGTCCTGGTTGAACGTTTCCAGGAACCGGGCCGGGTCGTGCGGCTTGAGATCGATGCGGATCGCCTTGGCTTCGGCGCGCGAGAGGAACAACATCTCGTCGATGATCTGGTTCAGGCGGGCCAACTCCTCGATTTGGACCAGCACCGCCTCGGCGTGGGCCGGCGGCAGGTCGCCGTCGCGAAGCATCTTCTCGGCATGCAGCCGCACCAGCGACAGCGGCGTCTTCAGCTCGTGCGAGGCCTCGTCGGAGAAGCGCCGAATCTGGTCGAACGCCGACTCCAGCCGGTCGAACATCTGGTTGAGCAGCCGCGCCAGATCGGTGACCTCATCGTTCAGGTCCGCCACCGGGATGCGCTCGGACAGATTGTCCGAGCCGATCCGGTTCGCCGTCTCGCGGATCGCCCGGATCGGCCGCAGCAGCAAGCGGCTGAGGCCAAGGCCGATACCGATGCTCGCCACCAGCATGGCCAGGAGCAGGGCGGCGCAGACCTTCACATATTCCCGCATCCCGTCATGGACCGAGCGCGCTGACGTGGCGATGGTCACGTCGAACGGCGCCAGCAGGAACTCGTCGACCCGCAGATCGCCGATCCCCTCCATGCTGGCGGAATAGGCGCGCTTGCCCTTGATGTCGGGGATTTCCCGGCCCTGCAGGTTACGCGACTTGAACTTGATGTCCGTCTTCGGGTGTTCGATGGCGATGTAGAACAGCACCGAGCTGGACTCGCTGGTGTCGCGGATGCGCTCGTCCATCGCCTGTGAATTCAGGTGCTGGTAGTCGGCGCCGAGGTGCTCTTTCAGCTGCCGGAACTCGGCTTCGTTCAACTGGTCGAGGCCATGGATCAGCCGGCTCTCGAGGAGCTGGTAGCCGGCCAGGAACAGGATCGCCAGCGTCACCGTGGCGCTGAGCGCATACCAGAAGGTCAGCCTGGCGCTGATCGACCTCATAGAAACTGGTACCCGATACCCCTCACGGTCTTGAACACCGGCTTGCCGAGCGCGCCCTCGAGCTTGGCGCGCAGCCGGCTCATGTAGACGTCGAGCAGGTTGGTATCGACCTCATAGTGCGACGACCAGATCTTCTCCGAGATCAGGGTCCGGGTCAGCACGCGCCCGGCGTTCTGCATGAAGATCTCCAGCAGCGCGTACTCGCGCCCGGTCAGATCGACGGCCTCGCCGTTGACGTGGACGGTGTGGCCCAGGAGGTCGAGCTTGACGCCGTTGCGCTCCAGCACCGTCTGCTTGGTCACCGACTGCCGGCGCAGCAGCGCCCGCATGCGGGCCAGGAGCTCCTCCAGGCTGAACGGCTTGGGCAGGTAGTCGTCGGCGCCGACGTCGAGGCCCTTGATGCGGTCCTCGAGGCTATCGCGCGCCGACAGGATCAGCACCGGCTCGTTGAAGCCGCTCGCGCGCCATTCCCGCACCAGCTCGATGCCGTCGCCGTCCGGCAGCGACAGGTCGAGCACGATCAGGTCGTACTTGGTCTCGACCAGGGCGTCGTTGGCGCCGCGGCAGGTCTGGACCCAGTTGGCAGTATGGGCGTGCTCGGACAGGCCCTGTCGCAAGAACTGGCCCAGCCGCATCTCGTCTTCGACTATCAGAACCTTCATGTTCGTGTAGGGCTAACGCAGAGTGCCTGCGGCCGGCAAGTGTCTGCCTCTGTTTCGTTGCCGAACATCCCGATTTCCGCTGCAACCTGAATATCCGTTCAGATTCACGTGAGGATGAATTCAGGTTGATCGGCAAAGCATACCACCCACGCCCAAGGCATGGTCGATCGCGCCCGTGCCAATGAACCGGTGCGCCTGCGCCCATTATTCGATCTGTTACTTCGACGACACTTTGACGCTCTGACCTACGCGCCCGGCGAGAGGCGCGACGACCGGGCGACGCTGCGCAACTCGGCGCGGCGGGAGAGGAAGCTTCCGGCTTCGAAACCGGCCGCGATGGAGGGAAACGACAACATGACCGACGCAGTCGCGAGCGACGTGGCGCCCGTGCCGAGGCCGGCGAACGCGCTGGCGTGGTGGTGGCGGATCATGGACTTCAAGATCGGGGTCGTGCCGGCGCCCATCTTCGCGGCGATCGTCGGCGTGGCCGCGGTGTTCGTGAGCCAGGGCAAGGCGCCGGCCGACATCGTGACCAACATGGCCGTCCTCGCCGCCGGTGGCTTCGCCTGCGCCGAGCTGGGCAAGCGTTTGCCCTACATTCGCGACATCGGGGCGGCGGCGATCTTCGCCACCTTCATCCCCTCCTACCTAGTGTTCGCGCATCTGCTGCCCCAGCCGCTGGTGACTTCGATCACCGACTTCACCAAGTCGAGCAACCTGCTCTACCTGTTCATCTCCTCGATCATCGTCGGCTCGATCCTGGGGATGGACCGGCGGGTGCTGGTCAGCGGGTTTCTGAAGGTGTTCCTGCCGCTGGCGCTGGGCTCGCTCGCGGCCGTCGCCGTGGGCTGCGGGGTGGGCGCATCGCTCGGCCTAGGCCTGCATCACACGCTGTTCAGGATCGTCGTTCCAATCATGGCCGGCGGCGTCGGCGAAGGCGCGCTGCCGCTCTCGATCGGCTACGCGGCCATCAGCCACCAGCCGCAAGGGGCCATCTTCGGCGAGGTGCTCCCGCCGGTGATGCTCGGCAGCCTCACCGCGATCATCCTCGCCGGCGCGCTGAACCACCTGGGCAAGCTGCGGCCAGACCTCACCGGCCAAGGCCGCCTGCAGGTGGGCGAGGCGCGTGTGGCGCCGGCGGACGTGGCGGCCCCAGCACCGCCTCCCAGCCTCGAGACGGTGGCGGGCGCGGCGGTCATGGCCGCGACCCTCTATCTGGTCGGCACGGTGGTTCAGACGCTCTGGCAGTTCCCAGCGCCGGTAACCATGCTGCTGCTGACCGTGGCCCTGAAGCTCGGTCGGCTGGTCTCGCCGGACCTCGAGCGCGGCGCCTACAGCGTCTACCAGTTCTTCCGCGTCGCCACGACCTACCCGCTGCTGTTCGCCATCGGCGTATCGCTGACGCCTTGGGAGAAACTGGTCGCCGCTTTCAACCTGCCAACCATCGTCACCATCGTCGCCACGGTCGCGACGCTGATGGCGACCGGATTCGGCGTCGCAAGGTTCGTCGGCATGTATCCGATCGACGTGGCGATCGTGAACGCCTGCCACACTGGCCAGGGGGGCACCGGCGACGTCGCCATCCTGTCGGCGGCGAACCGCATGCAGTTGATGCCGTTTGCCCAGATCGCCACCCGCATCGGCGGAGCGCTTACGGTGACGCTCGCGCTGATCGCCCTGCGCACGCTTGGAGCGTGAGCTAGGCGTGGGAGGACGCGCGCCTAACACCTCCCTGGGGTGCGCGTCCTCCCTCTCACCTCCCGACGGCGCGCACGCGGCCATGCCTGAAAGCCCGTTCAGGAACCTGACAGCGTGCTTTCAGCTTGCCTCGCGAGGGTTGGGCAACGTCGATCGCGAGGACGACGGCTTCGTCTCGCCAGATCGGCCAAGATAACAAGAAGACCTAGGGAGAACGTCTCATGAAGCGCGCCGCCTTTGTGCTGGCTACGGCCCTGGCGGCGACTTGCGCCGCCCAGGCCGAACCGACCCCGACCGCCAAGATCGGTCCGAACACCTATGCCCAGCACCTGGTCGACCAGGCGCTGGCCGCAAACCCGGACGTGCTGGTGATGGCCATGCACGTCACCCCGAACGGCTCGAAGACCAACGTCATCATCGCCTCCAACATCGGCCGCATCGGCAAGGCGGCCGACGCCGACGACCTCGGTGTCATCGCCACCGGCCAGACGAAGCTTTCGGTGAACGGCGGCGTCAAGTTCGAGGTGCTGGAGGTGCTGAAAGACCTGTCCGGCGACCCGGTCGGCGCCATCGGCGTTGTGTTTCCCTATCACGCCGGCGACGATCAGCAGGCGCTGCGCGTCCGCGGCGAGGCGATCCGCGACAAGCTGGCTGCGCGCATCTCCAACGTGGGCAACCTGCTCGATCCCTGGCCCTACGATCCTGGCGTCTCGAGCGACACCTACGCGCAGCAGCTCGTCGACAAGACGCTGGCCGCTCACCCCGAGGTGATCATCCTGGCGATCCACGCGACGCCGCCCGGTTCGGCCAGCGACATGATCCTCGGCTCCAACATCGGCCGCATCGGCAAGAAGGCGGACGACGATGATCTTCGGGTGATCGATCAGGGCGCGATCAACAAGGAAATCAACGAGTCCGGGAAGCGGTTCGAGGCCGAGCTGCCGCTGAACGACGCGCAGGGTCAGCGCATCGGCGCCCTGGGCGTGGTCTTCAACTATGCCGCCGGCGACGACAAGGAGGCCCTGGTCGCCCGTGCAGTGAAGATCCGCGACGAGATGGCCGCGCAGATCGCCTCGCCAGCAGCGCTCGCGGCCAAGCCCAGCTGAGCCGCGCGCCGATCAACCCCGTTCATCTCAATCCACCCGGACACCGTCATGCGTTTGACCCCCCTGCTATCGTGCGCGCTGATCGCGCTGGCCGCCGCCACGCAGCCGAGCCGCGCACCGGCTGCGCCTGACACGGCGGCCGCCGCACCGCCGCAAGTGACCGGCCACACCGATCTGCCCGGCTATTCTGGGGATTTCGATCACTTCGCCGTGGACGAGAAAGATGGCCGGCTGTTCCTCGCCGGCGAGGATGGCGGGGTGCTGGAGGTATTCGACCTGGAGACCGGCGCGCTCTTGAAGACCCTGCCCGGCTTCGATGCCCCCCACAGCATGATCTACATGCCGGAAACCGGCGAGCTCGCCGTGATCGCCAACCGCGGGAGCCGGGTGTTCGACGCCGTCTCGCTGGCCGAAAAGCGCGCGCTCGACCTCAGCGCCGGCGCCGATTCGATCGGCTACGACGCGGCCCGTCATCGCGCCTACGTGGTCACCGGCGGCAAGGACGTGCAGATGACCACCACCGCGCTGGTCGAGATCGATCCCTATACCGGCAAGACCTATGGCGTGACGCCGTTCAACGGGGACCATACCGAGGCGCTGGCGGTTGAGCAGTCGGGCGACCGCATCTTCATCAACCAGACCGACAAGAACCTGCTGGATGTGGTCGACAAGAACACCCACCAGATCAAGGCGCAGTGGCGGGTGCAGGAAGCCGAGCAGAACGCGCCGGTAGCCTACGACGAGGCGACGCACCGCGTGTTCGTGGTCACCCGCAAGCCCGGCAAGCTGATCGTGGTCGACGCCGACACCGGCGCGACCGTGCAGGCGTTCGACGCGCCGATGCGGGTGGACCAGGCGATCTGGGACGGCGCCGACCGGCGCCTGTTCGTCTGCGGCGGCGATGGGCGGCTGGCGGTGTTCGAGCAGGACGACGCCGACCACTATCGCGCGTTGCCGCCGATCGCCACGCCCCCGGCTTCCAAGACTTGTATCTTCGTGCCCAGCCTGAACCGGCTTTACCTGGCCGCCTCACCCGGCGACACGAAGAGCCTGGCGCAGCTGGTCTGGGTGGACATCGACCCGCGCCGCTAGCACGCAAAGGGCCGCCGCGCCGGCTCAGATCGGGAGGCAAGTCATGCATCGCTTCACGTCGGCGATATTGTCCGCGGCCCTCGGCGGCGCGCTCCTGGCGGGCGCCCAAGCCGCACCCGCTCAGACCGCCCCACCCCCTACAACTGCGCCCAAGCCGGCGAAGAACTGGCCGCCGCCGGCTTACCGGATCTACGCCCAGGCGCTCTCTGACGAGATCATGGCCAAGCACCCGGAGCTGCTCAGCGTCACCTTCCACGGCGTGCCGCCGGGTCTGAGCGGGGTCTATACGATGTTCGCCGGCTCCTACCCCGACCGCATCGGCAATCCGGACGACCCCGACGACATCGACGTCTCGGTCAAGGGAATCACCATCATCGATCCGCGCTGGCGCCGCACCAACGACACGGTGAAGAAGTTCGTGGTGCTCGAACCCCTGCGCGACCGTAGCGGAGAGGACGTCGGCCTGATCGTCTGCGCGTTCAGGTCCGACGCGGGGAACAGCGGCGAGCGGCGCTTCGCCAAGGCGGCCATGGACCTGCGCGACGAACTCCAGGCCCGGATCCCCAGCTACGCGGCCCTGTTCGAGGCGGCGAAGTAGCGCGATCACCCTCGCCCGCGGTGCTGAATTATTATTCAGGCGCCCGTCAGCACCGCTTCAGGTTTATGGCGAGGATCGTGCGTCAGAAAAGAACGGGCCTCTCGCCTGCGATACGCTGACTGAACCCAGCGATGCCGACCCGCAGGCGGCGAAGACCTAGTCATTAGGTGGAAGTCGCCTGAATGCTTTCGCACCGTCCCTCAGGACGTCGCGGCAGGCCTGGGCCAAACCGCGCGGCGCCTCAGCCGAGCCCTTCCCCCAACTGCGAGGCCGTTTGTGCGCCTCGACGCCGTGTCGGCAGATTCCGCGCAAGCCGGACCACCAGGATCCGGGCCGGTCAAGGGGGTAAGACAATGACTAATCGACGGTTCGTCGCATCGCTGCTCGCGTCCTCGGCGCTGTGCCTGATTGCGGCGCCCAGCGTCCGCGCGGCTACCGACACGGCGACCAGCGAGCCTGCCCCGACGGTCGGCGAGGTGGTGGTCACCGGATCGGCGCTGCCGACCACGCTGGACGCGGTGGCCGTGCCGGTCAGCACCATCAACGCCGCCACCATCGCCAAGAGCGGCGCCAACTCGGACCTGCTGCAGATCCTCCGAACCGACCTGCCGTCCTTCGCCGGACGCAGCAACACCGGCTCGAGCAACGCCAACAACACCAACCAGAACACCGCCGGCGGCGCCCAGGTGCAGCTGCGCAATCTCGACACCCTGGTGCTGATCAACGGCCGGCGCGCCGCCGTTGACGCCATCGCCGGCATCGGCGGCAAGTCGTTCGTCAACGTGGACCAGATCCCGCCCGCCGCCATCGACCGCATCGAAGTCCTCGCGGACGGCTCTTCGGCGATCTACGGCTCGGACGCCGTCGGCGGCGTGGTCAATGTGATCCTGAAGAGCGACTACGATGGGCTCGCCGTGGGCGGCCGCTACGGCGGGGCCTCGGGAAACTACTCGGAGCAGTCCTACTACGGCATCGGCGGCTTCAACCCGACGCCGGACCTCAACCTCACCATCATCGGCAGCTATTCGAGCAACTCGCCGCTGTTTCAGAACAGCCGCCGGTTCTCGAGCCCGTTCTTCGCCAGCTCGTCAGCCATTCCCGGCACGGTCGGCAACGACCTCCTGGCGTCCAACCTGCTCTCGCCGAGTCAAGCCAACCCCACCGGCGCCGCCGCGACCGCGCCGAACCTGGCGGCCCTGGTCGCCAACGGCACGTATCTGGCCTCGAACCCCGCGGCCATCGGCAAGACCTACGACCTCTCGCAGTTCCAGACTCTCCTGCTCAAGGAAGACCAGGCCGCCGTACAGGGCAGCTTCAACCTCAATCTCGTCGGCGACCGCAAGGTGGTGCTGTTCGGCGACGCCTCCGCATCCGAGAACCGCAGCTTCACTCAGTTCCTGCCGCGCATCGCGACCGTGACGGTCCCGCTCGACGCGCCGTTCAATCCCGTGGCCAGCGCCGTGAGCGGGGTGAAGTTCGGCTACACGCCCGACCCCAAGCAGTATTTCAACGATGACCGCGCGGTGCGGGCGACGATCGGCCTGAAAGGCGACTTCGACGCGCTTGGTCGCGATTGGAAGTGGGAGACCGCCTACGTCCACAGCCAGGACGACCTGGTTCAGCAGCAGAAGAACGTGATCTATGCGCCGAACCTCGCCCTGGCCATCGCCGGCGGCTTCAATGCCGCGGGCGCGCCCGTCGTGGGCGGCGCGTTCAGCAAGGTGTTCTCCGGGTTCTCGACCAGCGCGCCGCTGGTGCTGCAACCGGCGTTGGACCCCTTCGCCCGCGCCGGCGCCGTCAATCCGGCCTCGATCGCCAACCTGTTCGGGACCGAGCTGATCAAAGCCTCGAGCGTGCTCGACTCGGTGGACGCCAAGCTGACCGGCACGCTCTTCACCCTGCCCGGCGGTCCGATCGGGGTCGCCGTCGGGGCGGGCTGGCGACGTGAAGCCTTGAGCGCCCACACGGACCCCAACGGGTTCAATACCGTGGCCGCCAACCCCGCCGCCCAGTCATGGATCGGCGGCCAGTTCAACGACCCGTTCAGCAAGGCCAGGACCATCGGCGCCGTTTTCGTCGAGGTCCGGGCGCCGCTGACCAGCGCGGACATGCATGTGCCGGGGTTCCACGAGTTCGACTTCATCGGCGCGGGGCGCTACGAGAATTACAGCGACGCTGGCGACGATTTGGTGCCCAAGATCGGCTTCCGCTGGCAGCCGATCGACGCCCAGCTCACCATCCGCGGCACCTATTCCGAGTCCTTCACCGCGCCGACCCTGTTCGCCGAGTACGGCCCGACCGACACCAGACAGGCAGGCGGCTCGATCATCACCCAGGCGTTCCCCACCCTGCCCAACGCCCCGTTCACGGTCGAAGACGGCAACGATCCGCAGCTGAAGCCCGCCACGGCCACGTCCTACTACCTGGGCTTCGTGTTCAAACCGGACGCGGTACCTGGTCTGCGGCTCACTGTGGATTATTCCGCGGTCAACGAATACGGCATCGCCGGCGGCATCGGCTTCGTCAACATCCTCTCGGACGTGAACCTGCACGGCTCGGCCTCCCCGTTCTTCAACAACGTGGCCAAGAACAACTTTCCAGGCTCGCCGGGCGCGATCGGCTTCACCAACCCCGGTGACCTGTTCAACTTCCTCAGCGTGCCCGGCAACGCCAACAACCTGTTCGCGATCGACCGCTTCACCAACCTGGGCGGGGTGAAAGCCCGCACCTTCAACGTCAACCTCGACTACCTGCTGCACACCGACAGCTACGGCGACTTCACCTTCGACTCCACGGCGGCGATCTTCGCCTCCTACAAGTTCCAGGCGCTGCCCGGTCAGAAGTTCTACGAGTACGCCGGCACCTCCACCAATGGCGGCACCGGGGTGCAGGGCACGCTGCCGAAGTACCGGCTCTACTCCACGCTCGACTGGCAGATGAACGACTGGGACGTGACCTTGGGCAACACCTACATCGCTTCGGTCGAAGACCTGGGCGCCGGCGGCATCACCTTCGACATCAACTCCAACAAGATTCCGCCGACGGCGAGCGCGTTCCACGTCAACGACTACATGACGTGGGATCTTCACGTGTCCCGCGAGTTCAAGCACACCGGCGACCTGCTGAAATCGTTCCGGATCTCGGGCGGGATCGACAACATCGGCAACGCCATGCCGCCGCTCTCGCCCATCGCCTTCACCGACAACAACGCCGACGTCGCCACCTATTCGCCGATCGGCCGGCTGGTCTACGTCGCCATCGACACGAAGTTCTGAGCCGCAGGCCGATCGGCTCACGCGGGCACGTAAGCGCCGCCGTTGACGTGGATGACCTGACCCTGGACGAACTCGGCCGCAGGGCTGAGCAGGAACTCGACCACCGCGGCGTAGTCGCGGTCACGGGTCAGCCGACCGGAGGGATTGGCTCGCGCAGCGCGCTCGAACAGGCGCGCCGCCGCCTCTTCGCTGCCCAGCATGGTGGCGACCGAGGTGGTGTCGACCAGACCCGGCGCCACCGCGTTGATGCGGACGCCTCGCGGCGCCAGCTCCGCCACTAGATAGCGCACCAGGCTCTCCGCCATCGCCTTGCCAACCCCCAGCGCCGCGTAGTTTGCCTGGGGCGTGCGCGCACCGGCGCTCGAGATCAGCACCACGGCGCTGCCTTCGCTGAGCAACGGCAGCGCGGCGCGCACCAGATAGAGCAGCGCCAGGCCGTTCACGTGGATGGCGTGGGTGAAGCGCTCCAGGTCGGCGCCGAGCAGGCTGGTCGGGTAGATCGTCGCGGCGCTGTGGACGATGTGGGTCGGCTCGCCGTCCGCGACGGACGCCGCGTGCCGCATCAGCTCAGCGGCGCCCGCGATCTCGCCGACGTCGGCTCGGAAGGTGGTCACGAGCGCCCCGGTGCGTTCGAGCTTGGCCCGGGCGGCGGCGGCGGCGGCCTCGTCAGCGACATAGCCGAGGACGAGCGCCCTTCCCGGCTGCGCCAGGTGCTCGGCGATCGCCAGCCCGATCCCCTTGGTCCCGCCGGTGACAACGATGGTCATGCTCGCTCCCCTGCCCGCCGGTCGGCGAAGGGCGCTGCGGGCGTCGCCAGAGGAAAGGCGCATCGGACTTTGTCAATCCAGGTGAATGCGTCTGCATAACCACGTCCTGAATTCCGCCGCCATGGCGCTGGGTTTTGGCGCGATGTACAACCCGCGATGAGCGTGACGCCTCCCGTTCGCTGTTGATGGTTGGTAAGCGTCGTAGCGCCAACCGGGCGAGTTGGTCGATCTAGGATGGTTTGGGGGATGCGGAGGCCTGCGGACGCCACTTCGCCGGAGACTGCGCCGAGCGCGTCGGCCGAGCAGGAGTCGAAGCGCCTGATCGCTCTGGAACAGAGCCGGGACGACTTGCGCAAGACCCAGCAGCGGCTCGAGTTTGCGCTCGATGCTGCGCGTCTCGGCAGCTGGGAGTTCGACGTCGCGTCGGGCCGCTACACCTCGGCCGCCCACTCGCGCGAGATCTTCGGCCTGGGTCCCGACGCTCCGTTCGAACGCGCGGAAGATGTGGCCAAGCTGGTTCATCCGGAAGACCGCGCGCGGCGCCAGCAGGCGATCGACCACGCGATCGCGACAGGCGAGGATATGGATATCGAGTACCGGACGCTGCGGCCCGATGGCCAGATCGGCTGGGTGCTCGCCCGCGGCCGGGCCGCGTTCGAGGGTGGCCGGGCGGTCCGGCTCGCCGGCATCTCGCTCGACATCACCGCGCGCAAGGCGGCCGAGGAGCATCAACGGCTGCTGCTCGACGAACTGAACCATCGCGTGAAGAACACGCTCGCGACCGTTCAATCGCTCGCCCTGCAGACCCGGACCCCGGCCGACGCCAGGCATCGCGACGACCCGTTCTTCCGGCGCCTGCTTGCGTTGTCGCAAGCCCACGACCTGCTGACCGAGGCGTCGTGGGAAAGCGCGTCGCTCGCGGACGTGATCCGGCGGACGTTGGACCCGCACTTCGCCGTCGGAGACGACAGGCGCATACGTCTCTCGGGCCCTGCCGTGCAGCTCCCACCCAACGCGGCGGTGACCCTGCACATGGGCTTCCACGAGCTGGCGACCAACGCGATGAAATATGGCGCCCTGTCGTCCGCGGAGGGCCGGATCGACGTCACCTGGACCATCGATGGCGCCGCCGAGCCGCCGACGCTCGAGATCGAGTGGCGCGAATCCGGCGGGCCAACGGTCGCCGCCCCAACCCGGCGCGGCTTCGGCTCGCGGATGATCGAACGCGGCATCGCCCACGAGTTCGGCGGCGTATGCCAGCTGACGTTCGACCCGGCGGGGCTGGCCTGCCACATGCGCCTTCCCCTCGCGGGCAAGGATCGTCGCGCCAGCTGAGGCCGGCGCGCGTTCAGAAGTAGCGCTGGGGCAGCTCGCGCTTCAGGAGCTTTCCGGTCGCGGTCCGCGGCAACTCGCCCTCGGTCAGCCGGATCGCCGTGGGAATCTTGAAGCGCGCGAGGCGACCGGCGAGACTGGCGCGGATCTCCTCAGCCGCGGCGTCCGACAGGTCGCCCGCGGCCACCTGGATCACCGCCGCCACTTCCTCGCCGTAGTCCTGGTGTGGCAGGCCGACCACCGCCGCGTCCCGCACCAGCGGATGCTCCAGCAGAACCGCCTCGACCTCGGCGCAGTAGACGTTCTCGCCGCCGCGGATGATCACGTCCTTCATCCGATCGACGACGTAGTAGAGCCCGGCCTCGTCGCGTAGCCCCAGGTCCCCGGTGCGGAACCAGCCGCCGCCGAACGCGACCTCGGTCGCTTCAGGGTTACGCCAGTAGCCGGGGATCACGTTGGGGCCGCGGATCCAGATCTCGCCAATCTCCCCGACGCCGACGTCGTCCCCCGCTTCGCTGACAATGCGAACGTCCGCCGTCGCCGCCGGGCGGCCAACGCTGTCTGGATGCGCGAGATAGTCCGGGCCGCCGTTGGCTATCACCGCGCTGGTGGTCTCGGTCAGGCCATAGCCGTTGCCGGGAGAGGCCTTGGCCTGGAACTGTTCGCCGATGGTTCGGATCAGATCGGGCGGCACCGGCGCGCCGCCGGAGGCGACGCCGACCAGCGAGTCCATCGCCGCGCCGGTCCCGCGCGCCGTCTCCAGCAACTGACGCACCACGATCGGCACCCCGGCGACGCTGGTCAGGCGGTGCGTTTCCACCAGGCGCACCCCCTCGTGCGGCGTCCACTTGTGCATCAGCGCCAGTTTCGATCCGAGCGCAGCGCCGATGTAGAGACCGCTCAGGCCGCCGATGTGGAAGAACGGGAAGGTCTGCAGCGCGCCGGGTTGGGGCGCGTTGGGATCGGCGACGGCCGGCAGACCGGCGACCGCGCGGGCGACCGCGCCGCCGAGCAACGTGTTCATCAGATTGGTGACGTGGTTGCGATGCGTCGCCATCGCCCCCTTCGGGTTCCCCGTGGTGCCGGAGGTGTAGAGGATGGTGGCGAGATCCGCCGGCCCGACATCCGCCTCGGGCAGCTCGGCGAGCGGACTGGCGACCGCGTCTTCGAACGCCTCGCCACCGCCGCCGGCGCCGCCCCGCCGCGCCACCAACATCAGCTTCAGGTTCAGTTCCGGGATCAGGGGCGCGACCCGTTCCAGCCGTTCGCCATCGATCAGCAGGGCGGCGGGCGCCGCATCGCGCAATGCAAACGCCAGCTCTGGGCCGGTCCACCAGGCGTTCAGCGCGACGGCGATCGCGCCGATGGCCTGGCAGGCCCACCAGCTGATGCTCCACTCCGGATAGTTGCGCATGCCGATCGCCACGCGGTCGCCCTTACCGACGCCGGCGTCCAGCAACCGCTGCGCCAGGGCGGCGACTTTGGCGTAGTGCTCACGGTAGGAGAGCGTCTCGTCCTCGTAGATCAGGAAGGTGCGGTCGCCGTGGCCGAGCGTCGACTTGAGCACCTCGCGCAAGGACGCCGGTGCATTACGGTAGACGCGCTGCGGATAGCCCTGTGCGGTGTCCTCGGTGAGCTCGAGCGGACCGGAAGCCGTAAGCGCGGCGATGATTTCTTCCCGTGACGGCATGCGGTCGTTCCCTCGCCGAGCGCTTTGGGAGCCAACAGCAGCCCGCGCTTCCTAGATCGAGTTATAATCTTTGCTGCACTGCGGCAACCAGGGTTGATATGCAGCGAGCCGATCGCACTCGTCGGCGGATCGTGCGGCAAAGCTCGATAAACGCGCGCTCAAGCGCCTTGTCGCCCTTTAGGTGCGGCGTTTGCGCAACGTTGCGGATTTCAGGCCGGAAACGACCTGCGCCGCGGCTGGACACATTTCTATAACCGGATATAACCTTGTTCTTGAGCCAGCGAGCCTTGGCCAAGCGCCTTGGTCGGACGGCTTACGACAAGGGGACCGCGCACCGAACGAGTGCGCGGCGCGAGGGAGAGGAAACTATGCGTCGCCGAAATGCGTCCCTCTATGGGGCCTCGCTCATATTGCTCGCGGCCGCCGCCACGGGGGCCCAAGCCCAGACCAAGTCCGCACGCGCCGGGACCGACCTGCAGGTCACGGCGACAGCCGACGCCGCAGCGACGGGAAGCGCCACCTCGGTCAGCGAGGTGGTGGTCACCGCCGAGAAGCGCGAGGAAAACATCAACAACGTCGGGATGTCGATCCAGGCGGCGAGCGGCGACAAGCTGCTGAAACTGGGGATCACCAGCACCGAAGACCTGACGAAGATCGTCCCGGGCTTCGTGGTGACGCCCAACTATTACGGCACCGTGGTCTACACGATCCGAGGCGTTGGCTTCCAGGACACCTCGCTGGCCGGCAGCCCGACGGTGACGGTCTACCAGGATCAGATGCCGCTACCGTTTTCGATCCTGACCGCGGGCTCGACGCTCGACCTGCAGCGGGTCGAAGTGCTGAAGGGGCCGCAAGGCACGCTGTTCGGCGAGAACGCGACCGCCGGCGCGATCAACTATATCGCCAACAAGCCGACCGACCACTTCGAGGCCGGCGGCGATCTGACTCTCGGCAACTTCCAGACCGCCAACTTCCAGGGCTTCGTCAGCGGCCCGGTCGCCAACGGGCTGGACATGCGCCTAGCCCTGCAGACCAACAACAGCGGCGCCTGGCAGAAGGGCTACGCCCAGCAGGTCGGGCAGGAAACCGGCGGCCAAGACTTCCTGAACGGCCGCCTCTCGTTTCAATGGAAGCCCACCGATAGGTTCACAGCCTTGCTGACCCTGAACGGCTGGGAGGACAAGGGATACAACCAGGTCGGCCAGCTCTTCGGTCTCGCCGGTGGCCGCAACCACACGATGCCGGCGTTCTTGCTCAACTATCCGGATGCGCCGCACAACGACCAGGCGGCCGGTTGGATCGGCTGTGTCAACACCTCTCCGTTCGATCCGATCGCCGGGCAGCAGCTCGGAACGCAGTATCTCACGCCGATCAATCCGAACGGGTCGCCAGCGTCGAACGTAGGGCCGATCCCTGGGTCCAACCAAGCGCCGCCCGGCTATGCGGGCCCCAACGCCGAATCCGAGTCAAACGGGGCGGCCGACGCTGCCGTCCTGCAGGGGGCGCAACCGACGAGCTGTATTCCGATGCGCCGGAACAATGACTTCTATTCGATCAATCTGCGCATGGACTACGCGCTGGGCAACGGGATGACTGTGACGTCCCTGACCCAGTACCTGCATTTCCATCGTTTCGCGGGCGTCGACGGCGCCGGCGTGCCCGAGCAAGACTACCAGTCGCTGCAGGTCGGCAAGATTGAAAGCATCTACGAGGAAGATCGCCTGGCCGGCGACTGGTGGGGCAAGGGCCACTGGGTGGTCGGCGGCAACTACCAATACGACAACACCTACGACCACTTCCTGCAGACCTATAACGGCTCGACCGCCAGTCCGACGTCGATTCCGTTCTCGGGGCTCTGCTTCGTCCTGGGCGGCTGCACCGCGGCGGACTTCGCAAAGCCGCTCGCCCTCGACGACACGTTGGGCCCGACGGCGCCGACGGACTATCAGGTCAGGAACACCTGGGCGATCTTCGCCGGCGGCGACTATCCCCTGCTTCCGAACTTGGACCTCTCGGCCGGCATCCGCTACACGGACGAGGACAACAAGGGCAAGTCCTGCGGACTCGATGGCGGCGACGGCAGCTGGTCCCTGGTCGCGCAGCAGATCTCCAACCTGTTGGAGGTGCTGAACCCCGCCGGATACCTGCAGCAAACCTATGGCGCCGCGAGTGTGGCCACGCCCATCAATGGCTTCACCAGCCCGATGGACGCGTATCTCAACGGCGGCGGCAAGGGCATCAACGCTGGCCCTGGCGGCTGCGGCACCACAGGACCGGCGCCCCTGTTTCAGTCGGTCCTGGGCTTCCCCGGCTCCGACCTGCACCAGAGCAACGTCGCCTGGCAGGCCGGCCTGAATTGGAAGGTCCAGCCGGAGACCCTGCTCTACGTGAACATCAGCCAGGGCTACAAGGGCGGCTCGTTCCCGACCGTGGCCATGTCGTCGGCAGCCCAGGCGGTGCCGGTCAGGCAGGAGGGCCTGCTCTCCTATGAAGTCGGGGCGAAGGGGTCGTGGCTCGACCACCAGCTGAGCATGGCCGGTGCGTTCTTCTACTACGATTACAAGGACAAGCAGATCCTCGGCGCCGAGACGGACCCGATCTTCGGGCCGCTGGCCGAACTGGTGAACGTCCCCAATTCCCACGTGATCGGCTTTGAGCTCTCGGGCACGTTCGCGCCGGAGGCGATCCAGGGTCTATCGATCACACCCGCGATCAGCATGCAGAACAGCCATATCGACAACTGCACGGGGGTGCGCGTGGCCGCGGGCGCCATCGGGTGCAATCCGAACGGCCACTTCATCACGCCGGACGCGTTCTCGCAGAACGTCGATGTCACTGGCCAAGCGTTCCCATCCGCGCCGGAGTGGCAGGCGTCGATCGACGGGGAATACGACTGGAAGCTTCGCGACGACATCAACGCCTTCGCTGGGTTCAACGTACAGTACAGCGGCGCGACGCACACGGGTTTCCAAAATCCGAACCCGGGACCCCAGCCCGCGACCTTACAGCCGGTAATCAACTGCGGCGGTGTTGTGCTCTGCTACGACCCGAGCAACGTGCCGGCCTATACCCTGCTCGACCTGCGGGCCGGCATCTCGAAGGACGCCTGGCGGGTGCAGGTCTGGGGTCGCAACGTCACCAACGCCTGGTACTGGACGGCGATGGACCGCGTGAACGACACGATCCTCCGCTACACCGGCATGCCGACGACGTACGGCATCACCCTGTCCTACCGCTTCCACTAGGCGGCGCCTCAAGCCGGGTTATTGTTGAGTGCAATGAGTGTCCCGGGTGAAGACGAGACCGGCCTCAGGGCCGGTCTCGAGGCCGTTGTGCGGCGGCGGTTCGGCGAGGCGGCCAAGCTCGTCGGCCTCGAGCGGCTGTCGGGCGGCGCGAGCCAGGAGCTGTGGGCGTTCGACGTCGAGACTGGCGGCGCGACCCTGCCGTTGATCTTGCGCCGCAACCCCGGCGGCTTCGTCCAACGCGAGAGTGCGGCCGGCATGGAGACCGAGGCGCGGCTGATCGAGCTGGCGCGCGCCGCCGGCGCGCCGACCCCCGAAGTCGTTCAAGTGTGCGAACCGGGCGATGGGCTCGGCCGCGGCTATGTGATGGAGCGGCTCGCCGGCGAGACGATCGCGCGACGAATTCTGCGGGATCCGGAGTATGCGGAAGCGCGGCCGAAGCTGGCGCGCCAGATCGGCGCCGCCGCGGCGCACATCCATGCAGTGGACGTCGCCGCGGCCGGCCCGCTTCGCATCAGCTCGCCCCAGGCCAGCCTGGAAGCGTCTTACACGGGCTACCGCGGCTACGGCACGCCCCGGCCCGTCGTCGAGTGGGCATTCCGCTGGCTGCGCGATCACCTGCCGCCGCCCGCGCCGCGACAGACCGTGGTGCACGGCGACATGCGCACCGGCAACATTATCGTCGGTCCCCACGGCCTGGTGGGCGTCCTCGACTGGGAAGCCGTGCACGTGGGCGACCCGATGGAGGAGCTTGGCTGGATCTGCGTCACGTCCTGGCGCTTCGGCGAGGTGGATAAGCCGGCCGGCGGGTTCGGGCCCCGCGAAGAGCTGTTTGCCGGTTACGAGGCTGTCAGCGGCGTCAGGCCCGACGCCGAAAGAGTGCGATGGTGGGAGGTTATGGGAACGCTGCGCTGGGGGATGAGCTGCGCTATGTTCGCCCACGAGTTCCAGGCTGGCGACCGGTCCGTGGAACGGGCAGCAATCGGTCGCCGCGCCTCGGAGACGGCGATCGATCTCCTCGCCATCCTTGCGCCGCGGGGCGCCTATCGCCATGCGTGAGCAGCCGACCGCCGCCGAGTTGATCGACGCGGTGAGCGAGTTCATCACCCGCGATCTGGCGCCGACGCTGACCGGGCGGCTGGCGTTCCACGCCCGGGTGGCGGCCAATGTGCTGGCGATCGTGCGCCGCGAGCTGCTGCAAGGCCCCGACGCCGACCGCGCCGATGCGAGCCGCCTGGCCGTGCTGCTCGGCCACGCCGGAGATCCGGCCGTCCTGACGGAAGAGCTCTGCCGGCGCATCGCCAGCGGTGATATCCGGTCCGACGACCCGGCTCTGATCGAGCACCTGTGGGCCTCGACGCTCGACACCCTGGCGGTCGACCAACCCGGCTACGCCACCTACCGGCGGATCATCGCCGCCGACCCGCCGACGCCTTCCGGCCCGGCCAAAGGAGAACCGTGATGGACTTCAGCGTTCCCCAGGACCTGCAGGACTATCTCGCCGAGCTCGACCGCTTCATCGAGGCCGAGATCAAGCCGCTGGAGCGGCAGGACGACAACATCCGCTTCTTCGACCACCGGCGGGAGTGGGCGCGCACCGACTTCGACCACGACGGTGTGCCGCGTCCGGAGTGGGAGGCGCTGATGCGCGAGGCCAAGCAGCGCGCCGACGTCGCCGGCCACCTGCGCTTTGCGCTTCCCAGCGAGTTCGGCGGCAAGGACGGGTCGAACCTGTGGATGACGGTGATCCGCGAGCATCTGGCGACCAAGGGGCTCGGCCTGCACTACGATCAGCAGACGGAGCATTCGATCGTCGCCAACAACCCCTTCATCGTCATGCTGAGGGATTTCGCGTCGCAGGAACAGAAGGAAGACCTGATCCCGGGCCTGCTCGCGGGCACGCGGCGGATCACTTTCGGCCTCACCGAGCCGCATCACGGCTCGGACGCCACCCACATGGAGACACGCGGCGTCCCCGAGACCCGCAATGGCACGCCGGGCTACCGCCTCGACGGCGAGAAAATGTGGACCAGCGGCATGCACCACGCCACCCACTGCGCGCTCTTCGTCCGCACCAGCGGCAATGACGGCGCAGCGCGCGGCATCACCTGCTTCCTGGTCCCGGCTGACGATCCCGGCGTGAAGATCGAGCAGTACATGTGGACGTTCAACATGCCGACCGACCACCCCCGGGTGTCGTTCAAGGATGTCTGGGTCCCGGAGAGCGCGATCCTGGGCGCGCCTGAGGCCGGTCTGGCGCTCGCACAATCGTTCGTGCACGAGAACCGCATCCGCCAAGCCGCCGGGTCACTGGGTGCGGCGGTCTACTGCATCGAGGAGAGCGTGAAATACGCCCGCGCGCGCCGGCCGTTCGGCCAGCCGCTCTCCGACAACCAGGCGATCCAGTGGCCGCTGGTGGAGCTGCACACCCAGTGCGAGATGCTGCGTCTGCTCATCCGCAAGACTGCCTGGGAGATGGACCAGATGCCCCACCCCGAGGTGGAGAAGCGGATCTCCGACAAGGTCTCGATGTGCAATTACTGGGCAAACCGCCTGTGCTGCGAAGCGGCCGACCGCGCCATGCAGGTGCACGGCGGCATCGGCTACTCGCGCCACAAGCCGTTCGAGCACATCTACCGCCACCACCGCCGCTACCGCATCACCGAGGGCTCGGAAGAGATCCAGATGCGCAAGGTCGGCGCGTTCCTGTTCGGCTACCTGGGGCCGCGCAGGGAAGCGCTCTCGAAAGTGACCTGGGACGACGTCGACTACCGCCTGCACCCGGCCGGCTGACCGCCTGGGTTAAGCGCCGGCCCTGCGGATCAGATCCAACCGCAGCTGGCTGCCGAGGATGCGTGCGGTGAGGGGGCCGCTCCATTCCGGCGTGCAGGCGCCCTTCAGCATCAGGGCGTAGCCGTGCTGCGTCGCCGGTCCGACCGCCTCGGGCGGCAGGATGCCCACCACCCAGTCGAGCATGATGCAGCGGAACAGGTGGTCGAGCTGACGCTGCAGCCACTCCTGGCTGACCTCGCGCCCGATCGCGCCCGCTTCCACCGCCGCGGCGATCAGGCCGCGCCAGAAGGCGTCGCGCTTGGCGTTCCACAGGGTCGCGCGAAGGTCGTCGGAGGTGTCGAACACCGCCGCCCACATGGTTTTGTAGATCGCCGGGTCGGCCAGGTAGATCTCGATCTGGATGTCGACCGCCGAGAAAATCCGCTCGAGCGGATCGGTGGCGCGCAAGTGCGAGAAGCGGTCGTGGAACTCGCGCACGTCCTGCAGCACGGCCAGCACAATGGCGCGCTTGGAGCCGAACAGATTGTAGGGCGTCGCCAGGCTGACCCCGGCGCGCGCCGCCAGCACGCGCATGGACAGCCCGGCGTTGCCGGTCTCGCGGATCAGCTCGCGCGCCGCGCGGATGATCCGCTGACGCCGCTCCGCCTTGCCGGCTTCGCGCCGCCCCAGCGGCGCTTCGGCATCCTCGTCCAACTCGCCGATCATTTCGGCGTTCATCAAAGTCACGTCTAACTCTCCTGGCGCGGGCGACAGCCGCGCCAAAACCCTTGAACGGCGAACTCGCCTAGAATTGCGCCCCCGCGCACCCCGCTTCAGTTGGCCCAATTTGCCCGCTCGCGCAATCGGGAGGGTCCGCGACGCCGCCGCTTGACCACTCCGAACAATATTATAACAGGTTCAAATTAACATGCGGCGCCGGCGCGCAGCCAACCGCAAATCTGGGATACGGCTAAGGCTTAACTTCAACGCCTGACCGGCGGGAGCGTGCGATGACCTATGAAGCGATCCGCTATGAGGCCGACGGCCCCATCCTCACCGTCACCCTGAACCGGCCCGAGAAGCTGAACGCCTATACCGCGCAGATGGGCGCGGAGTTGGCCGACGCGATCGTGCGCGCCGACGAGGACGACGCCATCCGGGCGGTGATCCTTACGGGCGAAGGCCGCGGCTTCTGCGCCGGGGCCGATATCTCGGCGGGCGCCGGCAGCTTCGACACCCAGAGCGGCGAAGGCGCCAAGAACTTCGGCGGGGCCGAGACGCGACGCCTTCGCGGCGCCGGCGGCGGCTTCGTCGGCGCCTTGTTCAATTCCAAGAAGGCGACCATCGCCGCGTTCAACGGCCCGGCGGTCGGCGTCGGGGTCACGCTTGCGCTGCCGACCGACATCAAGATCGCCTCGAGCGCCGCCCGCTTCGGCTTCGTGTTCGCGCGCCGGGGCCTGGTGCCGGAGGCGGGCAGCGCCTGGTTCCTGCCGCAACTGGTCGGGCTGCCTCAGGCGCTCCGCTGGTGCCTTTCCGGCCGGGTGTTCGGCGCCGACGAAGCGCTGAGCGGCGGCCTGGTCAGCGAGGTGGTCGCGCCCGAGGAGCTGCTCCCCCGAGCCCGCGAAATCGCCCGCGAGATCGCGGAGACGACAGCGCCGGTCTCGATCGCGATCACGCGCCAGATGCTGTGGCGCTTCGCCGGCGCCGACGACCCGTTCGGGTTGCTGAAGATCGACGGGGCCTTTGCGATGACGCTGGGGTCCGGCGGGGACGTGAAAGAGGGCGTTGGCGCTTTCCTGGAGAAGCGTGCGCCGAACTTCCCCGGCCGGGTCAGCGCCGACATGCCGAAGGGCTACCCCTGGTGGGACGAGCAAGCGCCCGGCTGAGCGCCATCTGACCCAAGGTTCGCCTTGCCGGCATCTCGTTCTGGTTGCCCGATGCAGCTTAGCCGAGTGTTCACCAAGTTCGGCTAGCTCATTAGCCATGAAGCAGATCGTGGCTCTGGCAGTGGCGCTCGCCATCCCCCTCCATGCGCTCGCAGGGGATGTTGTCGTCGACGTTCGCACCTCCCAAGGCAAGCCGGTCGAGAGCGCCGTCGTGACCATCGCCGCGCCGCACGCTGGACCGATCCGCTTCCCCTGGGCGTACCGGATGGCCCAGCAGAACATGCAGTTCGACCCGTTCGTGCTGATCGTACCGGTCGGAGCGGACGTATCCTTTCCGAACCTCGATTCCGTGCGCCACCACGTCTACTCGTTCTCGGCCGCCAAGACGTTCGAGCTGAAGCTCTATGGCCGCGATGAGACGCGGGTGGTCCACTTCGACAAGCCGGGCGTGGTGGACCTGGGCTGCAACATCCACGACTCCATGATCGCCTACATCGATGTGGTCGACACGCCCTACGCTGCTCAAACCAACGCGGCCGGCGAGGCGGTGATCCACAGTGTGCCAGCCGGCGAGCACGCCGTGCGGGTGTGGCATCCCTATCTGAAGGCGCCCGGCAATGCGCTCACCCTGAACGTGGGAGTCCGGGGCGAGGGTCAGGTTCGCCAGGCCGTGGTCGCCGATCTGCGAGCGCAGCCCGACAGACGTATGATGTACTAGCCGTGTCACACCGGACCCCTGCCGGATGCGCCGCAGAGGTCGGCTCGGGCGCAGCCGCCGCGGTGCTCCTCGCGTCGCTGATGGCCGGCGTCGCAACGCGAGCGGACAGCCAGGTGCTGCTGTTCTCGCCGGAGACGCTGCACGGCGTGGTGGATGTGAGGCTTGCCGGGGCCGACGGCGAGCGATCCTTCACCGGCGGCGGGTTTGGCAAGACGATCTATGGCGGCGACGGGTCCGCCAGCCTTCAGGGTCACGCCAACGTCGCCCTGGCGGCGCTCGAATGGACTCCCAGCATCAACTGGGACTGGAACGCTGTAGTGGACGTCGCCTATCAGCCTGGGCAGGAGCACGACGTCGATCTTCTGCAGGCCTACGCGGTGTTCAAGCCGACGCCGCGGTCTGCGACCCGGTTCCAGGCCCGCTTCGGCTACTTCTACCCTCCGGTGTCGCTGGAGAACGACCGCAGGGTTTGGGGCCTGACCGACACGATTACGCCCTCGGCCATCAACAGCTGGATCGGCGAGGAAGTTAAGGTGGTCGGCGCCGAGGCAAGCGTGTCGCACGACTTCGGCGGCGACAAAGTTGCGGCGACCGGCGCGCTGTTCGGCTACGACGACACCTCTGGCACTCTGTTGTCCTACCGAGGCTGGGCGTTGGACGATCGCCAGTCGCAGCTGACCGGTTCGTTCCCACTGCCGCCGCGCTCACCCTTTTTCGACCAGATCCAAAGCGACGACACCTATTCTGCGGTCGAAATCGACCACAGGCTTGGCTACTACGCAAAGCTGGCGTGGAGTTCCGGCGAGGCGCCGATCACGCTCGAGGCCCTCCGCTACGACAATCGCGGCGATCGCACCTCGATCGTGGCGCCTCGGCAGTGGGCGTGGGCGACGAGCTTCACCGACCTGGGCGCGACCGCGAAGATTGGCGAGCACACCCGGCTCAAGGCTCAAGCCCTGAGCGGCCGCACGCAGATGGGGTTCGAGACGCCCGCCGGACTCTGGGTCGATGTGAACTTCCGCTCGGCTTACCTGTCCGCGACGCAGGACGTGGGCGCCAATTCGCTGACGCTGCGGGCGGACATGTTCGACGTCAAAGACCGCAGCCTGGCTTTCGGAGATGACAAGAACGAGCACGGTTGGGCGCTCACCGGCGCCTGGCGCCGGCCGCTGAACAAGTATCTCGATTGGCGGTTGGAGACTTTGTGGGTCGAGAGCGCCAGGCTGGAACGCGTGCTTGCCGGCGAGGCGCCGCGTCAGGCCCAGACGACGCTGCAGTCGAGCCTGCGCGCGACCTTCTGAGACCACGACCCGAAGCACGTTCACCGCAACTTACCGTTTTCACCCTACGCTACGTCAATTCACTAGGGACTCCCGGGCCGTGTCTTCGCGTCCGCAATTGCAAGCTGCGCCAAGGCAAGTAGCGGCCGCGCTCTTCAGCCGGCAGCCCGCGCTTCGCTTCAAGCGACTGCGCAGCAAACTAACGGCGTCCTATCTAACCCTGTTCGTCCTTGTCCTGACGCTGATCGGGGCCGCGGTCTATGCGTCGCTCGTCCAGAACACGGAAAACGTGGTGCGCGACGAACTGAACGCCAGCGCCGTCGTGTTCGACCGCGTGTGGCAACTGCGGGCGGCGCAGCTCGACAACAGTTCAGACCTGCTCTCGGAGGATTTCGGCTTCAAGGCGGCGATCGCCAGCAAGGACATGCCGACCATCAACTCGGCGCTCGCGAACCTGCGCCGTCGGCTAGGCCTCGACCTCGCCTGGCTGGTTGACACCGACGGGAAGTTGCTTGCGGTCGATGGACTTCCCGCGTCCAGAGGCACGATCGCACATCTGGAGCAGGTCGCGGGCGCTGACGGCGACGAGGGCGTCTTCGTGCTCTCGGGCATGCCTTACCAGATGGCCTCGACGACCGTGCGGGCGCCCGCCCCGGTCGGAAGACTGATGTTCGCCGCCCGGCTCGACCACGCCGAGCTGGCCAGGCTCGCGGCGCTCTCGCCCATTGCCCTGCGTCCCCAGATCCTGGTGCAGGAACTCAACGGCGCCTGGCGCGGGAGCGACGCGGTATCCCAGGCTGAACTCGCGCACGCCGCCTCGGTGCTGAAGCAGAGCCAGGGCGGCGGCGCCCAGCGGCCGGCCGCGGTGCGCATCGGCGGTTGGGTCGAGGTGGTGCGGCCCCTCGACGCGATCGGCGACGAGCGCACGGCCCTGCTGCTCCGCTACCCGATCGCCGATGCGCTCGCGCCGTACAACGGGCTGCTGGCGACCGTGGTCCTGCTTGGGCTGGCGGGTCTCGGCCTGGTGGCCGTTGGCGGATGGGCATTGGCCCAGGAAGTCACGCGCCCGATCGCGGCCTTGACCGTCGCCGCCGAGGGCCTGGAGCGCGGCGAGGCTGGCGAAGTCGCGGTCGAAGGCGAGGACGAGATCGCCTCGCTCGGCCGCACGTTCAATCGCATGGCCGAGGAGATCTTGCGCCGTGAACGCGCGCTCGAGTCCGCGCGCCATGCGGCCGAGAGCGCCAACCGGGCGAAGAGCGACTTCCTGGCCAACATGAGCCATGAGATTCGAACGCCGCTCAACGGCATCCTTGGCATGAGCCAGGTGCTGGCGCGCCGTCCGCTCGGCAGCGAGGTGATCGACAAGCTTGGCGTGATTCAGGCGTCCGGCGAGTCGCTGCTGGCGATCCTCAACAGCATCCTCGACCTGTCCAAGATCGAGGCCGGGCAGATCGAGATCGAAGCCGGCGAGTTTGCGCTCGACGACCTGCTCAGCGCGGCGTGCGAGGCGTTCGCGCCCCTCGCGGCGCAGAAGGGGATCGGCCTTGCGATCGAAGTGGCGCCGAACACCCCCGCCCGATGGCTCGGCGACGCGCTTCGCGTCAGGCAGGTTCTATCGAACCTGGTCTCGAACGCGGTGAAGTTCACCGAAGCCGGCCGCGTCACCGTCAGCGCGCGCGCGACGACCGTCGGGCTCACGTTGGAGGTGACGGACACCGGCGTCGGCATCCCGGCTGATCGGCTGGACAGCGTGTTCCAGAAGTTCACCCAGGCCGACACCTCGGCGACGCGCAAGTACGGCGGATCAGGTCTGGGGCTGGCGATCTGCCGCGAGTTGGCGGGATTGATGGGCGGCGTGCTCGCCGCTCGCAGCGTCGAGGGCCAGGGCTCGACGTTCACCTGCGAGCTGCCGCTGGAACCGGTTGCCCGGACATCAGCGGCGCCGACCGAGGAACCCAGCGTCGCCGGCGACCATCCCCTGCGCATCCTGGCCGCCGAGGACAACGAGACCAACCAGTTGATTCTGAAGGCGCTCCTTGAAGTCGTCGGCGCTGAGCTGACGATCGTCGGCGACGGGGTCGAAGCGGTAGAGGCTTTCGACCGGTCAGCGTTCGATCTCGTCCTGATGGATATTCAGATGCCGAGGATGAGCGGCGTTGAAGCCACGCGCGCGATCCGGGAGCGCGAAAGAAGCCGTGGGCAGGCGCGCACGCCGATCGTAGCGGTGACGGCGAATGTGATGAGCCATCAGATCAGCGAATATCACGAAGCTGGAATGGACGGCCTGGCCGCCAAACCGCTGCAGCTGCAACAGCTGTTTGCTGAGATCCAGCGTGTCCTGTCCGGGCCGGGCGCGCCCCCCGAAACTGACCGGCAGATCACCGCGCTCGCCTAGGACGAAGGAAAGCGGTTACGCCGGACAGTTCCTCGCCCGCTCCGCGCGCTGGATGGTCGCCACGTTGTTGCGCTCGATCTGGCTGAGCGGAACCGCAGACATGTCCTCGATATGGCAGCCCTGGTTACCGATCTCCTGGATCGCGCGCGCGGTTTTGAAGCAGTAGCCGTGCTGCGAGTAGATCAGGTTGCGCATGGTGAAGAGGAAATCGCAGGTCGGTCCGTCCCGCGCGACCAGGTAGCTGTAGTGCGCGGAGAAGGCGTCGTGGTCGGTGCAACCGAGGATGTCGTAGCAGTCGGCGAAAACCGGCGAGGCGAGCGATCCCACGAGCGCTGCGATCGCGGCGACGCGCAGCCGGCGTGCGCGACGCGCCTTTGAACTGTTGGTCATTGGCCCCTCGGCAGCTTCCCCGAACGACGTTGCGCCAAGCTCGCGACAGGTTCAAGCGTCGCGGGCCGCCGCCGGGACTCGACAAATCGCTGCGGCGACCCGATCTTCCCGTCCAGAGGGACTGCCGGACAGGAGGTCGCCCGATGTCCAACCGCCTAACTGCTCTGTGCGCCAGCCTCGCCGTCGCAGGCTCGCTCGGCTTCGCCGGCCAGGCCCTGGCCGCCGACAGCCACCATACGGACAGCTGCTTCCTGTCCAGGGACTGGGACGGCTGGAAATCTCCCAGCCCGAACGTGATCTACCTGCGGGTGGGCGTGAGCCGAATCTACCGGCTGGATCTCTCGGCTGGCTCGAACCAGCTGCAGGAGCCTGACATGCACCTGGTCGACGTCGTCCGCGGCTCCGACTGGATCTGCGATCCGCTCGATCTGCAGCTGCAGTTGAAGGACGACCACGGGGCGTTCGAAGAGCCACTGATCGTGAAGGCGATCACCCGGCTGACGCCCGACGAGATCGCGGCGATCCCGAAGCGAGACCTGCCCTAACCGCGGGCCTTGCGGGCGGCGGCGAAGACGGCGTCCGCAAGCACGGCGACCGCGCCGACCAGCACCAGGACCGCCGCAACGACGGCGGCCTTGGCCAGCAGCGACACCGCCGCCGCGATGGCGACGATAACCAGCGTGAGCAATGTCAGGCGGCGATCGCCGACGAACATGCTCCAGAGCTCCTCGAGGACTTCCTTCAGGACGTTCATGGCGTGACCACGGCTGGGCGGGGGCGAACGGCGGCGACCAGCGCCAGCGCGACAATAAGGAAAGCGGCCGCGAGGCCGAACAGCGCCCAGTCGTCGCCGGGCCACGGCGCGCCCAGGCCCTCGGAGGTCCAGAACACGCCGAAGGCCGAAAGCATGACGCCGACGCCGAATTTCAACGTGTTTTCAGGCACTTTCGCCAGCGGCTTGCGGACCAGCAAGCCGAACGTCATCACGGCGAAGAAGGCGGCCAGCGCGCCGAGCGACGCCGGGATCATCAGGCCGCGGCCGGCGCCGACCGCCAGCACGATGAACACCACCTCCAGCCCCTCCAGCAGCACCGCCTGGAACGACGCCATCGCGGCGACGCCGTTCGCGGCGGCCGCGGAGCGGACCTCGCCGCCGATGCGGGCGCTTTCGCGGGTGTAGATCGCCGCTTCGTCGTGGAGCGCCATCAGCCCCGCCGCGCGCAGCACTGCCTTGCGCAGCCAGCCGAGCCCGAACAGCAGCAGCAGCACGCCGATCACCAGCTGCAGCGCGTGCAACGGAACTAGGTTCAGCAATGGACCCAGACCTGCGACCACGAGCGCGAGCACGCCCAACGCCGCGGCGGCGCCGGAGAGCGCCGGACGCCAGCCCCGCACGCTGGCGACCGCGAGGACGATGGTGAAGGCCTCGACAACCTCGACGGTGGAGGCGACGAAGGCGGCGCCGATGGCCGGCGCGGCGGTGGCCCATGCGATCATGGGCATGCTCTTAGCGGGACAATCCCACCTTCGACAATTGAGCTTCGGTTAGAATCGACGCGAGACGCCGACGTAGGCCTGGACCCCTGGCGTGGCGCGGTTGAGGCCGAGGTTCACGCCGCCGTCGAGCTGGAAGTTCGGCGCCTTGGCCGGGATCCACGCCGCGCCAAGGTCGAACGACGCCTGCTTGACCGTGCCGGCCGGGTCGAAGTTGGCGTCGCCCCATACCTCGAGCGATGCGGTCAGCGTCTTGCTCACCGGGTAGCTGAAGCTGAGCAGGCTGGAGATGTTGCCGTGACGCCCGGCGCCTGCCGCGTTGGCCAGCAGATCGAACTCGGGATCGATCACCAGTTGCCAGTTGGCCGGCAGCGCGAGCTGGATCGGGGCCAGGATCCCTTCCTCCACCGCGCCGTTGCCGACGCCGAGCGGCGCCGTCGGGACTTTGACGTAGGGTTCCAGGGCGACGGCGACATTGCCGCCGTCGTCACCGAGCAGGTTCAGCTTCGCCTTCACGAACAGGTCCCCGACGCCCCTCAGGGTGGTGGTCACGCCGGCGGTCGCATCGTGTGTCGAGACCTGCTCGTACGGCGCGACGTTGACCTCGACATCCAGACCGTTGGTCAGGCCAAGTTTCAGGGTGGGGTTGGTGAATAGCTGCGTCGTCGTGGTGACGCCGTCAGCCGTTTGGGTGGAATAGTTGTAGACGTCGCTTTCCACCTGCCAGTGGCCGGTGTCGACGGTGCAGGGCGAGGTCGATTTGGTCGGCCGATCAGTGCAGAGGCTGCGCAATTCGTTGTCCGGAACCGGATCGAACACCGTGTAGCCGCTCTTGTCGGGCACCGGCGGATCGTCGGCCAAAGCGACGGCCGGAAGCAGACAAAGCGCTGCGGCGAGGAGGAAGAGTCGGCGCATCGGTCCTCCCAAGTCACGGCGGAATCAGAGCAGGAGTGACACAACCGCGTTAAGCTTGGCTTGTCGACGAGGCGCTGCCGGCGCGGCGGGTCGCGGACGCAGAAAAGCGCCCCCGGGGGTCGACCCCGGAGGCGCTTGTCCGTGCTGATCGGTGATGCGGCGCTACTTCGCCAGGCCGACGCTCCTGGCCCAGGCCTGCAGTTCCGCTAGCCGGGCCTGGTCGGCATGGCATGCGCCGTAGTTGCCGACGATGACGGTGGCGGCCGCAGACGCTGCAACGTCGCTGGCGGCGTCATCAGCCCCGTCGGCGCCTGGGGCAACGGCGGGCAGATCGTCGCCGGCGGCTGCGGCGTCGTGCAGGCGCACAAAGCCAACAGGCAGGGGAAAACGAGCATCAGTGGTCGCGCTGACATAGACGGGAACCTTCTCGATCAGGGTTCGGGTGACGGTGCGGACGCGGTCTTGCGCGGCCTGGTCGGCGACGGCGATGGTCTGGCTCGCCGCGGCCTGGCGCTGGATGGTGCTCACCGCGGTGCGCGCCGCGTGAACCTCCGCCGCGCCGTCTCGCCAGTCATGCACCTTCCAGCCGGCCGCAAAGCCGCCGATCGCGGTGGCGGCTGCGGCGAATAGCGACAGCTTCCACATCAGGCGACCGGGACGGCAGGGTTGGAAGCTGGCTGGGATATGGCGGGATTGGGCGCGGCGCCGGCGGCCTGAGCGGCCTGGCCGAGCAGCTTGGCGGTGGCGACGCTGATTGCGTTGTGGGCGATCGACTGGGCGGCGGTGACGGTGGCGACGTCGGCGGCGCTCAGCACCGCCTTGCTGGTGAGATCGAGCCCGGAAGCGGCGATCAGCTTTGCGAGCGTCCCGCCCGCCTCCTCGACCGCGCCGGAGACGAGGTCGGCGAGCCCGGTCGAGGCGTGCGCCTGCAGCGCCGCGGCCGCGCCGTCGGCGGCCTGGAACAGGATGGCGAGCGCCGTCTGCGCGCCTGGCACGGACCGGTCGATCCAGCCGATGGCCAGCTTGGCCTCGACGGCGAACCACTTGAGGCCGCCCGTGATGGTCTCGACCGCGGCTTTGACGTCGGCGGCGACGACGGAAAAGGGATTGGTGTTGGACATCGGAACCGTCCTGTCTTGGTGGGAGGGAAAAGTGGGGGATCAGGCCGGCGCGCGCGCCGAGCGGCGTCCGCCCGGCTCACGCATCCAGCGGATCGACGCAGCGAGGTCGCGGACGTGCTCGATCAGCGCATCCAGCCGGGTCTCGAGCCGCGCGACATCGAGCTTCAGCTCGTCCAGCGCGCGCATCTGGCCCTCGAGCAGGGCGACGCGTGCGGTGAGCGCCACCAAAGTGCCCTTCATGACGCCCCAAGCGATCAGATAAGCGCCCACATTGACGGCGAAGGTGGCGATCACGCCGGCGAGCGCGATCCAGGCGGCGGCGTCCATGGGCGGCTCCAGGCAAAAGTGATAAGCGACCGACGATGACCTGGTTGGGCCGGCTATCAGCGGTTGTGACGTGCCTGCTCAACGGCCACGATTGGCGCATCGGCCGTGGCACCCAGGGCTTCGCGACCTGCGCCAAGTGCGGCTCGAAGAAGCGGCTGTGAGGACTAACCCATGACCGCGGCGCCGCGCCGGACGAGGCGCGCGCCGAGGTCGATGAACGGTCGTTCGACCAGCCGGTAGCTCACTTCGGCGACCGCGTAGCTGGAAGCCAAAACAACGGTCCGGCTCGCCGCCCTTGATCGCCGCCCCTCCTCGCTGGCTGACACTATGGCTGCGGTGCAGGCTTGGTCAAACTGACCGGGGAGCGGATCCTGGCAGGCGGCGGCGCGCCTCTAGGGTTGGCGAGTGACTAGCGCGGCGGTAGTGGTCGGGCGATGGAGCGGGCGAACGAGCGGCATGTCCTCGGCCTGGACCTGATCAGGTTCGCCGCCGCGGCCATGGTCATGGCATTCCACTACGGTCACGACATCGGCCCTATCCCGCTCTCGTGGGCCGGCTGGGTGGGCGTCGAGATCTTCTTCGTGCTGTCGGGTTATGTGATCGCCGCCTCTGCGGAGAGCGCGGCGCCGTGGGCCTTTGCGCGCAATCGGATCGTTCGGCTGATGCCGGCGGTCTGGCTTTGCTCGACCGCCATCGCGGGTCTCTGTCTTGTGCAGGCGACCTATCCGGACCTCGGCGCGCGCTACCTGCGCTCGATAATGCTTTGGCCGACGGGGACGTGGCTGGACGGCGTCTTCTGGACGCTGCCCGTCGAGGTGATCTTCTATGCTGCGGTGTTCTTGGCGCTGCTCTGGCGCTGGCCGCTCGGTCTCGTCCTTCGGCTGATCGGCGCAGCGAGCGCGGCCTACTGGATGCTGCGCCTGGCCGCGCTCCTCACGCACAGGCCGCTGCCCATCGTTCCCGACCCCGTCGTGACGCTCTCGCTACTCGGCTTCGGCTGCTACTTCGCGTTGGGCGGCATCATGCGTGAGGCGGTCACTAAGGGCTGGACTCTGGAGCGCGGCGCCGTGGCGGTCGTTGGGATCGCGGCCGGGTTAGTCCAGATTGCGTTCGCGGCCTCGAATTGGTCGCCGGGCGCTGACCTGTCGTGGCTACCCCATGCGCAGAAGGCCGCGCCGGCGATCACCTGGCTTGTCCTATCAGCCCTGATGATCGCCTCGGCGAGGCTAAACCCACTG
>DATNIH010000252.1:0-2883 GCA_035604515.1 Caulobacteraceae bacterium | reverse complement strand
GCTCTATTGCGGGGAAAGCCGCACCGGTATAGTGCGCGGCGCTCCTGCGAGCGGGTGAGGTGGCCGAGCGGTCGAAGGCGCACGCTTGGAAAGCGTGTATAGGTTTACCCCTATCGAGGGTTCGAATCCCTCTCTCACCGCCACGCAGTTCCTTGCGGCAACTGGTAGCCGCTAAGAGATGGGGCGTGTGTGCCCCAACCTCCGGAAATCCCGGCCAAATTCCATCCCGAAACTTTGCTGGCGTCTCCAAACGCGCCAAGAATTCGCTACGGACGCGCCGGCCAGCGCTCGTCTGTCTCCACTCGGCTGAGATCCGGTTGGGTTTCCCTGCTCGCAGGGAATTTTGCAGGGAATTCTCGTGATTCAGCGGCCGAGGGCCTGGCTCCGCCGCTAACCAGAGGATGAGTTTCCACTGCAGAGTCAGGCGCTTAGCTCGCAGGCGACATCAGATTCCCTACGCAGCCGAGCAGGCAATTTTCGTTGCCAAGCAGGGAATTTGTCCCGCCGATCAGGGGAAGGCGAACAGTCGCCGCTGATCCGCCCAGGCGGGCGGGATTGCGCCCAAGACCAGACGCTGGCGATTCAGCCCGATGGGCTGCCGCCCTTCGAGGACCGAGGACTGGATGTCGGGTGCGAGGAACGCGAGCCGGATGAGGGTCCGCTTGTAGGGATCATCCGGCGCGGTCCTGAGACGCGCCGACTCGACGAGTCCCACCGGTCCGTCGGATCCTTCGGCCAGCAGCGCATGCGCTGCCTTGAGTGCTGCGATCAAGGTGTCGTCGGGATCGGCGCGGCGGCGCGTCCCGGAGCCGTTGGTGATGCTAACGACTCCGCCCGCGCGACGCAGCTGACAAGGAAGGACCATCTTCACGATCGCCTCGTCCGCAGGGTCGACGTGGACTTCCTCGCCGGGCGCCAGGCGCGTCGTCAGGACCGCGAGTTCGCGGTCGGCGCTGCTTGCGTTGCGGGTGAGGGCCGCGCGAGGGACGCGCATCTCAAGAACGCCGGAGCCGACGTCCACCGTGATCAATGGTCCCGGCAGTTCGATATTGGGTTTGTCAGCCAGCCGCGCGAGGGCGTCACGGACGAGGGTCTCAAGCGCGGGGCCTGGGACCCGACGCACGACGCCGTCACTCGCGTCGGCGCGTCGGCCACGCAACAGCGACGTCGAGGCGTAGTAGCGATAGACCTTGCCACGCCGGCGATGTGTGTGGACCGGACTCATCGGCTCACCCGTGGCGTCGAAGATAAGACCCTTGAGCGGCGCGGCCGCCACGCGCTTCGGTTCGCGCGCTCGGCGGGTCTGCTTGGCAAGCCTAGCCTGCACCTCATCGAACGTCGCACTGTCGACGATACCCGGGTGGGAGCCGGGGTAGCTGGCCTTTCGATGGGGGATCTCGCCAATGTACGTGCGGTTCTTCAGGAGGTGGAACAGCGCCCCGCGACCGAAGGGGCAACCGCCCACCGACCGTCCGCGGCTGCTCGTCCAAGCCTTGGACCGAATGCCTTGTTCATTCAGCCACCGCTGCAGGTCGTGGACTGAGCAGAGCGCGAGGTAGCGGTCGAAGATCAGCCTGACACGTTCGGCCTCTGCCTGGTTGACCGCGAGCGCGCGGGTGACGGGATCGGTCGGCGCGTCGTAGCCGAGCGGCAGGTTCCCGCCCATCCACATGCCCTTCTTCTTCGAAGCCTCGATCTTGTCGCGGATGCGCTCGCCCGTGACCTCGCGCTCGAACTGGGCGAAGGAGAGAAGCACGTTGAGCGTAAGCCGCCCCATCGACGTCGTGGTGTTGAACGCCTGGGTGACTGACACGAATGAGACGCCCCTGGCATCGAAGGTCTCGACGATCTTGGCGAAGTCGGCGAGCGATCGCGTCAGGCGGTCGATCTTGTAAACGACCACAGTGTCGATCTTCCCCGCCTGAACATCGGCCAACAGCTGGCAAAGGGCCGGGCGATCGAGGTTGCCGCCGGAGTAGCCACCGTCGTCGTATGCCATCGGCAGCGCGCGCCAGCCCTCGCCAGCTTGGCTGAGAACATAGGCTTCACAGGCTTCGCGCTGGGCATGAAGGCTGTTGAAGGGCTTGTCAGCCCAAAATTCACGGCAGGCTAACCGGGGCGCGGTAGGGCGGCTGGATGAAGCCGCTGAAGCCGCCGCTTAGAGAGCCGCCCAACCCATTTCGCTGGTTTGACTCCTCACCCGAGGTGATCCGCCTCGTGGTGATGATGTACGTCCGATACCCGCTGTCGCTCAGGAATGTCGAGGACCTGCTGTTCGAGCGCGGCATCGACATCTGCCACGAGACCGTGAGGCTCTGGTGGAACCGGTTCGGTCCGGTGTTCGCCAGCGAGATCCGGAGACGGCGGGTCCATCACATGCGCCAGTTCACCCATTGGCGCTGGCATCTGGACGAGATGTACGTCCGCATCAACGGCGAGATGCGCTACCTGTGGCGAGCGATCGACCACGAGGGCGAGGTGTTGGAGTCCTTTGTCACCAAGGAGCGGGACAAGGCTGCGGGGCTCAGGTTCATCAAGAAGGCGCTGAAGCGCCATGGCCGACCCAAGGCGATCGTCACCGACGGCCTGCGCTCATACGGCGCAGCCCTGCAGGAGATCGGGGCCGCCGATCGCCAGCAGACCGGCCGTTGGCTGAACAACCGGGCTGAGAACAGCCACCTGCCGTTTCGACGACGCGAGCGGGCGATGGCCCGCTTCCGCAGGATGAAGACCCTGCAAAAGTTCAGCTCGGTCCACGCCTCCGTCCACAACCACTTCGCCCAGGAGCGCCACCTCGTCAGCCGCCAAGACTACCGGGAGAGACGCTCCGCCGCCCTGGCGGAGTGGCGGACAGTCGTGGGGTAAACGTCGGTCGGGTTCGGG
>DATNIH010000251.1:0-3995 GCA_035604515.1 Caulobacteraceae bacterium | reverse complement strand
CCGTCTCGCCGGCTGCGCGGCGCATGACGATCGAGATGCGGTCGGCGTTGCGGTGGCCCATGCCGGAACGAAAGCAGAACACAGCTCGGATGGCCAGGGGTAGCGGGGCTACACGATCGCGTGAGAATGTTCGCCGCTAGCCGCGCCGATCCGCGCTCATTCGCGTCAGATGCTGGGGTGCTTGATGGGGCGGCTGAACCAGTGCCGGAATAACCCTAGCAAAATCAAATCGTTCTGGAACTCCCCGGTTCGCGCCACATGCTCCACATGTTTGGCGCGTCGGGGCGGGCCTTGTGCTCGGAGATCACCTGGTAGCCGTGGCGCTGGTAGAGGGCGACGTTGCGGGTGGTGCCGGTCTCCAGGTAGGCGGGCAGGCCCGCCGCGTCGAGCCGGGCATTGGCGGCGCGCAGCAGGGCCGAGCCGACGCCGCGGCCCTGGGCGGCGGGCGCGACGCCGAGGAACCACAGGTAGGCGTGCTCGCGATCCATCGGGTGGTGGCGGTCGAGGTCGGCGCGGATCGCCATCAGGCGCCCGAACCGCGCCAGGCCGCTGGTGCGCAGCATCACCGGCAGGCCCCGCAACTCGGCGCTGAGCGGCATCGGCCCCAGCCAGTCGAACGGCATCCACACCGCCGCGGCGCCGCCGCCGGCGGGACGGTCGATGCGGCCTTTCGGCAGACCCTCACCGGCGATCAGCATGTGGAAGAACGCGTGGCGGGCAGCGTCGCGCCCGGCGTCGGCGCGCATGAACCAGTCCATGTGCGGATCGGCCGCGAAGGCGTCGCTCAGCGTCTGCACCACCTCGTCGAGGTCGCCGCGGCCCGCCTGCGCCGGCGTCTCGGCCTCGCGTCGCGCCGCCTCGACATCCATGGCGTCAGACCTTCTCGGCGATGCGGATCGCCGCGCGGCAGCCGGCGCGCACGATGGCGGTGAGCAGGGGATAGGCCGGCGCATCGTGCGCGCCGGCGGCGACGGCGGTGTCGCGGTGAGCGAGTTCGTCGTCGCGGAAGCGGTTCAGCTCGGCGGCCAGCGCCGGCTCGGCGGTCTCGATCTCGGCGATCTGGGCCGCGTAATGGCCCTCGATCACCGTCTCCACCGCCTCGGTGCAGGCGTGGGCGGCGCTCTGGCCGATCAGGGCGGTGGCGGCGCCGAGGCCGAAGCCGGCGGCGCGCCAGAGCGGGGCCAGCAGGCTGGGCCGCACCCGCCGCTCGATCAGAATCGCGTCGAACCGCGCCAGGTGCTCCTGCTCCTGCGCCTCCATGTCGGCGATCTCGGCCAGGGCGCGGCCGGCGGTAGGCGAGGCGCGCAGCACCGCCCGCTGCCCGCGGTAGATCGCGCCCGCCGCGACCTCGCCGGCGTGATCGACGCGCAGCATCTCGTCCAGGCGCGCCTTCGCGGCGCCGACGCCGGGCCGGGGCGGCAACGGGCGCTGGCTCATGCCGGATCTCCCCTGCGCAGCGCCGCGAGCAGGCTCGCGACCACCAGGCCTACTGACGCCACGAAGTTCCAGCCGGCCATCGAAAGGCCGACGGACACCCACGGCGCCTGGTCACATGCCGGCTGGTGCGCGCCGCCGCCGGCCAGCAGCGCCTTCAGCGCCGAGAGGTTCACCGGCCCGCTGCTGGCGCAGGTGACCGGCGCCTTCCACCAATGCCACTCGGCCCCGGCGTGGAAGCCGGCGAGATAGGCGCCGTAGCCGAACACCAGCACCAGCACCGCGCAGCCGATCCGCGTCCCCGGTCCGCGCATCGGCGTCAGGCCGGCGATGATCGCCACCGCGCTGACCGCCATCGCCGCCCAGTAGACCTCGCGCTGCTTCAGGCAGAGGTGGCACGGCGCCAGGTGGCCGAAGGTCTGGAAGCCGTGCGCGATCGCCAGCATCGCCGCTGAGATGACGAGGGCGAAGATCGGCCATCGCCGCAGCACTAGGTCGAACGCGCGCATGGCCCCGCCCATAGCCCCCTCAGGTCGCAAAGCGCCAGACGAGGAAGGCGCCGATCAGCGCCAGCGCGACGCCGCTGACCACCAGGCCGAGCCGCTTCTCGATGAACGCTTTCGCATGCTCGCCGTAGCGCTGCACCAGGCCCGCCACCAGGCTGAAGCGGATGCCCCGGATCACGATCGACGCGCCGAAGAACAGCGGGAACGGCACCTTGAACATCCCCGAGGCGATCGCGCTCACCTTGTAGGGGATCGGCAGGGCCAGCAGCAGCACGCCCCATTGCTTGTACCAATGCTCGAACTCGTGCGGGTTGCTGCCGGTGAGCGACAGCAGCCAGATGCCGACCGGGTGCAGGAAGAAGCCGATCATGTAGCCGATCGAGCCGCCCAGCACCGAGGCCGAAAGGGTGATGAAGGCATAGCGCCAGGCCTTCTCCCGGCTCTGCAGCACCAGCGGAATTAGGATCACGTCCGGCGGTATCGGGAAGCAGAAGCCCTCTGCGAAGGCGAGTATCGCCAGCCACAGCGGCGCCTTCGGCGAGGCGGCCAGCCGCATCATCCAGTCATAGAGCCGTCGCAACATGTCGCTCGGGTATCAGGGAGTTGCGCGCTTGTCTCGCACGCCCCGGCTTTCGGGTCGCTTCGTCGCGCGTTAGCTTGGTCATGTGGCGTCGAGGAGGCGCATGAGCGACCTGAAAGACGACCTCGCCGCGATGGCCGCCGACGAGCTGGAGCGCGCGCTGACGCTGAAGTGGCGCGAGCTGGCCGCGGTCGTGCCCTGGGGCGATGCCTATGACGGCTTCTCGCCGGCCGGCCGGCAGGTGACGGTTGAGCGCAGCTATCTGTGGTCCGAGGCGCCCGGCGGCGACATCCTGTGCGAGGTGGTGGTCTACGGCGGCCAGAGCCGCTGGGACGAGGGCGCGCGCGCCGGCGGCGTGATCCGCCCGGCCGGCCGATGAAGCTCGCCTCGCTCAAACACGGCCGCGACGGCCGGCCGGTGGTGGTCAGCCGCGATCTTGGCTGGTGCGCCGACGCCATCGACATCGCCCCAACGCTGCAGGCGGCGCTCGACGACTGGGCCCGCGCCGAGCCTGCTCTGCGGGCGCTGGACCGCAAACTGGCTGCCGGCGAGGTTCCGCGCCGACCGTTCAGCGGCGCCGACGCCGCCAGCCCGCTGCCGCGCGCCTATCAGTGGGCCGACGGCTCGGCCTACCTGAACCACGTCGAGCTGGTGCGCCGCGCCCGCGGCGCCGAGATGCCGCCGAGCTTCCTGGGTGATCCGCTGATGTACCAGGGCGGATCCGACGGCTTCCTAGGCCCGCGCGAGCCGATCCCCGCCGGCGATCCGGCCTGGGGGCTCGACTTCGAGGCCGAGGTGGCGGTGGTCGTCGGCGACGTGCCGCTGGGCGCGGACCGCGAGACCGCGCTGGCGGCGATCAGGCTTGTCATGCTGGTCAACGACGTTTCGCTGCGCGGCCTGATCCCGGACGAGCTGGCCAAGTCGTTCGGCTTCTTCCAGTCCAAACCCGCCTCGGCGTTCTCGCCGGTGGCGCTGACGCCGGATGAGTTGGGCGAAGCCTGGCGGGACGGCAAGCTGCACGGCCAGCTGTGCGTCGATCTCAATGGCCAGCCGTTCGGCCGCGCCGACGCCGGACAGGACATGAACTTCGACTTCGGCGCCCTGATCGCCCACGCCGCCAAGACCCGCTCGCTGGCGGCCGGCACGATCGTCGGCTCGGGCACGGTGTCCAACCGCGGCGCGGACGGTGGTCCCGGCAAGCCGGTCGCGGCTGGCGGCGCGGGCTATTCCTGCATCGCCGAACTGCGGACCGTCGAGACACTGCTGCAGGGCGCCCCGAAGACCCCGTTCATGCAGCCTGGCGATCATGTGCGCATCGAGATGCTGGACGCCGATGGCCGCTCGCTCTTCGGCGCCATCGACCAGACCGTGTCGCCGCGCTAGATCGGCGCGGAGTGGACGCGGCGAGCTTGACCGGCTAACCGGCGTGCGCCGTCGCGGGCGTGGCGGAACTGGTAGACGCGCCGGACTCAAAA
>DATNIH010000250.1:2500-37989 GCA_035604515.1 Caulobacteraceae bacterium | reverse complement strand
CGCCGCCGCCCTAGCGACGCTGGACATCTACGCAAGGGAGGGCCTGCTGACCCGCGTGCTAGAGCTCGAAGGGCCGTTCGCCGAGGCGATCCATGGCCTGCGCGGATCGCCGCACGTGACCGACATCCGGAATTTCGGCCTGATGGGCGCGATCGACCTCGCGCCGCGGCCCGGCGCGCCAGGGGCCCGCGGCTACGCGGCGCTCGTCGGTGGCCTCGGCCACGGCGTCATGCTGCGCGCCGCCGGCGACACCCTCGCGTTCTCGCCGCCGCTGATCGTCAGCGAAAGCCAGATCGGCCAGATCTTCGATGCGGTGAAGGCGGTGCTGGCGGGGATTGAGTGACGTCTTTGTAGCGGCCTTGCGCCCCCTCCGTCACGGCGCTGACGCGCCGCGCCACCTCCCCCGCGCCGCTACGCTTCGCGGTGGAGGACAAGGCTCAACCAACTTTGCTCCTCCACCGTGTAGCGCAGCGAAACGGGGGAGGTGGATCGCCGCGCGACAGCGAGGCGAGACGGAGGGGGCGAAGGGCCGCAGGCTCGTTGCTTCCTGGCTCTTCGGCTAAAGACCCGCCATGGCCCGCCCCCCGATCATCGCCCTCAAGGACGTGCGCCTGGCCGACGGGCCGCGCATGCTGTTCGACGGCGTCGATCTGGCGCTGGAGCCGGGCGTGCGCGCCTGCCTGGTCGGCCGCAACGGCGCGGGGAAGTCGACCCTGCTGCGCATGCTGGTCGGCCTCACCGAGCCCGACGGCGGCGATCGCACACTAACGCCGGCGGCCAGGATCAGCCTGGTGGCGCAGGAGCCCGACGTCGCCGGCGAGACCCTGCTGGCCTACGCCAGCGCCGGCGGCGCGCCGCCCCATGAGGCCGAGTCGGCGCTGCAAGCGTTCGACCTCGACCCAGGCCGCGTCGCGGAAGGTCTCTCTGGCGGCGAACAGCGCCGCGCAGCGCTGGCCCGGGCGTTTGCCGAGAAGCCGGACGTGCTGCTGCTCGACGAGCCGACCAACCACCTCGACATCTTCGCCATCGAGACGCTGGAGACGATGCTGGCGGAGGCCCGCGGCGCCGCGCTGATCGTCAGCCACGACCGCGCCTTCCTGGAACGCGTCACCCAGCGTTGCTTCTGGCTCGAGGACCGCCGCATCTGGCGGCTGGATCGGGGCTTTGCCGCCTTCGACGCCTGGTCCGAGCGCATTGCTGCCGACCAGGCCGAGTCGCTGCGCCGGCTCAGCAAGTCGATCGAGCGCGAGACCTACACCTTTTATCGCTCGATCACCGCCCGGCGCAGCCGCAACGAGGGGCGGGCGCGGCAGCTGGCGGCGATGCGCGAGCGCAAGGCCGAGCTGATGGGCGACCAGCGTCGCGCTCTGTCGCTGACGGCTGAGAGCGGCGGCGTTTCCGGCCAGCGCGTGGTGGAGGCCAAGGGACTCGCCAAGGCGTTCGGCGAGCGGGTGCTGATCAAGGGCTTTTCCACCCGCATCCTGCGCGGCGACCGGCTGGCGGTGGTGGGACCCAACGGCGCCGGCAAGACCACGCTGGTGAAGCTGTTGCTGGGCGAGATCCGGCCAGATGCCGGCGAGGTCAAGCTCGGGACCGGGCTGGAGATCGCTTACGTCGACCAGGCCAGGGCCGATCTCACCGCCGAGCTGACGTTGCGCGAGGCGCTGGCCGACGGCGGCGGCGACCAGGTGATGGTGCGCGGCCGGCCCAAGCACGTCGCGGCCTACGCCAAGGACTTCCTGTTCCAGGAAAGCCAGCTGCGCCAGCCGGTGGCCACCCTGTCGGGCGGCGAGCGCAACCGCCTGCTGCTGGCCCGGGCGCTCGCCCGCCCCGCCAACCTGCTGGTGCTCGACGAGCCCACCAACGACCTCGACATGGAGACGCTGGACCTGCTGGAGGAGGTTCTGGCCGACTATGACGGCACCCTGATCCTGGTCAGCCACGACCGCGACTTCATCGATCGCCTCGCCAGCTCGACCATCGCCCTGGACGGAGCGGGCGGGGCGGTCGAGACCCCCGGCGGCTGGAGCGACTTCGTGCGCCAGAACCCTGGCTTCTTCGACGCCGTGCGCGCGCCGTCGCCGACGCCTGCGTCCGCCAGGCCCGCCGCCAATCCCCCCGCGCCGCCGCGCACGCCTTCCAAGCTCACCTACAAGGACCAGCACCGGCTGCAGGCGCTGGACAAGGCCATGCCCCGCCTCTCCGACGAGATCGTCACGCTGGAAGCGCGGCTCGACGACGCCGACCTCTATGCCCGCGACCGCAAGGCCTTCGACGCCGCCATGCACCGCCTCACCGCCGCCCGCACCGAGCTGGCCAACGCCGAGGAGGAATGGCTGGAGCTGGAAGAGCGGCGCGAGGCGCTGGCCAAGGGGTAGATTGCGACCGTCGTTCGTGCTATGTTCTCACCATGACTGAGTATGCGCCAGCCGGCACGGCCGCCGTCATCGTGATCGACCTGCAGACGGGTATGTTCGACGGCGTCGCCGAGCCGGCGCTGCATGACGCCGACGCCCTGGTCGAGCGCGCCCGGGCGGTGCTGGACTGGGCCAGGCGCACGCGGCGCAAGGTCGCCTTCGTGCGCCACGATGGCCCGGCTGGCGACAGCCTGGCGCCCGGCGCGCCGGGCTGGCCGATCTGGCCGGCGCTGGGCCAGGCCGAGCATGAGCCGACCTTCTCCAAGAGCGTCGGCGACGCCTTCAGCAACGTGGCGCTCGGCCGGTGGGTGGCGGAGCAGAGCGCGGTTGAGGTGGTGCTGCTCGGCGCGCAGACCGACCAGTGCATCGCCGCCACCGTCAGCGGCGCCATCGACGCCGGGCTCACGGTGACGGTGGTTTGCGACGCCCACAGCACCGTAAGCTGGGGCGCCGAGACCGTGCCGCAGATCATCGAACGGCATAACGCCGTCTTCGCCGCCGCCGGGGCGCGGCTGGTCACCACGCAGACGCTGACCGCCGGCTGATCCTGCGCTAGCGTGCCACGCGTGGGGGAGGGTCATGCCATGTACCACCCGGGCCAACGTGACTTGCAGGATCGCTTTGGCAGCCGTGCGCTGGCCGACCGGCTCGACGAGAAGCTGCGCCGAGAGCGCTTCAACGAAGCGGACAAGGCGTTCGTGGAGGAGAGCCCTTTCTTCTTCCTCGCCACCGCCGACGCGGAGGGCCAGCCGGACTGCTCGTTCAAAGGCGGACCGCCGGGCTTCGTGCGGATCGCATCGCCGGACCTGCTGATCTGGCCCGACTACGACGGCAACGGCATGTTCCGCAGCCTCGGCAACATCAAGGTGAACCCGAGAGTCGGCCTGCTGTTCATGCGCATCGGCGACAAGCCCGGCCGGCTGCGGATCAACGGGACCGCAGAGATCTTCCTCGACGACCCCGGCCTGGAAGACTTCCCGGGCGCGCAGATGCTGGTGAAGCTGACGCCGACCGACATCTTCCCCAACTGCCCGCGCTACATTCCCCGCCTCGATCTGATCGAGCCGTCGATCTACGCGCCCAAAGAGGGCGCCGAGCCGGTCGAGCCGGCCTGGAAGTCGTTCGACATGTTCAAGGACGTGGTCCCGCCCAGACACCGGTGATCGCTGAACGGGTCGGTGTCTCGCCGTCTCAGTGTTTTACGGACATCTACCTAATTGACCAGGAGAGCCTCCGGGTCACCATGGAACGGCTGGCCGCCGCCTGCGCCGTACTCGCTCGCGCCGAGGAAGGACAGGCCAAGGTCGCAGGAACGGGTGATGCGCCCGCGCGAAGGGGCGCCGCGTCTTTATGAGTTCCTTACGGCCGATGGCGTCGTTCCCGGTCGAGTTTTGATCTCCCCGAGCCCAAATATCCTCCCGGCGCTAAGCGCCTCATACAATGAGATTCGTGATGATTGACTTGATCTACATCGGCGGCGGCGTGGCCGTGCTCCTGCTCTACGCCCTCTACGCCACCGCGCTGCGGAAGGTCTGACGATGATTGTTCAATTGATCTACGCGGCCGCGGTCGTGGTCATCGCCGGCTACATGGTCGCGGCGCTGCTGCGCCCGGACAAGTTCTAGCCTGAGCTCTCGCCCTTCGGGGCGAATTCTGAATTCCGACGAGAAGGACGTATCGACATGGACGTGCGAGGCTGGGGCGAGATTCTCGTCACCATCGCCATCACCGTCGCTCTGGGCATTCCGCTCGGCGCGTATCTGGCGCGGGTTTGGCAGGGCGAACGGACATGGCTCGACCCGGTGCTGAAGCCGGTCGAGGGCGTCCTCTACCGCGCCTTCGGCGTCGACCCGAACAAGAGCCAGAACTGGTTCAGCTACGCGATGTCGATGCTGTTCTTCAGCATCGCCAGCTTCGTCGTGCTCTACCTGATCCTGCGCTTCCAAGACCTCGTGCCCCTGTTCAATCAGCAGGGGTTCAAGGGCACGTCGCCCGACCTGGCGTTCAACACGTCGATCAGCTTCATCACCAACACCAACTGGCAGTCTTACACGCCGGAATCGACGCTCTCGTCGTTCTCGCAGATGGCCGGCCTGACCTCGCACAACTTCCTGTCGGCGGCCGTCGGCATCGCCCTGGCCGCGGCGGTGTCGCGCGCGTTCATCGCCCACCGCAGCGAGGGTCTTGGCAACTTCTGGGCCGACCTGACTCGCATCAGCCTCTATGTGCTGCTGCCGATCTCCATCGTCGTCGCTTTGACCTTCGTCGCCCTGGGCGAGCCGCAGACCCTCTCGGCCGGCGCCAACGCGGTGACGATGGAAGGCGCCAAGCAGACCATCACGCTCTATCCGACCGCCAGCCAGGAGGCGATCAAGCAGCTTGGCACCAACGGCGGCGGCATCTTCAACGCCAACTCCGCCCACCCGTTCGAGAACCCCAACGCGATCACCAACCTGATCGAAGAGATTGAGATGAACACACTCAGCTACGCCTGCGTGTTCGCCTTCGGCATCGTGGTGCTGGCGCGCAAGGAGGCCCGTGCGCTGGTGGCCGTGATGGCGATCTTCATCGTCACGGCCTCGTCGGTGATCTACTGGTCCGAGACCCAACCCGCGCCGGCGATGCACGCCGTGCACGCCAGCACGCTCGTCAACATGGAGGGCAAGGAGGTCCGCTTCGGCGCGCCCTCGTCTGCCGTCTGGACCGCTTTCACCACCGGCGCCTCCGATGGCGGCGTCAACGCCATGCACGAAAGCTACATGCCGCTCGGCGGCGGCATGGCGATGTTCATGATCGAGCTCGGCGAGATCCTCCCCGGCGGCGTCGGCTCGGGCGTCTACGGCATCATCGTGATGGCCGTCATCGCGGTGTTCGTGGCCGGGCTGATGGTCGGACGAACGCCCGAGTACCTCGGCAAGAAGATCGAGTCGCGGGAAGTGAAGTTCGCCATGCTGGCGTCGCTGACACTGCCGTTGTCGGCCCTGGGCCTCGCCGCCATCGCCGCCGTGGTTCCCGTCGCGTTGAAGCAGCTGGAAGCGCCTCTGGGCAGCGCGCACGGTCTGTCGGAGATACTCTACGCCTACGCTTCGGCGACCGGGAACAACGGCTCGGCCTTCGCTGGTCTCACCGCCAACGTTCCCTACTGGAACGCCACGCTCGGCGTCGCCATGCTGCTCGGCCGGTTCGCCTATGTGCTGCCGGTGCTGGCCATGGCCGGCTCGATCGCCATGAAGCCGAAGTTGGCGCCCACCGCCGGCACCCTGCCGACCGACGGGCCGCTGTTCATCGGCCTGTTGATCGGCGTGATCATCATCATGGGCGGCCTGATGTACTTCCCCGCCCAATCCCTCGGCCCGATCGTCGAGCACTTCCAGGTGCTGGATGTCGTGGCGAAGCAGCACTGATCTCTCCGGAGCCCGATTCCAATGACCGACGTCGCCGTCCATCTGGGTGAAAAGCGCCGCTCCGCCGTCGCGGGAACGACCATGTCGTCCCACGTCGTCATCCGGGCCATCCAGGACTCCTTCATCAAGCTCGATCCGCGCAAGCTGACCGGCAATCCCGTGATCCTGGCCACCGAGATCGTCGCCGCGCTGGCGACCGTCTCGACCATCGACGACTTCCGCACCGGCGCGGATCCGTGGTGGGCGTTCCAGATCGCGCTGTGGCTCTGGTTCACGGTGGTGTTCGCCAACTTCGCCGAGAGCATCGCCGAGGGCCGCGGCAAGGCCGCCGCCGACGCCCTGCGCGCCCAGCGGGTCGATGTGAAAGCCAAGCTGATCGTCGATGACAAAGGCCTGGTGGTTCCCACCTCGGCGTTCAAGCTGGTCGCGGGCAACGTCGTGCTGGTCGAGGCCGGCGACATGGTCCCGTCCGACGGCGAGATCATCGAGGGCGTCGCCTCGGTCAACGAGTCGGCGATCACGGGCGAGTCCGCGCCGGTGATCCGCGAGAGCGGCGGCGACCGCTCGGCCGTCACCGGCGGCACCACCGTGGTCTCCGACTGGATCAAGGTGCGTATCACTGCCGAGCCCGGCAACAGCTTCATCGACCGCATGATCGCCATGGTCGAAGGCGCGGAGCGGCGCAAGACGCCCAATGAGATGGCGCTGACCGTGCTGCTGGCCGGCCTGACCCTGATCTTCCTGATCGTCTGCGTCACCCTGCTCGGCCTTGGCCAGTACTCCGGCGTCAAGCTCGACCCGATCCTGCTGGGCGCGCTGTTCATCTGCCTGATCCCGACCACGATCGCGGGGCTGCTCTCGGCCATCGGCATCGCCGGCATGGACCGGCTGCTGAAGTTCAACGTGCTCGCCACCTCCGGGCGCGCGGTTGAAGCCTCGGGCGACTGCGACACCCTGCTGCTCGACAAGACCGGCACCATCACCCACGGCAACCGCATGGCCACCGAGGTGGTCTCGGCGCCCGGTGTGCGCCCCGAGGCGGCGATGCGGGCGGCCATGATGGCCTCGCTCGCCGACGAGACCCCCGAGGGCCGCTCGATCGTCGACCTGGCGCTGGAAAAGGGCCTCAGCGGCGTGCCGCCCAAGGAGTCGACGCCGGTGCCGTTCAGCGCCACCACGCGGCTCTCCGGCCTCGACGCCGGCGCTGACAGCTGGCGCAAAGGCGCGGTCGACGCGATCCTGAAGATGATCAACATGCCGCCGAACGCCGTCCCGGCCGAAGTGAACGCGGCCGTCGACCGGATCGCCCGCTCCGGCGGCACGCCGCTGGCGGTCACCGAAAATGGCGCGCTGGTCGGCGTCATCCACCTGAAGGACGTGGTCAAGGCCGGCGTGAAGGAGCGCTTCGCCGACCTGCGCCGCATGGGCATCCGCACGGTGATGATCACCGGCGACAACCCGGTCACCGCCGCGGCCATCGCCTCGGAATCGGGTGTCGACGACTTCCTCGCCGAGGCGACGCCCGAGGACAAGCTGCGGCTGATCCGCGAGGAGCAGGCCAAGGGCCGGCTCGTCGCCATGTGCGGCGACGGCTCCAACGACGCCCCGGCGCTGGCTCAGGCGGACGTCGGCGTGGCGATGCAGACCGGCACCCAGGCCGCGCGCGAGGCCGGCAACATGGTCGACCTCGACAGCGACCCGACCAAGGTCATCGAGATCGTCGAGGTCGGCAAACAGATGCTGATCACCCGCGGCGCCCTGACCACCTTCTCGATCGCCAACGACGTCGCCAAGTACTTCGCCATCCTGCCGGCGATCTTCGTCGGCTCGCTGCCGGCGCTGGGCGCGCTCAACGTCATGCAGCTGGGCCACATCGTAAACGGCCACTTCGATCCCAAGAGCGCGATCCTCTCGGCGATCATCTTCAACGCCCTGATCATCATCGCCCTGGTGCCGCTGGCCCTGCGCGGGGTGAAGTATCGCCCGATCGGCGCAGGTCGGCTGCTGCAGCGCAACCTGTTGATCTACGGCCTGGGCGGCCTCGTCGCGCCGTTCATTGGCATCAAGATCGTCGACATCATCATCACCACGATCGGCCTGGCTTAGGCCCTGAGGACCGTCATGCTCTCCGAAATCCGCCCCGCGATCGTCTCCACGATCCTCTTCACGCTCCTGCTGGGCCTGGGCTACCCACTAGTGGTCACCGGCATCAGCCAGGTCGCCTTCCCCTACCAGGCGGGCGGCAGCCTGGTGACCGACAAGGCCGGCCACGTGATCGGCTCGGCCCTGATCGCCCAGGGCTTCGCCAAGGACGAGTACCTGCACCCGCGCCCGTCCGCGGCCGGCAACGGCTACGACCCGACCAGCTCCGGCGGCTCGAACTATGGTCCGCTGGACCCCAACCTCGCCAAGCGGGTCGCCGGCGACGCCGACGCGCTGCGCAAGTCGACCGGCCACCAGCAGATCCCCGACGACGCCATCACGACGTCGGGCTCTGGCCTCGATCCGGACATCTCGCCGGCCTATGCGGACCTCCAGGCCGACCGCATCGCCAAGGCGCGGGGGGCTGCGCCCGACGCGGTGCGCAAGTTGATCTCGGACCACGTTGATCAGCCGTTCCTTGGCTTCATCGGCCAGCCGCACGTCAATGTGCTGATGACCAACCGGGCTCTAGACGCCGCGATGCCAAAGGCTCAGCCTAAGCCGGCATGACGCTCGACGAGCCGCGCCGCCCCGATCCCGATGCGCTTCTGCTCGAAGCGGCGAAGGCGGGGCGCGGCCGGCTCAAGGTGTTCCTCGGCATGGCGCCGGGGGTCGGCAAGACCTACGAGATGTTGGCGCAGGCGGCGCGGCGCAAAGCCGAAGGCCGCGATGTCCTCGTCGGCGTGGTCGAGACCCATGGCCGCCGCGAGACCGAGGCGCTGACGACTGGGCTGGAGATCCTGCCCCGCAAGCCGATCGACTATCGCGGCCGCACGCTGCTGGAGTTCGACATCGACGCGGCGCTGGCGCGCAAGCCCGAACTGCTGCTCATCGACGAGTTCGCCCACTCCAACGCCCCTGGCTCGCGCCATCCGAAACGCTGGCAGGACGTGGTGGAGCTCGTCGACGCCGGCGTCTCGGTCTGGACCACACTCAATGTCCAGCACCTGGAGAGCCTGGTCGATGTGATCTGGAAGATCACCGGCGTGCGCCAGCGCGAGACGGTGCCGGACAGCCTGCTCAGCAAGGCCGACGAGATCGAGATCGTCGACATCACCCCCGCCGAGCTGCGCCAGCGCCTGGCCGAGGGCAAGGTCTACGTGCCAGAGACCGCCCGGCTCGCCTCGGAACACTTCTTCAAACCGGAGAACCTCACCGCCCTGCGCGAGTTGGCGCTGCGCCGCGCGGCCCAGGCGGTGGACGACGAGCTGATCGGGGCGATGCGCCGCGCCGGCGTCTCCGGGCCGTGGCCGGCCGGGGAGCGGATCCTGGTGCTGGTCGGCGGCGACGCCATGGCCGACCACCTGGTGCGCACCGGCCGGCGCCTGGCCGAGATGATGGACGCGCCCTGGACCGTCGCCCACGTCGAGCGGGCCGGCCGCGCGCCGCCCAGCACCCTTTCTCTGTCCAGGGTCAACGAGGCGATGAAGCTGGCCGAGCAGCTCGGCGGCGCGACTCTGTCGCTGACCGGCGAAGACATCGTCACCGTGGTCGCCGACTACTGCGGCAAGAACAACGTCACCCAGCTGGTGATCGGCAAGTCGCGCGACAGCCGCTGGCGCGAGGCGCTGGGTCGCTCCTTCGCCAGCGCCATGATGCGCCACGCCCAGGGCGTCGCGCTGCACATCGTCACCGAGCGCTCGTCCGAGCCGCAGGGGCCGAGCCTCCGCCAGGTGGTGGCGCGCGAGCCGGGCGCCTGGCGCAAGTACCTGCCGGGCTTCGGCTACGTCGCCGTCGCCACCGTGGCCGCCTGGTACCTCGATCGAACCTTCCGGGCGTCCGACCTTGGCATGATCTTCCTCGCGGCCGTGTTCACCGCGGCCGTGCGTCAGGGGTTGCGTCCCGCCCTGCTGGCGGCAGGGCTCGCATTCCTGGTCTACAACTACCTGTTCCTCGAGCCGCGCTACTCGTTCGTGATCGGCTCGCCGACCGACCTGCTGACGCTGCTGGTGTTCCTGGCGGTCGCGCTGGTGACGGGCGCCCTGGCTGGCCGGCTGCAGGACCAGCAGCGGGCGACGTCGCGCCGCGCTGCGGCGATCACTGCGCTGCTAGCGGCCAGCCGGCGGCTGTCGGCCTCGGCCAAGAAGATCGACGCCGCGACCGCTCTGGCCGAGCAGCTGGCGGCGGCGACCGGCGTGCGGGCGATGATCCTGCTGCCGACGGGGGGCGAGATCGCCCCGGCCGCCGCCGCGCCGGCGCTCTCCACGCTCAGCGCCCAGGACAAGGCCAGCATTGCGACACTGGGCGCCCAGGACATGGCGGCCGCGCGCTGGGCCTGGGAGCACGGCGAGGCGGCCGGCGCCGGCACCGGCACGCTGCCCGCGGCCGGCTGGACCTTCTGGCCGCTGCAAGGCATCAGCGCCCGCGCCGGCGTCGCGGCGATCGAGCCGCGTGGTCAGGCCGACGCGGAGGCGGAGCGCTACGTGCTCTCCCTGCTCGACCAGGGCGCCATCGCGCTTGAACGGGCCGAGCTCGCCGCCGAAGCCTCCGAGGCCGACGCCTTGCGCCGCTCCGAGCGACTGCGCACGGCGCTGCTCAACTCGATCAGCCATGACCTGCGCACCCCGCTCGCCGGCGTGCTGGGCGCCGTGACCACTCTGATCGAATACGGCCCCGAACTGGAGCGACCGGTGCAGGTGGACCTGCTGGAGAGCGTCCGGGACGAAGCCGAGCGGCTCAACCGCTACGTCGGCAACCTGCTCGACATGACCAAGCTGGAAGGCGGCGGCGTCGCGCCCCGCACCCAGGCGACCGACCTGCGCGACGTGGTCAGCGCCGCCGCCGAGCGCGTCGCCCGCCGGCTCGGCAAGCGCGAGCTGGTGCGCGACTACCCGCCGACGCTCAGCACCGTGCCGGCCGATCCGGCGCTGCTGGAACAGGCGCTGGTCAACATCCTCGAGAACGCCATCGGCTACAGCGACGACGGCTCGCGCATCGAAGCGGCGGTCTATGAAGACGAGCGCAACGTCGTCATCAGCATCGAGGACGAGGGCAGGGGCATTCCCACCGCCCAGCTGCAGCAGGTATTCGAGCGCTTCCAGCGGCTTGAGGAGAGCAGCGATCGGGCGGCCGGCGCCGGGACCGGGCTTGGGCTAGCCATCGCCAAGGGCTTCGTCGAGGCCATGGGCGGGCGGATCGCCGCCGCCAGCCCGATCCACGACGGCCGTGGCACCCGCATCCTGATCAGCCTGCCGAAAGAGAAGCGGACCCCGCACTGGCTGCTATGAGCGCCTACAAGCCCCGCATCCTGGTGATCGACGACGAGCCGCAGATGCACCGGTTCCTGGGACCGGCGCTGGGCGCGGCCGGGTTCGAGGCCCTGCGCGCCGATACCGGCGAAGCCGGCCTGCGCGCGATCGCCTCGGCCTCGCCCGACGCGGTGGTGCTCGACCTCGGCCTGCCGGACATGGACGGCAAGGACCTGCTGCGCGCCGCCCGCGCCTTCTACGCCGGTCCGGTGATCGTGCTGTCGGCCCGCGAGCGCGAGGCCGAGAAGATCGCCACGCTCGACCTCGGCGCCGACGACTACGTGCAAAAGCCGTTCGGCGTCGGCGAATTCCTGGCCCGCCTGCGCGTCGCCCTGCGCCACAAGCTGGAGCGCGTCGGCGCCGAGGCGGTGATCCAGGCGGGCGAACTCGAGCTCGACCTGGTCAAGCGCCTGGTCAGCCGGGCAGGAGAGCCGGTGCGGCTCTCACCGAAGGAGTACGAACTGCTGGCGCGGCTGGCCGAGGGCGACGGCAAGGTGCTGACCCACCGCGCCCTGCTGACCGCGATCTGGGGCCCCGCGCACGTCGAGGACCTGCCCTACCTGCGGGTGCTGGTCGGCCAGCTGCGCCAGAAACTCGAAGCCGAGCCCGCCTCGCCCAAGCACATCCTGACCGAGCCGGGGGTCGGCTACCGCTTCATGCGGTGAGCGCCGCTAGCGCTGCACCAGCTGCGTGAGCACGCCGCCGGTCTCCGACGGATGCACGAACACCTGGCCCCTGACCGCGTTGCCCGGCCCCGGATCGCCGACCAGCCGCACGCCCTTTTCGCGCAGCTCCGCCAACGTCTTGTCGAGGTCGTCGACCTTCATCGCCACCAGGTGCACGCCCTCGCCGCGGTCGGCGAGCCGCTTGGCGATCGGGCCATCGTCGCCGAGGTTCGAGACCAGCTCGACATAGCTGTCGCCGAAACGGAAGAAGGCCATCTTCATGCCGGCCGCCGCGGCCTCGCTGCGGTCGCTGACCTGGGCGCCGTAGATGGCCTCGTATTTCCCGATCGAGGCGTCGAGGTCCTTCACCGCGACGACGATGTGATCCACACCCTTGAACATGCCGAACGCTCCTGATCCCATGGTTTCCCAAGGGAGCTATCAGGCGACGGGAGCGGCGACAATGAAAGCAGCATCGATACTGGCCGCGTTCGCCGCGGCGCTCGCCCTCGGCGCCTGCAGCCTGCCGGTGATGGACAAGGAGAGCGACGGCGTCGCCCGCGCCTTCTTCGAGAAGATCCGCACCAACGAAGACCCCGGGCACGACGCCCATCTCGATCCGTCGCTGCAGACACCAACCGCCGCCGCGGGGTTCGCCCAGATCGCGGCGTCGCTGCCGCCCGGCGCCCCGACCTCGGTCAACAACACCGGCTTCAGTTACAACAGCAGTAGCGGGACTGGATCGATCGCGCGGCTCAGCCACCAGTACGTCTACGGCGCCCGGACGATCACCATTCAGACCTTCATGAAGAAGCCGCCAGGCGGGACGAGCTGGTTCATCGTCGGGATCGAGTTCGATCCCGGCGGCGCGCAGCCCGCGATACAGGTCGGCGCAGAGCCGGCGACCAGTTCGAGCGACGACTAGAGCGCGTTCAGCAAAAGTGGAATCGCTTTTGCGGTTCGAACGCGCTCCAGATTCAAGAGGTTAGAGCACGATTCAGGGTTCAGGTTGGTCAACCTGAACCCATCGTGCTCTAGGACGCCTCGGACGTCGGCTCCGGCGGCTTCGCGCCCGTCGCCAGCAGCCGGCGGCCCTCCATCACCTGCCAAAACGCCAGGGCCGGCAGGCCGATGACGATGTCGCGCACCCGCTTGATCAGCGACAGCGCCAGCGCGAACTCCGGGGTCAGGCCGAACAGGTGGCCGACCACCACATAGCCGCCCTCGATCACGCCCAGGCCCATCGGCGCGGCGAACGTGATGGTGCGGACCACGTAGACCAGGCTCTCCACCCCCATGATGGTGCGCAGGCTCATGTGCCGGCCGGCGATCCACAGCCCGGCCCATACGCCGACGCCGCCCAGCACCCAGGCCGACAGGTGCAGCACCGAGCTCACCGTCAGCCGCGCCGGCTTCTGGTAGAGACCGTGCAGCGAGCTCACCACGGCGCTGGTCTGGGCAAGCGCGCTTGGGGCCCAGCGGCCGACGGCGCGTTCGATCGGGCCGGTGGCGCGACGCTGCAGCAGAATGAACGCCGCCGCCGCCAGCACGCCTGCGCCCAGCCCCAGGATCGACGAGGTGATCAGCTGCTGGTTCTCGCCCTGCGGCCCGGGCCGGTACCAGAGCAGCGCGATCCCGATCGCCGTGAAGCCGAGCTGGCCGATAAACTCAGCGGTGACGTCCGCCACCGTGGTCGAAATGGCCACCGCCGGATCGACGCCGCCGAGGATCGCCGCCCGGGCCCCGAACACGAAGCCGCCCAGCGAGGAGAACGGCAGCAGCTCGCCCGACGCATCGCGCACGAGCCGAGCGAAATAGAAGGTGATCCAGGTCTTGGCCGGCGGCGCGCCGGGGTCGAGCACCAGCCAGGCGGCGGCGAGCAGCGCCACTGGCCCCAGATAAGTCAGGCAAAGGCCGAGCAGGCCCTTCCAGCCGATCTCGGCGAAGGCCGAGACCACCTTGCCGAACCCGACATAGGCGATGATGCCGGTGGCCAGCACCAGCCCGATCAGCGCGATGATGACAGCCGCGCGCCTGACGCGGTTCGATCCCGGCGCCTCGGTCTCGGTCAACCGCCGTTCCCCGCTGATTCCATCCCGACGGACGGTCGCCGCCCTGGCGCGATGTCTTAGCCGTAAAGTCAGCCCCCGGCCAAGGCGCCGCGACGGCCGGGTAACCTGTGATCAATCGAACACGCGGCGAGAGGTTGCGGGCCGCGCAGCTTGATCGCATGGCCAGGGCCGCCTAAGTCCCGCATGGGCGCGGGGACTCAACCGGGTCACCCACTGCAGCGGAGTTCTTCCTTGGCCATTCCTTTGGCGGTGACGGCGCGGGTCGGCGCCTACATCATGAAGCAGCAGTTCAGCGGCGTGAAACGCTACCCGCTGGTGCTGATGCTCGAGCCGCTGTTCCGCTGCAACCTCGCCTGCGTCGGCTGCGGCAAGATCGACTATCCCGGTGAGATCCTGAACCAGCGCCTCTCGGTCGAGCAGTGCATGGAAGCGATCGACGAATGCGGCGCCCCTGTGGTCTCGATCGCCGGCGGCGAGCCGCTGCTGCACCGCGACATGCCGAAGATCGTCGAAGGCTTCCTGGAGCGGAAGAAGTTCGTGATCCTCTGCACCAACGCCCTGTTGCTGACCAAGAAGATCGACCAGTACAAGCCCGACCCGTTCTTCACCTGGTCGATCCACCTCGATGGCGACCAGATGATGCACGACCACTCGGTCTGTCAGGACGGCGTCTACGACATCGCCGTGAAGGCGATTAAGCTCGCCAAATCAAAAGGTTTCCAGTGCAACTTGAACTGCACCCTGTTCCAGGGCGCTGACCCGGAGCGGGTGGCGAAGTTCTTCGACGAGATGAAGGCGATCGGCATCGACGGCGTCACCGTCTCGCCGGGCTACGCCTACGAGCGCGCGCCCGACCAGGACAACTTCCTGGGCCGCACCAAGACCAAGCAGCTGTTCCGCGACATCCTCAAGCTTGGCCGCGGCGGCAAGGCTTGGTCGTTCACGCAGTCGACCATGTTCATGGACTTCCTGGCCGGCAACCAGGCCTATCACTGCACGCCCTGGGGCAACCCGACCCGCAATGTGTTCGGCTGGCAGAAGCCCTGCTACCTACTCGGCGAAGGCTACGAGAAGACCTTCAAGGCGCTGATGGATAACACCGAGTGGGACAAGTACGGCGTCGGCAACTACGAGAAGTGCGCCGACTGCATGGTCCACTCCGGTTTCGAAGCCAGCGCGGTCGCCGACACCGTCAAGCGCCCGCTGACGGCGCTCAGAGTCATGCTGCGCGGCGTGCGCACCGACGGCCCGATGGCCCCGGACATCCCGCTCGATAAGCAGCGGCCGGCCGAATACGTGTTCACGCAGCACGTCGACGAGAAGCTGGCCGAGATCAAGGCCACCCAGCCGCGCGCCAGGAAAGTGGCGCGAGCGCTGGGCTAGCGGCTACGGCCCAGAGCGCGTTCAGCAAAAGTGGAATCGCTTTTGCGGTTCGAACGCGCTCCAGACTCAAAGTCTCAGAGCACGATTCAGGGTTCAGGTTGGTTCAACCTGAACCCATCGGGTTCTAGCCGCTTCAGCACATTGTCGCGCAACGCCTGCTCGCTCGCGCCGGCGAGCTCGCTGCGATCCCAGCCGCAGATTTGCACGACGGCTTCGGCGAGCATGAAGTCGATGCCCCGATCCTGGGTCAGCTTCTGCGTGAGCAGCGGCACCGCCGGTGGCCCGAGCGCGACGATGCGTCGAAAGCTCGGCAACGCCGCGTAATCGCGCGTGTTGCTGGAAAAGGCGATGCGCTCGCTCTCGCGCCGCCAGGCCGCGTAAAGGCGCGCGAACGCGGTCGGGCCGCCGGGGGTCGCGGCCGCGGCGGCGGCGGCGGGATCGCACCGTGTGGCCGCCAGCGCAGGGTCGCTCGCCATCGCGGCGCCGAGGCAGGCCAGCAGGGCGGCGCGATATTGCAATGCTCTCTCCCCAAGCGAGCGTTCACAGCGGTATAGCACAGCTGGCAAACCGGGGCGGCCGCTCGCCGACCCGCTGACGTCGGCGTCCGTCGAATGCAGACCTTGCGCAGAGGCTGTTTCCCCAGCACAGGGTCGGCCGCAAACATGGAGGGTCGGCAGATGAGCGGCAGCGACGAACAGGCCCTGCGGCGCGACCTCGTCTTGCAGTACCAGCGCTCGGCCGAGCTGAAGCTGAACGAGCTCGCCTCGGGCAACCTCAGCTGCCGCTGCGGCGCGGGCATGCTGATCTCGCCCACCGGCGCCTCGGCCGAGTCCATCTCGGAGGATGCGGTGGTCTACGTCGGGCCGGACGGGGCGTGGGCCGCCGGCCTGACGCCTTCCTCGGAGTGGCAGATGCACGCGGCCATCTACCGCCGCTACGACGACGCGCGGGCGGTGGTGCACACCCACTCCGACTACTGTGTCGCCGTCGCCAGCCACAACCAGCCGCTGCCCGGCTTCCACTACCTGGTCGGCGTCTTCGGCGGCGACGACGTGCCTTGTGTGCCCTACGCCACCTACGGGTCCGAGGCGCTGGCCCACAGCGCGGCCGAGGCGCTGGAGCATCGCTCGGCCTGCCTCCTCGGCAACCACGGCATGATCTGCCGCGGCCGCAGCCTGAGGTCGGCCGTCGGCCTGGCGCATCGCCTCGAGATCATGTGCCGCCAGTACGTGCTGGCGCGGCAGTTGGGCGAGCCCTCGCGGCTGACGCCGGCGCAGTGGGAGGAATTCTTCGCCAAGTCGCGGCCCGCGGGCTACGGCGGCAAGGCGTAGGGCGGAGGCGGCGGCATGAACTCTGGGCTCCTGACCATCGGCCTCACCACCCTCGACATTTGCGCACGGCCCGTCGACGCGCTGACCCACACCGAACGCGCCCTTCTTATCGACGGGATCGCCTGCGTGCCGGCCGGCACCGCCGGGGGGGCCGCGATGGTGGCCGGCAAGCTCGGCGTGCCGACGACGATCGTTGGCGCCGTCGGCGACGACCTCAACGGCGCCTATGTGCGGCTCGGCTTCGAATCGGTAGGGGTCGACACCCGTCTGCTGATCACCAAGCCTGGCGAGCGCACCTCGGCGACGCTGCTGGCGGTGGAGACGGATGGTCGGCGATCGAGCTACCACGCCCCCGGCGCCGGCGTCGGCGCGGCCATCAACGATGCTGTCGTCAAAGCGGCCTGCGCCAGCGGTTTCGTCCATTACGCCTCGGTCGGCGGCGTGGCGACCGATGGAGGTCCTGGCGCGGAGCTGCTGCGCGCGGCGAAGGGCGCCGGCGCGGTCGTCACCTGCGACCTGATCGGGCCCCGCCGTTCGGCGCTGGACGAGCTGAAGCGCCTGCTGCCTCACGTCGACTACTTCATGCCGAGCGCCGCCGAGGCGACCTTTCTGTCGGGACTGGAAGACATCGCCGGGGCCGCCGAGCAGTTCCGCGCGCTGGGCGCCGGGGCCTGCATCATCAAGGACGGCGGGCGCGGCTCCTACGTCTCGATCGGGGCGGAGCGCCACCGCGTGCCCGCCCACGCCATCCAGCCGATCGACACCACGAGCTGCGGCGACTCCTATTGCGCCGGGTTCATCGCCGCGCTGGCGCAGGGCTGGCCGCCCCTCGAAGCCTGCCGGTTCGCCACCGCGACCGCCGCGCTGGTGGCCCAAGGCCTGGGCACGCTGGGCAAGCTGGAGAGCTTCTCCGAGACCGAGAAAGCCATGCGCGGGACGGCGCTCGCCGAGGAGGCTTAACGCGCGGCTGACACGTCCCGTATTGAGGCCGGCCCGCGGGCAGGCCAAGGTGGTGGCTGAGCGCGCAGATGAGGTGCCCGAAATGACCGTGTCGATCCGAGTTGATCCCGCCAGCGGCCGCAAGGTCTTCGACACCCGGGCTGCGAAGGCCAACGTGAGCATCGCCGGCAAGGGCTACTCCATCGTCACCGACGAGGCGCTGACGACGCTGCCCGAGCTGCCGCCAGGCGCGACCTTCAACGCCGAGGAACAGGCGAAATACCGCGCCTTCAAGGAGGTGCGCCGGGGCGCCGCCGACTACATCGCCATGGAAGGCGACTTCGCCAAGTACCTGGCCGACGTCTACTCGGCCGACCCCGTCCCCCGGGAGGCGCTCACCGACGAGTGCGAGATCCTGGTCGTCGGCGCGGGCTTTGCCGGCCTGCTGCTCTGGCACAAGCTGCGCGCGGCCGGGTTCAACGACGTGCGTTTCTGCGAGAAGGGCGGGGACGTCGGCGGCACCTGGTACTGGAACCGCTACCCAGGCATTGCCTGCGATGTCGAAGCCTACAGCTACCTCCCGCTGCTGGAAGAAACCGGCTACGTGCCGACGATGAAGTTCGCGTCGGGCTTCGAGATCCTGGAGTACTGCCAGCGTCTGGCCGACAAGTTCGGCTTCTACGAGCACTGCCTGTTCCACACCACGGTGGAGCGGACCGACTGGGACGAGGCCGCCGGGCGCTGGATCGTCGAGACCGACCGCGGCGACAAGATGCGCGCCCGGTTCGTGATCCTCGCCAACGGCATCCTGACCACGCCGAAACTGGCGCGCATCGAGGGGATGGAGACGTTCGCCGGCGAGTCATTCCACACCTCGCGCTGGAACTACAACGTCGATCTCAGGGGCAAGACCGTCGGGATCATCGGCACCGGCGCCACGGCGGTGCAGGCGATCCCCGAGCTCGCGAAGATCGTGAAGGACCTCTACGTGTTCCAGCGCACCCCTTCGTCCATCGACGTGCGCGACCAGCGCGCCACCACCGAGGAAGAGAAGCTGGCCTGGGCGGGCGAGCCCGGCTGGGCCCGGGCGAGGCGCGCGCGGTTCGCCAAGATATCGGCCGGCCGCACCGCCATGAAGGCGAACGACGACTACCTCTCAGGCAAGGTCGCCGACTTCAAGGAGCGCAAGCAGTACGAACGGGCCCTCAGCCCCGAGGAGCTGCTGGAAAAGCAGCTCGACACCAACTTCCGCATCATGGAGCAGATTCGGGCGCGAGTGGACGCGATCGTCACCGATCCGAAGACCGCCGCCGCGCTGCGGCCGTACTACCCGTATGGGTGCAAGCGGCCAACGTTTCACGACGAATACCTGCCATCGTTTAACCTGCCCCACGTCCACCTGGTCGATACGGCGCCGGTCGGCGTGCGCCGCATCAACCAGCGCGGCGTCGTGCACGAAGGCGTCGAATATCCGCTCGACGTGCTGGTCTACGCGACCGGCTTCCAGTGGATGGCGACCTCGACGTTCAACATGATCACCGGGCGGGGCGGCCGCACGCTGAAGCAGAAGTGGGAGTCGGAAGGCACCAAGACCTTCCTCGGCCTGCACAGCCACGGGTTCCCGAACCTGTTCATCGTCTCCGGCCCCCAGGGCGGCGGCGGCAGTTTCAACTTCACCGACGCGATCGACACCCATAGCGACTACGTGGTGTGGATGCTGCAGACGATGCGCGAACGCGGCGCTCGGATCGTCGACGTGCGCAGCGAGCCCGAGGCGGCCTACGCCGAACACTGCCGCCAGGCCGACATCGCCTCGGCGCCGTTGCGCGACTGCCTCTCCTACTACAACGGCCACGGCGACGCCGAGCCCGGCAGCCTCGCCTACTACGGCGGCGGTCGCTGGCACAGGCTGCGCATCGAGGCCCAGGCGACGCTGGAACCGTACATTTTCGACAACGCCAGCGAAACAGAGCCGACGGCGCAGTCCTCCCTGCACGCCTAGCTGCGAGAACTTAGGTGGGTCTGCCGGCAGGGGCGGCTTTCGCGGCCATCCTATGGCAGTCGCTACGTTGCTGTTCCGAGCCCATTAATACTTGTGAGGCAAGCTATTTGATCGTTCACCAGTCGAGAGACCTTCCGATCCGAGATCGATAGATGCGCGAGACCATTGGGGCCATAGCTTCCTTTGCCGATTCACCGGTCTATGCTGACGACGGCTGCGAAGAACGTCGGCAGACCGCACAAGATGGATTTCCTGCCAGGCCGCCTGCCCTTGGACGGCGCGCCTCTTGGCGTCAGCGTGTGCTTCTCAGCGCCCTAATCTTCGACCGGATTACGGGTTCGGTGCATCACTGCGGCCTCGACAACGTTTCCGAAGGCGGCGCACGTATTCGGCTTTCCGAACGCTGCCTGCTGCCACCGAAATTCTGGGTCATCGCCTGCAGGACCGGGTTGGCTTATTGGGCGGAGATAATCTGGCGCCGCGACGATCGCTTGGGTGTGTCGGCGGTCGAGCCGATCGATCTCAGCGAAGCCTCCAACCTGGTCGAACGCAGGCTCAAAGCGGTATGGCTAAACGGCCGCTGAGGCGGCGCCCGGGGGCCGCGCGACGTGGGCGCCTCAGGCAGCGAGCTTTGAACGACCCGCCAGCAAGTCAGCGATGCCCTCTGCGGCCACGGGCTGGCTATAGAAATAGCCCTGATGAAGCCCGCATCCGAGTTCGATGAGACGTTCAGCCTGGGCTTTGGTTTCAACGCCCTCTGCGATCACCTTCAATTCCAGGGCCTCAGCCAGATCCAGGATCGCCTTGATGATCGCGCTCGACTCCGGACGCTTGCCGAGATGTGAGACGAAGGACTGGTCGATCTTGATTTTGTCGACGGGAAAGCGCCGCAGATAGCTGAGGCTTGAGTATCCGGTGCCGAAGTCATCGAGAGCGATCGAGAAGCCGAGCCCTCGGACTGCGTTGAGCGTCTCGTGAGTCTGCGCCTCGTCAGCCAGCAGCACGCCTTCGGTGATCTCGAGCTCGAAGTTGCGCGGATTGGACTTCGTCTCGGCCAGGAGCTCCAGCAGCGTCGGGACGAGTCCGCCTGACCGCACCTGCGCGGCCGACACATTGATCGCCACTTTGAGACCCGCCCAGTGCTTCGCGTCTGCAAAGGCTTGCCGGATGGCGAGCCGGCCTAGCGACTCGCTGAGACCACAATTCTCCGACAACGGCACGAACACGCTGGGGGCGATTACGCCGCGTTGCTCGTGGTTCCACCGCATCAGCGCTTCGACGCCGACCAGCACCCCCTTGGCGTTGACCTGGGGCTGGTACTTCATCGTCAAGGCATTTTCCGCGAGCGCGTGGCGAAGCTCGACCTCAAGCGCCTTACGGTTCTTGAGCGCCTGATCCATCGAGGGGTCGAACACGCTATAGCGAGCGCCGCCGAGTTTGCGCGCATCGGAAACGGCGAGCTGAGCCTGCCGAAAGGCTTCGATGGGTTGATCGAGTTCTGGCGCGAGGAATCCGATGCCAATCGAACAGGTGATTACGGCCTGGCCGGCCGCAGCGGCGTAGGGCGTGCAGAGTCTTTGAACCATCTCGCTCGCCATGGCCTCGGCGGCGCCCCTGGTCATGTCCGCACAAAGCAATGCGAACCCATCGTCCCTGACGCGCGCGAGGGTGTCAGTGTCGCGGCAGATCGAACTCAGCCGCGAGGCGGCCTCGACCACCACCTGGTCGCTTGCGCTGATCCCGAGAACTTCGACCGTCTCTTCAAACCGATCCAAGGCGATCTGAAATAGTGTGAAGCTGGCGACGCTCTCAAGCGTGCTGACTGAATTGGCGGCGAGCCGGAGACGATCCACGAACAGCGCCTTGTTCGGGAGCTGAGTGAGTTCGTCGTGGGTGGCGACGTAATGCGCTCGCGCCTCACCAGCCGCGAGGCTGTTGGCGCCTTTGCGGAGCTGCCGAAACAGGATCAGGCCGCCCGCGCCGAGCCCGATGATGACGATGGTCAGCAGCGGGCGGGCGCCCGGAAAACGTCCGGCCACGACGCACAGAAGCGTCACGAACGATGCTATTGATCCGACCGAGACAAGGGCAAGCAAGTCTGGTGCGAATCGTTGCTTTTCCGCGGCCATCTTCGTCCAGCCTGACATCCTGCGGCTGAACTTAGGTGAGAGACACTTATTTACCGTAAAGGCGTTCGCCGGGCTGCGATCAACCGCGACCGGAGGCAGTCCAGCAGACGCTGGGCCAACGGACTTAGGGCGCAGGCATAGTCCCCGTATCTGGCGCAGAGGACGACGCTGGTCTTATCGTCGTGCCGATCACCGCATCGATCCAGGCCACGTAGCTGGAGATGCGCGTCTGGTAGCTGAGCGAGCCGTAGGTCCCCGGGTGATAGTTCGCGAGGTCGATAACGGTCGTCTTGTGGGAGACGATGCCCGCCAGGCGCCGATGGCCTCCGGACTCGATCAGCACGGGGCCGCCGCTGTCGCCGTCGCTGGGCTGGCCGGCGAGGGGCACCGCTTGGGGCGGGGGGTCAAATCGGAACACCAGCCAGCGCCCGTCCGCCGAGGTCACGCGCTGGTGAGCACGGCGTAGCTCGCCCCGGCGCAGCGCATCCGTGGTCTGGCCTTCGACGCCTGTCCCGGTGGCGCCCCGACCCAGGACCTCGGCGATCCGGCCTTGCTCGTCCGTTCGACGGTAGAGGAGGGCGGGAGCGACCCCACTCACCGGCTCGACCAGCCGGATCAAGGCGATGTCGTCGATCTCGGCGGCGAAGGCGTCCAGTGGGGCGGCATCACCCGACGACAGCGCCTTCGACCACAGCTCCGCCGGCGCTTGCTTGTAGCCGGGATGCACAATCACCTCTGCGACGGGGCGCGGCGTGTCATCGATGTCCGCCCACTCAACCGGTCGGCCGGTAACAGCATGCGCGGCGGTGACCACCCAGCGCTCCGCGATCAGCACGCCATGGCCAACGTAGGGCAGGTCGGCGAGCACGGGAAACGCGCTGCGGTCGACGCGGTAGTCTGCGTCGGGAACATCGTGGCGAATGATCACGGCGGCCCCCTCGACATCAGCGCCACAGTGACGCTGCGTCGGCGCAATCAACCGCGAATGGTGGGGATTGTCACCGTTCGGTGCGGGTTGCGCCAGTGAACGCGCGCATGCGGCAAGCGCTCAGATCACGCCCTGTTCGCGCAGCCCCGCGATCTCGGCCTCGCCATAGCCGAGTTCGGTCAGGATCGCGTCGGTGTGTTCGCCGAGCGTCGGGGCCCGGTGGCGGATCGCGGCGGGCGTGTCCGAAAGGCGCACCGGCGTGCGGGCCAGTGGCGCCGGCCGCGGCAGTCCGGGATAGTCGACGCCCTGGAAGAAGCCCATCGCCTGCACGTGCGGGTCGTCGAGCGCCTGTTGCGGCTTGAGCACCGGGCCGGCGGGGAGCATGGCCGCGCCGAGGATGTCGAGCGCTTCTGCTGACGAACGCTCGGCGCACCAGCGGCCCATGCGCTCGGAGATCACGGTCCCATGCTCGCCGCGCGAGATGTCGTCCTTGAAGCGCGGATCGGTCAGCCAGTGGTCCTCGCCCATCAGGTTTGCCCAGCGCCGGAAGAGCGGCTGGCCGATGATCTGCACCAGGATCCAGCCATCGCGGGTCTTGAAGATGTCGACGGGACCGGAGGTTTGGCCGCGGTTGCCGGTGGGGACGCGGTTGATGCCCAGCACGCCCTGCTCGATCAGCAGGCCGTTGCCGATGGTGAGCGCCGTGGCCAGCAGCGCGCCCTCGACCACCTGGCCGCGGCCGGTCTGCTGGCGCGCCATCAGCGCCATCGCCGTGCCGTAGGCGCAGTGCAGGGCGGTGCCGAAGTCCACCCAGGGCGCCTGGAAGCGATAGGGCCGCTCGCCGTCGCCGTCCGAGGTCATGTAGGCCGCGCCGGACATCACCTGGCCGATCCCGTCGAAACCGACGCGATCGCTGTAGGGCCCGCCGCGGCCGTAGGCGGTGACCAGGGTCAGGATGATGTCCGGCTTGATCGCCGCCAGGCTGTCGTAGTCGAGCTTCATCGCCGCCAGGGTCTGCGGCGGCAGGTTGGCGACCACCACGTCGGCGGTCCGCACCAGCCGGCGGACCACGTCCTGGCCGGCCGGCGTCATCGGGTCGAGCGTCATGCCGCGCTTGTTGCGGTTCATCTGCATGAACAGGCCGCCGTCCTGCGCCTCGGTCAGCGGCGCCTGGAAGCGATCCTCGCCACCGGCGCGCTTTTCGATGCGGATCACGTCGGCGCCGAACTCGGCCAGCAGCGTGGCGCAGTAAGGCCCGGCGATGTAGCGGCCGAAATCGAGCACGCGAATACCGGATAGAACGCCGTCCATTATGGCTCCATCGATGGCGGGGTGGGGCTGCATGATGGCGGCGCCGTCGGCCGAGCGCCAGCGCTATGGACTAACCCGCCTCCGGACCAGCCAGCCGCGGACCTAGCAGCTGGCGGGCGCGCTCCAGCGCGTGGAAGCCGTCCTCGGCCTCGAGCGCGGTGCGGATCAGCGAGCCGATCTGCCAGGGATTGGACCTCAGCGAGGCGAACACCGGCCCGATCGCCGGCCGCCCGTCAACGCCGAGGCCGACCTGCGCCGCGTGCGGCAGGGACCGGTCAGCGGCGTCCGACACCGCCCGGACCACTGCGAACGGCACGCCGAACCACCGCGCCAGCCTGGCGACCGGGAACGATTCCAGATCGACGGCGATCGCGCCGGTGCGCTGGCGCAGCTCGGCCTTCTCGGCGGCGCTCGCCACCGGCCGCTCGGCGCGGGCGAAGCGCCCGACCGTGGCCTCGGGCAGCAGCAAGGCGATCCGGGCGGCCCAGGCCGCGTCTGCGTCGTAGCTGTCGTCGGCGTCGGCCACCGTCTCGCCGATCAGCAGGTCGCCGACCTTCAGCGACGGGTCCAGCGCGCCGCAGAGGCCGAAGCTGACCACCCCGGCGACGCCGCCGCGCAGCTCGTCTTCGATCCGGCCGGTGAGGCTCTCCAGGTCGCCGCCGCCGATCACCACCGGCGCGCCGCTGAGGATTTTCGCCTCCCGCGTCATGCCGACCACCGCAAGCACGTCCGTGCGATCCGCGATCGGCGCCATCACATGCCGAACGCCACGCGCCGCTCGTTGCTGCGCGTCAGGTTGCGGTAGCGGGCCAGCGCCCAGAGCGGGAAGAACTTCGCGTAGCCGTGGTAGCGCAGGTAGAAAACCCGCGGAAAGCCGCCACCGGTGTAATGGTCCTCGGCCCAGAAGCCGTCGTCGCCCTGGCGGTCCCGCAGCCAGGCGATGCCCCGTGCGACCGCCGGATGGTCGGTCTCGCCCGCCGCCATGAGCCCGAGCAGCGCCCATGCGGTCTGGGAAGCGCCGGAGGGGTGAGGCTCGTAGCCCTGGTAGTCGAGCCGGTAGCTGTCGCAGGTCTCGCCCCAGCCGCCGTCGGGGTTCTGGATGCGGATCAGCCAGTCGGCCGCCTTGCGCACCATCGGCGCAGCGCCGTCCTGGCCAACGGCGTTGAGCGCACACAGCGCCGACCAGGTCCCGTAGATGTAGTTGACCCCCCAGCGGCCGAACCAGCTGCCGTCGGCCAGCTGCTCGCGCTCGAGATAGGCGAGGGCGGCTTTCATCCGCACGCTGTCGAATGGTTCGTTCAGCTGGGCCAGCATACTCACGCACCTGGCCGCGACATCGACCGTAGGCGGATCGAGCAGCGCCCCATGGTCGGCGAACGGGATGTTGTTGAGGTAATAGAAGGTGTTGTCGGCGTCGAACGCGGCCCAGCCGCCGTTCTTGCTCTGCAACCCCTCGACCCACACCCGGCCCTTGTCGATCGGCGTGTCGTAGGCGCCGGCGACCTCGGCGCGGTGGCGCGCGCGGTCCATCGCCATCACCACCACGGCGGTGTCGTCGAGGTCGGGATAGTGCGGGTTGGCGTACTGGAAGGCCCAGCCGCCGGGCGGGACGTTGGGCCGTTGCTCGGCCCAGTCGCCGACCACATCGATCACCTGCAGCGGCTTCAGCCATTGCAGACCGCGGATCGCCGCCGCCTCGGCGTCCGGCGCGGCGCTCTCCAGCAGCGCGTGGCTGACCAGCGCCGTATCCCACACCGGCGAGAAGCACGGCTGGCAGTAGGCCTCGTCGTCCTTGATCACGAGCAGCTTCTCGACCGCGGCCCGGGCGATGGCCCGGCGCGGGTCGTCGGCCGGAACGCCCAGCGCGGCGTACATCATCACGCTGTTGACGATGGCCGGGAAGATCCCGCCGATGCCGTCGTCGCCGTTCAACCGCTCGTCGACGAACGCCACCGCCTTGTCGATCGCCCGCCGGTTCGAGCCCTTCGGAAAGCGCGGCTCGGCGACGCGCAGCACCTGATCGAGGCCGAAGAAGAACGTCGCCCAGGGCTCCTTCTGGTGCGCGCCGCGCGCCAGCTTGGTGATGGTCTGCGGCGGTTGCGCGAAGAGCTCGTCGATGGTGACGCCGCGCGGATTCACCGCCCTCGGCTTCAGCTTGCGGATCACCAGGAGCGGGACGATCACGGTCCGCGCCCAGTAGGAGATCTTGTCCAGGTGGATCGGGAACCACTTCGGCAGCAGCGTGATCTCGACCGGTATCTGCGGCACGGCGCGCCAGGCCAGGATGCCGAACAGCGCCAGCAGGATGCGGGTGAAGACGTTGCAGGCGCCCGCGCCGCCGTGGGCCAGCAGCGCCTCGCGGGCCCGCACCATGTGCGGCGCCGCTATGTCGTCGCCGATCATCTTCAGGGCGAAATAGGCTTTCACCGTCGCCGAAACGTCGAGCACGCCGCCGTGATAGAGCGGCCAGCCGCCATGCTCGCCCTGGATGCGGCGCAGGTAGACGCCGATCTTGCGCTCCAGCTCCAGGTTCGCCGGCTCGCCGAGATAGTGGACGAACAGCACGTATTCCGCCGGGATGGTGGCGTCGGCTTCCAGCTCGAACACCCAATGCCCGTCGGGGCGCTGCAGCTTCAGCAGCGCGTCGGTCGCACGCGCGACGGCGGCTTCGAGGCCGTCGGCGTCGGCGAATTTCAGTCGATCGGTGAGGGCTGCGTCGTCCATCTCAGTGCATCAGGGGCAGGATAATCCCGGCGGCCTTGTGGCCCGAACGGATCGCCCCCTCGATGGTGGCGGGAAGGCCGGTATCGGTCCAGTCGCCGGCAAGCGCAAGGTTGCGCCAGCGGGTCGCAGCCTTTGGGCGCTTGGCGACCTGGTCCGGCGTCGCTGCGAAGGTGGCCCGCCGCTCCTTGACGATCTGCCACGCCGGCATCTCCACGCCGCCGAGCCCGTAGACCTTCGCCACGTCGGCCCAGAGCGCGGCCGCCATCTCCTCGCGCGGCATGTCGACCACCGCGTCGGCGCCGCTAATGGTGGTCGAGATGCGGCCTTCGAAGGCGAACAGCCACTGCGCCATCCCGCCGATCACCCCGACGATCTTCGGCGCGCCCGCCGGCGGGTCGAGCTTGAAGTGGCCGTTGACGATCGAGCAGAAAGCGTCCGGCGCGGAGACCCCCGGCAGTAGTCCCGGGGTGGTCCAGGCCGGCGTGGCGACGATCATGGCGTCGTCAGGCGCGAGCGAGATCGCCTCGCCGCCGACCGTGAAACCGAGCGCTCGGGTCTCGTCCGTCGCGATCGCCTCCACCCGGCGGCCGATCCGCACGTCGACGCCGCGGGCGGCCAGTAAGGCGAGGGCGGGGGCGATGAAGGCTGCGTCCAGGCTGGGATCGGCGATGCGCGGCGCATAGGCGCGGCCACCGACGGCGAGCGTTTCGCGCACGATGGCGCCGGCCAGTTCGGCCGAGCCCTGGCTGGCCTCGGTGTTCAGCGCCGCCAGCATCAACGGCTCGATCAGCCGCTCCCAGAGCGGGCCTTCACAGCGGATCACCTCGCAGAGCCGCTTGTCGCCCTGCGGCGCCAGCAGCTTCACCAGCGGCAGGTAGTCGCCGACGTGGGTATCCGGCACGCGCCGGTCGTTCGCCAGCACCCACCAGCCGATCGGTCCGGGATTGGGCCGCAGCGTCCAGCGCCGCCCATCGCGCACGTCGCAGAAGTCGAACAGCGCGTCCCTCGGTCCGGCGAGCCGATCGACTGAACCCAGGGTGCGCAGGTAGTCGTGGGTCGCGTGGTTGCCGGAGAGCACGAGGTGGTTGCCGTTGTCGATGGTCATGCCGAGCGCGGCGTCGACGTAGGAGCGGCAGCGCCCGCCGGCCTGGCCGGCGCCTTCGATCAGCACCACCGAACGGCCGCGCTCGGCCAGCCGCACGGCGGCCGAGAGCCCGGCGAGCCCGGCGCCGATCACATAGATGCGGCCGCCCATCAGTCGACTAGGCCGTGCCTCAGCACGATCCACAGCAGGCGCATCTTCGGCAGCGAGACGCGGTGGCGCGGCGGGGCCCAGCCCTCGGCCTCCATCTTGGTCAAGATCTCGCTGTAGACCTGACCCATCAGCCGCGGCGAGCGGATGCGGCCCGAGGGCCGGGCCCTCAGCACCGCGTCGGCCTTGGCGTAGTGCTCATGCGCTTTGGCCGAGACCCACCGGCAGGCGCTGTCGATGCGGCGGTCCCCCACGATCGCGAGCGGCTCGCGGCTCTCGATCCCGGCTTCCGCCAGCGCCTCGGCGGGCAGGTAGAACCGGCCCATCTGCGCGTCCTCGTCCAGATCGCGCAGGATGTTGGTCAGCTGCAGGGCGCGGCCGAGGTGGAACGCGAGTTCGAGGCCCTCGGCCCGCGGCATGCCGAAGATGTGCACCGAAAGCCGGCCGACCGCGCTGGCCACCCGGTCGCAGTAGAGGTCGAGCTGGTCGAAGCTAGGCGCGATGATCGGCCCGTCGACGTCCATCTCCATCCCGTCGACGATGGCGAGGAAGTCGTCATGCTGCAGGTCGAAGCGGCTGACATGCTCAGCCAGGAACCCGATCCGCTCCGGTGGCGCGCCGGCGTAGAGCGCGCCAAGATCGGCCCGCCAGCGGTTCAGCTCGCCCCGGCGCTCCTCGACCGTGGGTCCTGGCTCATCGGCGATGTCATCGACTTTGCGGCAAAAGGCGTAGATCGCGAACATCGCCGCGCGCTCGGCCGGCGGCAGCAGGCGCATCGCCGCGTAGAACGAGCTGCCGGACGCCTGCTGCTCGGTGCTGACCGGCGCGGGGCTTGCCGGCGCGGGGCTCGCCGGGCTCGCTTGGGGTTCGCGTTCCAGGGTGGCGGTCATGCCCGCGCTTATGGCCCCCCAGCGCGCGATTGCCGAGCGCCTAATCGCTCCTGAATGGTCCGACCGACGCCGAGTAGCCCCACGGCCACAGCTTCCAGCCGGCTGTGGTGGGTGTCCTGAGAGAGTGGGTCGCGTTCGCGCAGGCGCTGGTTCAGGCTTTCCGCCAGCCGCTGAATCGCGCCGACCTCCAGCGCCAGCCGCAAGTCGCGGATCTGGCCGGCGAACGGGCGCGAGGTCTTCAGCAGCTCGGCGGTGTTGTCGGCCAGCACCCGGATCGCCGCGGTCATGGCCGGGTCGCCGGCGCCATCGGCCAGCATCTCGACGCTGGCGCCGCACGCGTCGAGCGTCTCCTGGGGCAGGTAGACCCGGTCGATCTCGTGGTAGTCCTTGGCGCAGTCCTGCAGGTGATTGATCACCTGCAGCGCGGCGCACAACGCGTCCGACGCCGGCCAGGTCGACTTCGCCTCGCCGTGGACGTCCAGCACGAACCGCCCAACCGGCATCGCCGAATAGCGGCAATAGTCCATCAGCTCGTCCCAGGTCTGGTAGCGCAGCTTGGTCACGTCGCGCCGGAACGCCTCGAGCAGGTCGAGCATGTGCTCCCAGCCAAGCCCGCGCTCTGCCAGCACCTTGCGCAGCGCGACGGCCTCGGCCGAGGCCTCGCTCTTGCCGGTCAGCGAGGCCTCGATCTCCGCCAGCCGCGCCAGCTTCTGCTCCGGCGTGGCGGTGGCGTGGTCGGCGATATCGTCGGCGAGGCGCGCGACGCGGTAGAACGCCATGATCGGCGCGCGGTGGGCCGGCGACAGCAGGTGCGAGGCGACCGGGAAGTTCTCGTCGGTGTGCCCCTTGCCCGAGGCCAGGTCCGCCGCGGTCATGACGACGCCGCCAGCGCCTGCGAGCGTCCCTTCCACATGCCGCCCTTGCCCTGCCAGACGTCGATCGCCGACTGCACGGTGAAGATGGTGTAGAGCGCGCCGATCGCTGGCAGCAGAGCGCCCCATAGCGGCGAGAGCCGGTAGTAGCGCAGCATCGGCTGAAACGCGGCCGCCATCAGCGCCCAGGCGGCGAAGCCCATCCAGCGCGCCGCGCCAGGCCCGACGGCCGCCAGCACCGGCGCGGCCAGGTAGACCAGCGCCATGCCCAGCAGCGTCCCCGCGAGCAACCACGGCGAGTAGCCGAGCTGGGCGTAGGCCGAGCGCGCCACCATCCGCCCGATGTCGCCCAGCGAGCCGTAGGGGCGCAAGCTGACGGAAGTCCGCGTCAGCCCTAGCCAGATCGGGCCTTGCGCCTTCAGCCGGGCGCTCAGCGCGCAGTCGTCGATGATCTCGCCGCGGATCGAAGCAATGCCACCGGCGGCTTCCAGCGCCTCGCGCCGCACCAGCATGCAGCCGCCCGCCGCCGCCGCGAGCCGGTTCCGCGGATCGTTCACCAGCCCGAACGGAAACAGCATGTCGAAGAAGAACACGAACGCCGGGATCAGCAGTCGCTCGGCCCAGGTCCCGGTCTGCAGCCGCGCCATCAGCGACACCAGCGCCAGCCGCCCAGCCTCGGCCCTGGCGACCAGGCGGCGCAGGGTCTGGGGGTCATGGGCGATGTCCGCGTCAGTGATCCACAGGTAGGTCGGCGCGGCCGCGGACGCCGCCTCGACGCCTTGCGCCGCTGCCCAGAGCTTGCCGGTCCAGCCCTTGGCCAGCGGCCGGCCGCTGATCAGCTGCAGTCGCCCCTCCGCCCCGATCTTCGCCGCCGCGATAGCCGCGACCTTGCCCGTGCCATCCTCGCTGTTGTCATCGACCAGGACCAGGTGGAACGCGCCAGGATAGTCCTGGCCGAGCAGGCTGGAGACCGAGCGCTCGATCACGTCGGCCTCGTTGCGCGCCGGGACCACCGCGACGACGGAGGGCCATGTCGCCGGCGTGGGCGGCAGGTCGCGGTCGTCGCGCTCGCGCATAAGCCAGAACATGCCCCGGAACAGCAGTAGGTAAAGCCATGCCGCCAGGCTGATCCCGCCGATGACCAGCGCGACCGTCACGCCAGGTATCCCGCCTCGCGGAACCAAGCGAGCGCGCCCTCGAGCGCCTCGCCATGGGGCCGCGCCGAATAGCCCAGCTCCCGCTCGGCCTTGGCCGAGGAGAAGAACATGTGGTGCGAGGCCATCTTCAGCGCATCGCGCGTCAGCATCGGCTCCTTGCCGCTCACCTGCGCCCAGCCCTCGGCGAGATAGGCGAGCGGATAGAGCGGCGCGCGCGGCAACGCCAGCGTCGGCGCCTTGCGGCCGGTGAGCGCCGCGATCTCGGCCAGCATCTCGCGCAGCGACAGATCCTGACCGCCCAGGATGTAGCGCTCGCCGATGCGGCCATGCTGCATCGCCAGCAGGTGCCCGGCGGCGACGTCGTCGACGTGTACGAGGTTGAGGCCGGTGTCGACGAAGGCGGGGATCTTGCCCTGCGCCGCCTCCAGCACCATCCGCCCGGTCGGCGTCGGCTTGATGTCGCGCGGGCCGATCGGGGTCGAGGGGCTGACGATCACCGCCGGCAGACCGCGCTCTGCGACCATCTGCTCCACCATCCGCTCGGCCGCGACCTTGCTTTGCTTATAGGCGCCGATCGCCTCCGCCTCGGTGAGCGGCGCGGTCTCGTCGACGACGGTCGCCGCATCGGCGGCGCGCAGGGTGGCCACGCTGGAGGTGTAGACGATCCGCTCCACGCCGGCGGCCAGCGCCGCCTCCATCACCGCCGTGGCGCCGCTGAGGTTGGCGCGCCGCAGTTCGCCCGGATCGCGGGCCCAGAGCCGGTAGTCGGCGGCGACGTGATAGAGCTGGCGCACGCCCGCCATCGCCCGCGTCATCGACACCGCGTCGGTTATGTCGCCGAGGACGACTTCGCAGGCGACGCCGTCGAGGTTGCGGCGCGGGCTCGAGGGCCGGGCCAGCACCCGCACCGTCTCGCCGCGATCGACCAGGGCGCGCAACACCGCCGAGCCGACGAAACCGGTCGCGCCGGTGACGAGGATGGGATCGCCTGTCGGCAAGCGTTTGCTCAGGGCCAAGCCGTCCGGAAGCGGACGTGCGGCGCGCCATAGAGCCCGTTCGGCGCCCGAAGCAAGCCGCAAGCTCTAGGATATCGGCGGATAGCGCAGTCGGATGGTGATGCGGGTGTCGCCGGCCGCGACCGGAAACAGCGCGGACTCCAGCGACGGCGCGGTGAAGAACGGCCGCAGATTGTTGGAGAAACCGTAGCCTTCCTTCGGGCCGAACGGTCCCATGTTGAGGTCGCCGTCGGCGTTGGCGTCGTGGAACATCACCAGCGCATAGCGGCCAGGCGCAGGCAGGTAGAGGCACATGGTCTCGTCGCCCGGCAGCGCCGGGTCGCGCCATACGTTGAGCCAGCCATTGTCCGCCAGCCAGCGGCGCCGGTCCGAGCCGTAAAGGTTGGCGACCAGGTAGCCGTGGTTGGTCCTCACGCCCTGGGTGGTGACCAACACCCGGTAAGGCGTCGGCGTACCGTGACAGGGCAGGATCTCGACGCTTGCCGAGGCCGCACTGGCGACGGCCAGGCCGAGCACGACCACAAGACGCCCCATCCACGAACGCATCCAACCCTCTGACTGGCGCCCGACCGTGAACGCCTCCCCTTGATCCCCGCGTCCGCCCGCAGGTCCGACGCCAAGCGTTGCAACCCAGCAATATGGCGTCGATCGCGCAGCTACAGGATTGGCGAAGGCGCGTCCATGCCGGAGGCCACTCGGCCGCCCCAGGCGTCGATCTCGGCGAAACTCAGGCCCTTGGTCTCGCGCCCCACCAGCGCCGCCACGACGCTGACCGCGCAGGCGGCCGCGACATAGATCGAGATCGCCAGCGTCGAGCGGGTCCGCTGCAGCAGCGCCACCGCGATCACCGGCGCCAACGAGCCGGCGAAGATCGAGGTCACCTGATAGGCGATCGACGCGCCGGAATAGCGGTAGCGGGTCGGGAACAGCTCGGAGATGAACGCCGCCTGCGGGCCGTACATCGCCCCGTGCAGGATCAGGCCGACTGCCATCGCCCCGGCCACCGCGACCGCGCCGCCGGAATGCAACAGAGCGAAGAACACGAACGCCCAGACAGCCATCGCCGCCGCGCCGAACGCATAGACCGGCCTACGCCCGATGCGGTCCGAGAGCGCCGAGAACAACGGCAGCGTCAGCATCTCGACGAAGCTGCCGATCAGCACCGCGTTCAGCCCGATCTGGCGCTTGGCGTGCACGGTCTCGGCCAGGTAGGCGATCGAGAAGGTGGTGAGGACATAGTAGGAAATGTTCTCGCCGAACTTCAGCCCGGCGCCGATGGCGATACCGCCGGGCCGGTGCTTCAGCGCCTGCAGCGCCGGGGCCGGCTCCAGCGCCACCGCCGCTTCAGCCTCTGCGGCCTCGAACAGCGGCGACTCGCTCAAGGTCGAGCGCACCCACCACCCGACCGCCACCAGCACGCCCGACAGCAGGAAGGCGACGCGCCAGCCCCAGCCGAGAAAGTCCGCCTCGCTCAGGGTCGCGGCCATCACCGCCATCACCCCGGCGGCCAGGAGGTTGCCCGCGGGCACGCCCACCTGCGGCCAGCCCGCCCACGTGCCGCGTCGCCGCGCGTCGCCGAACTCGCCGGCCATCAGCACCGCGCCGCCCCACTCACCCCCGACGGCGAAGCCCTGCACGAAGCGCAGCATCGCCAGCAGCACCGGCGCGGCGACGCCGATCTGGGCGTAGGTCGGCAGCAGGCCCATCGCCGCGCTGGAGACGCCCATCAGCACCAGGCTCGCCATCAACAGGCGCTTGCGCCCGATCCGGTCGCCGAAATGGCCGAACACCAGCCCACCGATCGGCCGGGCGACGAAGCCCAGCGAGTAGGTCAGGAACGCTTGCAGCACCCCGGTCAGCGGATCCGACCTGGGGAAGAACAGCTTGCCGAACACCAGCGCCGCGGCGGTGCCGTAGAGAAAGAAGTCGTACCACTCGATGGTGGTGCCGATCAGGCTGGCGACGATCACCTGGCGCAACGACGAGCGCGGCCGCCTCACTGCGGCGGCCTCAGCGGTGGTCATCCAGCTTCCTCCCGGGACTCTTGCCGCATCGAAGCATCTTCCAGCGGCGTCGTGAACCGTTGCCGGGCCCGTCCGAGCCGCTACAGAGGAGCGATAGAGGGCGATCCATGATCAACGTCACTGTCACGTTCACCGACAACCTCGGCCCCGAGGCCGACATCCCCGACCTCCTGCGCAAGATCGCCCGGCGTCTGGAGACGGACTTCGGCCACGAGTCGATGGTCGGCGTCTGCATCGGCGCCTTACGCCTCACCGACTTCATCGTCGGCGACGGGCGGCCCGATTGGGCGTCGGTCGCCATCATGGCGCGCTTGCCGGCGGACCGGGTGGACGCACTGCGCGAGCCGCTGCTCGAAGATCTGACCGCGCTGGTCGAGACTCACCTTGCCGATTTCTACCGCGGCCGTTCCCTCAGCATTTCGGTCGAGCTGGCGCCGTTCGCAGCGGAAAACGTCGTTGAGCGGCTCAACGTCGGCCCGCCGCGCGGCAGCGGCTTCCAGGGCTAGGGCGCTTATAAGCGCAGTCCCTAGGCCCGCCCGATATGGAACACCTCAGCCCCGCCGCCGGCCGCAGCCTCGGCCAGGCTGTAGCCCTCGAGCACGTCGGCGGTGGCGTCGCGGGCTCGCAGCAGCGCCTCGCGGATCGAGCAGGTGGCCAGGTCCGGGCAATCGTCGCATTTGCGGAACTGTAGGCGCGAAACGCACGGCGCCAACGCCAGCGGCCCGTCGATCACCCGGATCACCTCGGCGAAGCTGATCTCGGCGGCGGGCCTGGCCAGGCTGTAGCCGCCCAGCTTGCCGCGCCGGCTGACCACCACCCCGCGCCGCGCCAGCTCTAGCAGGATCGCCTCGAGGAACTTGCGCGGCGCATCGGCGCGCTCGGCGAGGTCGCCGGCGGTGATCTGGGCGCCGTCGGCGCGCGCCAGTTCGACGACGGCGCGAAGGGCGTAGCGGGCTTTGCTCGACAGCATGCGGGATTGTTTATGCGCCGCCCGCCGGGCTCGGCAAGGATTCGCTCTAGATCAGCGCGCCGGCGTTGGCCTGCAGCCAGTCCAGCTCCAGCCGCGCCTGGGCTTCCAATCCGCGCCGCTGGAACGTCGTCCACGGCTCGAGCCCCTGGCCGCCCAGGCGGACCATGCGCTCGATTTCGGCCGCCTGGGCCGCGAGCGCCGCCGCGACCAGCGTGGCGGGCGATGCGCCATAACCCTCGGCGAACGCCGCCAGCCGCGCTCCGCGGTCCGGCGGCGTCTTGAAGCCGACCGGCCGGGTCAGCTCGTCCGGTCGCAGCTGGGCGGCGCGGATCACCGCGAAGCCGGCGTCCTCCGACGGATCGCCCGGCCGCGCCAGCTCGAAGTCGATCACGCCGACCACGGAGGTCTGCGACCAGATCAGATTGTGCGGCCCGAAATCGCCGTGCAGCGCGAGCTCACCCGCGCCGATCGCCTGGGCGCCGTGGCGCCAAAGCGCAGGGGAGGGCGGAACGAAGTCGGCCACTGCGTCGTGGTAGCGCTTCAGCAGCGACCC
>DATNIH010000249.1:0-8314 GCA_035604515.1 Caulobacteraceae bacterium | reverse complement strand
TGACCGTGTCTCCGACGCGGACAACACCAGCCGTGACATTTCCGCCAAGGAGGGGGGTTTCCTGCATCGCCTTCCATCGCGCCCCTGAGAGAACGTCTTGGATCCTTTCTACGCCCTGCAAACCGCTACTGTGAGGCGGATTGAAACTGGGTAGGTTCCTCCCGACTCGGTCGTTGCGAGCGTCCGCGTCCGGAAACGGATGCCAGCGCGGACGCGATCCGGACGCTCGGCGCCCATGTCCGGCAACGTGTCCGGATTGACCGCCGAAAAACGCCGGTGGCCCGACCGCCATGTCGGCTTCCTTTGTTGGAGGCGAAATCGGAGTTCGCGTGCGACGCATGATCAATTTGCGTGGCCGGCCACAAGCGAGGGCGACCCGGAACGCAGAGGGAGTGGGACGCCGATCCGGTCAAGCGGAGCCGACCACAGGTATCGTGACATGCCCGCAGGACGTTGCCAAACCAACCTATCGTGCATTGCCGCCGCGCCTGCAGCCACCAATGCTGGTGACTTCACGCAGTGCGAGAGCTCTCACATGTCGGAAGACCTCGGCCGCGCCAGTCTGCTCGGGACCCGCAGCTACAGCCTCGCGGCCCGCCACATCGACCAGACGTTCCTCATCGATGTCTGCCGTCCCGCACTGCCCGTCGCCGCCGGCCAGAAGATCCCGGTGGTCTATGTGCTCGACGGCAACGGCGCCTTCGGCCTCACCGCCCAGACCGCCCAGATGCTTCAGTTGGGCCAGGACCCGATCCCGCCAATGCTCATCGTCGGGATAGGCTACCATTTCGACCGGTCCAACGCCTTGCGCGCCCAACACGCGGCCTGGCGCACGCGCGATTTCACGCCGACCAACGACCCCGCCTGGCTGGCGACCCAGCGCACGGCGATGCGGGCTCAGGGCATGGACGCGGAGGCCACCGCCGGCGGCGCGGCCGCGTTCCTGCGGTTCCTTGCGGAGGAGCTGAAGCCGTTCATCGCCGAACGTTACCCCGCCGGGGATCCGGACGATCAGACCCTCGTCGGGATGTCTCTCGGCGGCCTGTTTGCCCTCTATGCCCTGTTCGAGCAGCCGGCGGCGCTCCAGCGTTACGTCGTGGTCAGCCCCGCTGTCTGGTGGGACCAACGGATGATCTTCCGGCAGGAGGCCGTCCTCGCCGCCCGCGCCAACGATCTGCCCGTGCGTCTCTTCCTCGCCGTCGGCGCCATGGAAGAGGCGGATGGCGCCCCATACTGGCCGGTCTCCGGCTTAGCCGAGCTTGCGGCAGCGCTACGCGGGCGGAACTATCCCAGCTTGCGCATGACCCATCACGTGTTCCCGGACGAGCACCACATGTCTGTGCTGCCGGCGGCGGTGAGCCGGGGATTGCGCTCGGTGTTTGGCTGATCGGTCACTTTGAACAATTCAGCCGTTCCGACGGTCCGTTGGCCGGTAGTCAATGGCCGCCCCTTGGTCCAACAAGTGTCCGCATTGACGGTCGTTTCGCGGACGCGGGCAAACACAGGGTGCCTAAACGTCCTCTCGCCGCCCGACCAGGCGTTCGCCGTCGGCGTCAATCACGATGGCTTCACCGTCGTGCAGAGTGCGGTAGGGCATCCGGTGTTCGTCCATATACCGCACCACATCCTCCATCATCGCCGACTCCGGATGTTCGGAACGGTAGTGAGGCACGATGGAGTAGGAGATCAGCCCTAGGCTGTCCCAGGAGAATTCCGGTCGGTAGCCCTCGGGCACGGTGACGATGTCATCGCAGAGGTCGATACCCCGCATGGTCGGCATCACCATCATCAGCGCCGCGCTGAAGCCGCCATAGACAATCACGTCGCGCCTTAGCATGTCGGCGAGGATGTGGTCGCACCCGCTCTGTTCGAAGGCCCGCTTGAGCACGAAGCTGTTGCCGCCATGCACCCAGATCAGGCCGAACTCGGACAGCTTGTTGGCCAGGGCCGCAGATCGACCGAAATAGTCGCGCAGGTCCAGTTCTTCGCATGCGCAGCCCAGCTTGCCGAGATGGGTCGCCTGACGGGCTAAGCGAGGCGTCCGTCCCTCCTCGGGGTTCGGATAAGGATCAAGCGCGTTGGCGATCAGGGCCGCGCGCCGGTTCTCACCAAGCAGTTGCTCCAACGCGTCCGGACAGTCGCCGATCTGATAGGATGAAAGATAGAGCCGCATCGTCTTCACGTTTAGCTGGGCGTGGCCGCCACGTTAGAGCGCGCGCTGGAAGACATCCACAAAGCGAAGTTCGGAGCGTCCGACTTCCGATGGCGGCGCGGACAGGGCGGTGCGGCCACGCCAGCTTGTCCGGCCTTGCGGTGGTTTGCGGACATGTGCCGGTTAAGGATGTCCACGGAGTGGCGATGACGTACGCGGCTGGGTCACGCACGCCCTCGACCAGCGTTACGGATGCTTAACTAACGACGCCTGCCGCCGCGGCCTACAACTGCCCAAGAGGGGGTGGAGGGCAGGGCATGCGGAAATCGATCGCGTTGGCGGTGGCCGCGGCTGTCGCATTGCTTCCCCTCGCGGGCGCCGCCCGGCCGCCGAGCCCGCAGCCCGCGGTCGCCGCCCCGCTGGCGCAGACCCTGCCGCTCCCCACGAGCGCGTCGATCCCGCCCGACCAGCTGGCGGCGCTGGTGGACGGCGTGGTGCGCGAGGCGATGGTGCGCGACCACATCGCCGGGGTCGAGGTCTCGGTCGTGCAAGACGGCCAGGTGCTGCTGGACCGCGGCTACGGCTTTTCTGGCCCCGGCGGCCGGCCGGTGGACCCGGACCAGACCCTGTTCCGCATCGCCTCGGTCACCAAGACCTTCACCTGGATCGCCGCGCTAAAGGAGGTCGAGGCCGGGCGCATGCAGTTGGACGCGCCGATCAACCGCTACCTGCCAGCGGAACTGGCCGTGCCCGATGTTTCCGGCTGGCGGCAGGTAGAGCTGCGCGACCTGATGACCCACACGCCGGGCTTCGAGGATCGCATGTTCGACCACGCCTTCATGGACCGGCCGGAGGATGTCCGCTCACTCGAGGCCCAGCTGCGGCTGGCCCGGCCGCAGCGCGTCTTCCCGCCCGGAACCACGCCGGCCTATTCCAACTACGGGGCCAAGCTCGCCGGCGCGGCGGTATCCCACCTCGAGGGCCAGCCCTACCCGACGCTCATCGAGCGCGAGATCCTGCAGCCGCTCGGCATGGCCCACACCACCTGCCGCGAGCCCTATCCGGCCAGAGCCAACCTGCCGGCGCCCATGTCGCCGCAGCTCGCCGCAGACGGCTCGACCGGCTACCACTGGACCGGCGACGGCTTCGAGCCGCAGCCCTACGTGTTCGTCACGGGGGGCGCGCCGGCCGGCGCGGGCTCGTCCACGGCCGGCGACATGGCGCGGTACATGCTGATGATCCTGGGCAACGGCCAGCTGGGCGGGGCGACCATCTACGGTCCGGCGACAGCGCAGGCGCTGAAGACGCCGCTGCCGGTCGAGGCGTCGGGCGCCGGACCACTCGACCACGGGTTCATGGAGTACCAGTTGCCGGGCGGCTTCACCGGCCACGGCCACGACGGCGACCTCCTCTGGTTCCACAGCGCCTTGGTGACCATCCCGGAGCTGAGGCTCGGGATCTTCGTGACCACCAACACCGACACCGGTCCGGCGCTGCGCGCGACGCTGCCGGCGCGCATCGTCGAGCATTTCTACGCGCCGCCGCCGCCGCCGCTGACCGGCTCGCCCGCGCTCGCCCGCCAGGCCGAGGTGTACGCCGGAACTTACCTGACCAACTGGCGCGCCTTCGGCGGGCTGGAGAAGTTCGCCTCCATGATGGTCGGCGAGGCGGCGATCAGCGTCACCCCAGACGGCCGGCTGCTGACGCCCGGCCCGGATGGCGCGCAAGCCTGGGTTCTCGACGGCGCGCCCGGCCACTTCCGGGCGGTGGACGGGCCGCAGACCATGTCCTTCCGCCTCGGCGGCGAGCGCGCGGTGCGCTGGTATCCTCCGGACGGCGTCATGTCCTACGACCGAGTCGGTCCGCTCTATCAGCTTGGAGTGCTGGCCGACGTCGCGGCGCTGGCCCTGGCGGCGCTGATCGCGACCCTGGCCGGCCCCGCCATCCGCTGGCGTCGCGCGCCGCCGCAGACGGGCTTGCAGCGGAACGCCAACCGCATCCAGCTCGCCGCCGCTGCGCTGTGGGCGCTTGCCTTCGTCGCCGCAGCAGTGTTCGCCTCAAGCATCGGCAACCAGGCGCGCTTGCTGGCCGATTGGCCCAGCCCGGTGCTGGTCGCGGCGTCCGCCGCTGCGCTGGCGGCGGCGCTCGCTAGCGGGTTCGCGCTGCTGCTCACCCCCTTCGCCTGGCGGAGCGGCGCCGACGAGGGCTGGGGCGCGTGGCGCAAGCTGCGGTTCTCGATGACCTCGGTGGTGTTCGCCGCACTCGGCTTCCAGCTCGCCTGTTGGGGCGCGCTGGAACCGTGGGGCCGTTGACCGCCGCTTCGTGCGGCGCCGGAATGGACCCGCCGCCGATGAGGCGGTGGACACGACCCGCTGGCCTAGCGTGTTTGTCCGTCAAACGATGCGGCGGAGGACGTGATTTCACGGCCCAGCCTGTTTGTCCGCCACCGGTCGTTTGGCGGACCAGCCCTGAAGACGGACTTCCTTCTCCGTGAAGACGCTCAGTGGATCGGGCTCGTAGGCGCGGCGTCAGGACCACAGCTCGAACGGCTCGTCGATCTCCTCGCCGGCGAGGAAGCCTGTGAGGAGCGCGGGCAGTCTGCCGGGGTAAAAGCGCGCTCGACTGGCAACGATTTCGGTGATCGACCACCACTGAAAGTCGAAGTAATCCTCCTTCTCGTAGTCGAGCCGACCGGCTTCGTCGATCGCCTTACCCGGGCTGTCGAGTCGCACCTTGACGACCACCTCGTGCTGCACGCGCCGGCCGTATCGATAGCGGAAGGACGCCGTACGCCGCCAGATCGGCGGCCCCACCTGAGGGGCCGAAACCGTAATGCCGGCTTCCTCGCGCAGCTCGCGCAGCGCCGTCTCCAGATAGGTTTCGCCCTCGTCGATGCCGCCGCCTGGCAGCTCCCACCATTCGCCAAGTTCAGGCGCCGTGACGTCGCGGGTGCGGAAGAGAAGGATCTTGTCGTTGCTGTCACAGACCACGAGGCGCACCACATCGCGCTCGACGATCGGGAAGTCCTGCGGCAGCTCGATCATCGCGGCGCGCGAAAGACGAAGAAGTCGACGGGCTCAATCACGCGCTCGTTCTTGGACGCTTGTCGTGCATGGTCTCGGAGCGCCGCCAGGCCTGCGCCAAAGCGGTGATCGGCAAGCTGGATCAGAATGGAGTCGGCGCGGTGGGCGAGTTTGTCGGAATATTCGGTCCAGTTGGCGGCCACTTCGCTCAGCACCACCTCATGGTGGTCGCGGCGGAACCCGGCCCCTTCGAAGGTTGACTCAATGAAGGCCAAACTCTGCAGGTCCTTCCTCAGCAGCGGGCGCGTGTCGGGGAAGAATGGGACGTAGGGATAGCTGTCGATCCGGTCGGTCGCGCCAGCGCGCAAACACGCGACCCCGCCGGAGCGAAGGACACGGCGACATTCCTGCGCCGCCTTTAGCGGGCTGTGGAAATGGTGGAAGACCATAGACATGAACACCATGTCGACCCAAGCATCGGCCAGCGGCGTGGCCTCGCCTGACCCACGCAGGAAAGTGACGTTTCGGCCGCCCTTCCTTCGCGCCTCGGCAAGCATGTTCTCGGAGGGGTCAACGCCCACGGCAGCCGCGCCGAAGTGCGCGGCTAGCGCGGCAGTGTAGCGGCCGGTGCCGCAGCCGAGGTCGAGAATGTCGCTGATGTGCTCGCCAGCCAGAGGCGCAGCGATGGTGCGCAGCCAAAACTCCAGCACCGCCCGTGAATAGCCCCGGCCCGCGTCATACGCTGACGGCATTGTCGTCTGATCGTAATCCATGTCCGCTCCCTTCGCTGGCATTACCCAGGCAGGTTCAACGGGTATGATCTCAGCCCGCGCTCGCGGGCACCCCGGCTGCTGGCAGCGTTGCGCAACCGGCGACAATCGTCAATCGACCTCGGTCCATTCGCGGATAAGTTGGCGGTAGCGCCGCGCGCTAGGCGCAGGACGGGTTTGTCGGCGATCTAGGGCATGGCCGACACATTGCGCCGCTCCGCCCAGGTGCGGAACGCTTCCCGTCCCGCGGTCCCTAACCCCGCCGCGACCTGACGCACCAGGTCGGACAAGGGCACAGAGCTCAGTTGGTCCCGATAGGCCCGTTCCGCTGCTGCGAAAGCGCAGGCGATCGCGCATGGGACTCCGCTCGGCGAATAGGCCGCGCAGGGCCCTTTGCGGCGGATATCCTGGCATTGGAAACTTGGTCGCGACCCGGAGATGGCGGACTGGATATCCCATAGCGTGATCTCTGAGGCTGGGCGAGCCAACGCGTAGCCGCCTTGGGCGCCGCGGACGGCGGTCACGATTCCAGCCTTCGAGAGCGCCTGTAGGTGTTTGGCCATGTAGGCCGGCGGCAGTTCATGGAAGGACGCCAAGGCTGCGGCGTTCAGGCCTCGGCCCGCGGGCAGGGCCGCCAGCACCGCACAGGCGTGCGCAGCCCACTCGACTCCCTCGGCGATTTTCATTGCGGACAAATACCATCCGATTTAAACGGATACAACTTGTCCGAATTGGAGGCTCAGCGATGCGTGCACGGGTCGTGGTGGTCGGCGGCGGCGTCGCAGGGCTGGTGGCGGCGGCGGATCTCGCCCGGGGCGGGCTGGCGCCGGTGCTCCTCGAAGCCGCCCCACAGCTTGGCGGGCGAGCCCAGACCCGCGTCATCGACGGGTTCTGCTTCAACCAGGGGCCCCACGCTCTGTACGTCGCCGGGTCCCTGCACGCCGTGCTCGACGAATTCGGCGTCAAGGTGAGCGGCGGGTGGCCGAACCTTGCAAATGGCCTCGCGCTTTGGGGCGATGACGCACACCCATGGCCGGTCAGGCGAGCCAGCGACGAGGCGTCGCCGCCGTTCGATCGCGAGGAAAGTGCCATGCTCGCGACCCAACTCAGGCGGATTGCGCAGGGCGACTACGATGGCCGCGGCCAGCCGTTGCGCGCGCTCACGGCTGCATGGCCTTCCCAGGTCCAAAGGGTGGTCGAGGCGCTTGTGCGCCTGACGAGCTATGTCCACGCGCCCAACCTGCTGGAGGCCAAAGCAGCGTTGGATCAGTTGCGGCTGGGCTTTGCCGGCGCGCGCTATGTCGACGGCGGATGGGCGGTTCTGGTGGAGGGACTGGCCGCGGCCGCGCGCACGGCTGGGGCTGACCTGCGGACGGAGCGGCGCGTATCCGCAGTCGTGCGCGAAGAGGTCGGCTGGCGGCTGGACGTCTTCGGCGAGGCCTCGATTTGGTGCGAAGCCGTCATTCTCGCGGTTCCGCCCTCCGACGCAATCGGGATCGCAGCATCGTCGAAAGCCCTCGTCGCGATGTCGTCGACTCTCCGCCCCGCGCGGATGATGGGTCTGGATCTCGGGCTTTCTCCCGCAGTCCGTCCGCGCGCCAGCTTCGCTCTTGGCATGACCGCTCCGACTTACATGTCGGTGCATTCGGAGGCTGCGATCCTAGCGCCGGAAGGCGGGGCGCTGGCGCATCTGTCGCACTACCTGGCGCCGGACGAGGCGCCGACCGCCGAAACCATCGACGGGCTCGAGCGCCTTGCGGATGATCTCTTGCCGGGGTGGCGGTCACACGAAACCCGCCGCCAGCGGCTGGTCGGCCTGACGGTGAGTCACGACATTCCCCGATGGCAAGCCGGCGGCCGCCGTACCGAGGGGCGAGTCGCCGATGCGGCGGGGCTGTATCTGGCTGGAGATTGGATCGGTGAACGCGGAATGTTGGCTGACGCTGCCGCGGCAAGCGCCAGGGTCGCGGCCGAGCAGGTGATGACGTTCCTCTCAGAGGTTCAGGCAGTGCCCGCGCGACAAGCATCCCAGCAGACAGGAGGTTAGCTATGCAGACATCAAATGCGAATGAGCGGGAAGACGCAAAGCTTGCGATGAACGCAACGCCGGTCGTGTCGCCGCGGGCCTGGGGCTGCGCGCCTGTTCCATGCACAGGTGTATGGTCATGAACTGGCACGACGCCGCGCTGGGGACCGCTGGGGTGATCGGAAGCAGCGTCGCAGTGGTTCACGGCGTTCTGACACGGCGGCTGATGGTCCGACCGTTCGAGCAACTCGCGGGCGGGCGGATCGCCGCTCCGATCCGACGGCTCGTTCCGGTGCTCCTGCAATTCAGCACGTTCAACTGGTTCCTCGGTGGATTGGCGCTG
>DATNIH010000248.1:0-8598 GCA_035604515.1 Caulobacteraceae bacterium | reverse complement strand
CAGCGTCAACTGGTGGCCCGCAGAGACCCACGACGGCACGCTGGCGCCGGCGCGGATGACCAGCTCCACCGGCATGTTGAATCGCACCGCCTCGGCGACCTGCGAGTCGATCGTGGCGGTGTCGAAGGCGCTCTGGGTTGGTGCGATCGTCGACCAGTCGAGCACCATCGCCATGCCGTCGACGCCCTTCACGGCCAGCGCCTGCTGGAACTGCGCGTCGTTGTTGAGGTTCTCGCGATAGAGGAAGATGCCCAGGGCCGATGCCGGCGGCGTCGGCTGGCCCACGATCCGGGTGGGCGGCGTCGGCGTGCTCATGGCGACCGATGGGTTGGCCGGGGCCGGCGGAGCGTTGGCGCCCCCGCTCCGACATTGCTGGACGAGGTCGGGCGAGACCGACGGCAGGGGCTTGGCCAGGCGCCGCGGCTGGGCGGCGCCGTTGACGATCGGATCGAGGCACGCGCGCTTCAGGCCCTGGCCGGGTTCGAAGCCGGCGCTCTCGCAGGCCTGTCGGATCGCCCGGCACGCTGCACTCTCGGGTTGGGCTTCAACGGGAAAGCCGAGCGACGATAGCGACAGGAAGAGGCAGACGCCCCCAATCCATACGGCGGTGCGCGAAATCCAGAAGCGCCTCATGCTCATCCCCTCTCTGGGTGCGGCAGCGCCCCTCGGTCGCTGCAGGAACCGTAGCTATCGGACGGAGCGGCGGGCAAGGGGAACGTCGCCATTGTCCGGAAAGCGGGACGAGAACTAGCGGCCGGAATCCACCTGTACCGGTCATTCAGGGGGTCGGCTTGCCGGTCAGCTGGCCGCCGGCGCGTCCCACAGGCAAGCGCGGCTCAGAAGGTCGCCTGGCGGGCCCGGCGCAGCGCCTGCGGGGGCTGGCCAAAGGCGCGAAGGAACGCGCGGCGCATGCGTTCGGGGTCGCCGAAGCCGGTGCGTTGGGCGACGCGGTCGACCGGCTCGGGGCCGGCTTCGATCCGCTCGCGCGCGGCCTCGACCCGCAGGCGCTCGATCGCCTTGGCCGGGGTGACGCCGGTCTCGGCGGCGAAGGCTCTGGCGAAGTGGCGCGGGCTCATGGCGGCCTGGTCCGCCAGGCGCTCGACGCCGAGCGGCTCGGCCAGGCGCTCGCGGGCCCAGCCGAGCAGGGCGCCGAAGCGCGCGTCGGGACGTTCCAGCTCCAGCAGCGCGGAGAACTGCGACTGCCCGCCCGGCCGGCGGCGATAGACCACCAGCTGCTGGGCGGTCCTGCGGGCGATGTCTTCGCCGAGGTCGTCGGCGATCATCGCCAGCGAAAGGTCGATGCCGGCGGTGATGCCGGCAGAGGTCCAGACCGGGCCGTCGCGCACGAAGATGCGGTCCGGCTCGAGCAGAACCTTGGGAAAGCGCCGGGCGAAGTCGGCGGTGCGCGACCAGTGCGTGGTCGCGCGGCGACCTTCGAGCAGGCCGGCGGCGGCGAGCACGAAGGCGCCGGAGCAGACGCTGGCGATCCGGCCCGCCCTGGTCGCCGCGGCGCGGACGAAGGCGAGCGTGGCCTCGTCGTAGGAGGCTTCGCGCGTGCCGTCGCCGCCGGCGATTATCAGGGTGTCGAACGCGGCGCCGGCGTCGGCCGCCGTCGCCACCATCTCGATGCCGGCGGAGCTGCGCACGGCGCCGGCTTCGAGCGCCAGGGTCTCCATGGCGTAGGCGCCGTCGCCGTAGCGCCCGGCGATCTCGAACGCGCCGATCGGGCCGGCGGCGTCGAGGATCTGGAAGCCGGGGAAGATCAGCAGGGCAAGACAATGAGGTCGCTTCTCCCCTCCACCTTGCGGGGAGGGGTCGGGGGTGGGGGTGTCTGCGCGACGCCGGCCGCTTTGGCTTTGCGCAACGGCGGACCCCGAGTTGGCACCCCCACCCCTAACCCCTCCCCGCAAGGGGGAGGGGAACTTGTTTGGCGCTAAACGAGGGAAATATGTCATTTCGGCCGCAAGCTAGGCCGGGCATGGTGGCGGCGTCAATCCAAGGAGGCGCCGTCATGGCCGAACCCAAGTTCCGCATCGTCGAGGCGATCTATCCGGGCATGACCCAGCTCGACTTCACCGCCCCGCACACGGTGTTCAGCCGCATTCCGGGCGCCGAGACCATCGTCGCCTCCGAGCCGGGGGGAGAGATCGTCTCCGACGGCGGGCTGCGGTTCGCCGGCACGACGCGGCTGGCCGAAATCGACCGCTGCGACCTGATGTTCTTCCCCGGCGGCTTCGCGGCGACCGAGGCGGCGTGCGATGCGGCGTACATGGCCGAGGCGCGGCGGCTTGGCGCCGGGGCCAAGTACCTGACCTCGGTCTGCACCGGCTCGATCATCCTGGCGGCGACGGGCCTGATCAAGGGCCGGCGGGCCGCCTGCCACTGGGCCTGGCGCGACATGCTGGAGCTGTTCGGCGTGGTCCCCGACGAGTCGCGGGTGGCCCGCGACGGGAACATCATCACCGGCGGCGGCGTCACCGCCGGCATGGACTTCGCCCTGGTGGTGGCCGCCGAACTCGCCGGCGAGGCGTTCGCCCAGGGCCTGCAGCTCGGGCTGGAGTACGCGCCCGCGCCGCCCTGGAACGCCGGCCGCCCCGAGACCGCCCCGCCGGAGGTGCTGGCGGCGGTGAAGCGGAACATGGAGGCGGCGATGCCGGCGCGGCTGGCGCAGGCGAAGGCCGCGGCGGCGGCGTTGTAGTCCTGGGGATCGCAAGAGGGATAACCGCGGAGATCGCGGAGATACGCGGAGCTAGCGAGGATCGCTCAGAGGTCGGCGGCTAGCTGGCCGATAGGCCTATTGGACGGAGCCGCTTAGGCGCGGCTCGCTGATGCCGCCCACGGGACGCTCCGCGTATCTCCGCGATCTCCGCGGTTATCCCTTTGGGCTGTTGGGAATGCAGCTCGTGCCCTGACGGCGATTCATCTGCGTGAGTTGTTCGTGGCCACCGCCGCCCTGGCGCCGGGTCTTTGAGATCGTGGATCGTTAGAAAAGCTGAGCCAGCGGTCGGGAAAGTGCGCCCGTCTTTCGGGTGCGTCGCCGTAATCTGCGGTGATTTTGCGGTTTCACGTGAAACATCGCCGATCAGAGAAACTGCAAGGCAGTGCGCACGAGTGATGCGAGACGCCTGCGAGCTGTAGCGTCCGCATTCCCTTGGGTGTCATCCCGGCCGGAGCCGCTAAGCGGCGGAGAGCCGGGATCTACTTGGCGCCGTCGGTGAAGTAGGTCCCGGACGAGTCCGCTGCGCGGCTCTCCGGGATGACAACGTATATGTACCTGAAATTACGGACGAAACGGGTTAGCCTACCTGGCCGCAGAAGCGTTGGATGCGGGTGCAGGCGTCTTCCAGCACCGCGTTGGAGGTGGCGTAGCTGATGCGGAAGTGCGGCGAGAGGCCGAACGCGGCGCCGAACACCACTGAAACGCCTTCGGTTTCCAGCAGCTCGACCGCGAAGTCCTCGTCCGAGCCGATCGGCTTGCCGCTGGGGGCGCTCTTGCCGATCAGGCCCTCGACCGACGGATAGACGTAGAAGGCGCCTTCCGGGGTCGGGCAGCGGATGCCGCGGGCCTGGTTCAGCATCGAGACCACCAGGTCGCGGCGCTCCTCGAACACCTTGGCGTTGGGCTTGATGAAGTCCTGCGGCCCGGTCAGCGCCTCGACCGCCGCCCACTGCGAGATCGACGAGGGGTTGGAGGTGGTCTGGCTCATCACCTTGGCCATGGCCTTGATCAGCGGCTCGGGGCCGCCGGCGTAGCCGATGCGCCAGCCGGTCATGGCGTAGGCCTTGGAGACGCCGTTCATGGTCAGGGTGCGCTCGTATAGCGCCGGCTCGACCTGGGCGATGGTCCAGAACTCGAAGTCGCCGAACACCAGGTGCTCGTACATGTCGTCGGTCAGGATCCAGACCTGCGGATGGCGCAGCAGCACGTCAGCCAGCGCGCGCAGCTCGGCCTTGGTGTAGGCGGCGCCGGACGGGTTGGACGGCGAGTTGAGGATCAGCCACCTGGTGCGGGGCGTGATCGCCGCCTCGAGGTCGGCGGCTTTCACCTTGAAGCCGCTCTCGGCGCTGGTGGGCACGAAGCGCGGCTCGCCGCCGGCCAGCAGCACCATGTCGGGGTAGCTGACCCAGTAGGGGCGCGGGATCACCACCTCGTCGCCGGGGTTCAGGCTGGCGACCATGGCGTTGAAGATCACCGGCTTGCCGCCGGGCGAGACGTTGATCTGGGCCGGCGTGTAGTCGAGCCCGTTCTCGCGCTTGAACTTGCCGCAGATCGCCGTCTTCAGCTCGGCGATGCCGTCGACGTTGGTGTACTTGGTCTTGCCGGCGCGGATGGCGCGGATCGCCGCTTCCTTGACGTTGTCCGGCGTATCGAAATCGGGCTCGCCGGCGGCCAGGGAGATCACGTCCTTGCCCGCCGCCTTCAGGTCGCGCGCTTTGGCATCCGCCGCCAGGGTGGCGGACGGCTTGATGCGGGCCAGCGCGGCCGATTGGGCGAACATCGAAGCGACTCTCTCTCAGCGGTGGACAAACGGGGCCGCTGTTTACGCGCGGCGCCGGCCGTGGGCAACATCGAGGTCACCGCGGGAGGCTGCATGCGAACGGCTTTGATCTTGACGGCGCTGCTGGCGCTGGCCTCGCCGGCCAGGGCGGCGTTCCTCAACGGGAGCGACCCCGTGCCCGGTCATCCGGGGATGACCTATCTCGACCTGATCAAACAGGCCGTGCCCGACCTGGCCGAGAACGATGCGGACGACCAGGTCGAAGGCCATTTCGCCAAGAACCCGCGGCACATCGCCGGCCCCGACTTCCAGGGCGACCCGCCCGACAGCGTCACGCTCGGCTTGATCGAGGACCAGCGGATCAAGATCGGCGGCAAGCCGCGCATCGCGCTGCTGGTCGACCTGGGCCCCAAGCCCGACCGGGTCGAGGGGCTGGCCCTGCTGATGCTGTTCACCGACACGCCGCACCCGAAGCTGCTCGACGACGCGGACGTCGGGGTCGACAAGGATAGCGTGCTGGCCGAGCACGCGGTACTGCCGCTCGGCCCCGGCGACGACGCGCTGGTCACCTACAGCGAGCATGACGACGCGGACCTGACCATGGGCGGCTACGTGCTGATCTCGCCGGTCGGCGACCATCTGAAGCTGATCCAGTTCATGCAACTGACGTCGGTCGTGGCCTGCGGCTGGAGCGACATGGAGACCACCAAGTTCTCGACCGCGCCCGACCCCGGCCGCGCCTATCGCAAGATCGAGGTGCGGGTGAGTTCGCGTTTCCGTCACACCGACCCGTCGTGCGGCGCCAGAGACGTGCCGAAGACGCATTCGACGGCCTTCAGCGCCGCCTATCGCTGGAACGCCGCGGCGCACAGGTTCGAGACGACCTCGAACATCGAGGCGCGGTGGAAGGCGTACAACGACGCGGTCTTCAAGTAGGAACGCGGTCTTCAAGTAGGGAAACGAGCCATTGCAGGATTTGAACGGCAAGGTCGCCTTCATTACCGGCGGCGCCAGCGGTATCGGGCTGTCGATGGCGCAGGCGTTCGGCGCCGAGGGCATGGCGGTGATGCTGGCCGACATCGAGCCGGCGGCGCTGGAGCGCGCCGTCGCTGGCCTGCGCGAGCGGCAGATCCGGGCGGAAGGCGTGGTGGCCGACGTCGCCAGCCGCGCCTCGGTGCAGGCGGCGGCCGAGGCGACGCTGGCGGCCTTCGGCAAGGCGCACGTGGTCTGCAACAACGCCGGCGTCGGCTCGGGCGGGCCGTTCGGGACCGTCAGCCCCAGCGACTGGGACTGGGTGATCGATGTGAATCTCAAAGGCGTGGTCTATGGCATGGAGACGTTCGCGCCGCTGATCGAGCAGCATGGCGAGGGCGGCCACTTCGTCAACACCGCCTCGCTCGCCGGCATGGTCAGCCCGCCCGGCATGGAGCCCTATTGCGCGACCAAGTTCGCGGTGGTGGCGATGAGCGAGGGCTGGGCGGAGCAGCTGGCGCCGAAGAACATCGGTGTCTCCGTGCTTTGCCCCGGTTTCGTCAAGACCCGCATCAACGAGAGCCGCCGCAACCGCCAGGCAGCCTATGGTCCCGACGAGCGCGCGCCGCCCCCGCCCGACGCGCCGCCGTCGCGGGTGCTGACCGGCATCCCGGTCGAGCCGGTCGGGCGCCGGGTGGTCGAGGCGGTGAGGGCGAACGAGCTCTACGTCTTCACCCACCCCGGCTCGAGAGCCTCGGTCGCCGCGCGGTTCGAGCGGATCCTTGCGGCGTTCGACATTGCCGAAGCCAGCCCGGCGCTGGCGGAGGTGCCGAGGGGGCAGGGGGATTTGTAGCCGCGACCCAGTTGGCGCCGCGAAAAGCGGGCCCATTGATCTGGGTCAACGCCTGCGTCGGCCAACGCGCCGAGGCTGCCGTATCGCCGCGCGGGCGACGCCCGGAATGATGGCATGGCCGAACTTGCGATCTCGATGGCGAACACCGCCCCGTCGGAGGCGTTCGACGAGGCGCATTTCGTGGCCGACGTTCGCGCGTTCCTGGCGCGCGCCCTGACCGAGGACCTACGGGAAGCTGGCCGCGCGACGATCGGGGTCCACGCGGACATAGCCGTCTGCCGGATCTGGCATCGGCGCCTGTTCGAGCGCGGCTGGATCGCGCCGGCCTGGCCGCGCGCCTGGGGCGGCGCCGGCTGGGGTCCGCGCCAGCGCTTTCTGTTCGATCGCGAATGCGCCGCGAACGACGCGCCGATCCTGTTCGCCGGCGGCCTGCGCAGCGTCGGCCCGCTGCTGATCGAGATGGGAACGCAGCGCCAGCGGAGCCGGTACCTCCCGGCGATCCTTTCGGGCGACGACCTCTGGTGCCAGGGCTTTTCCGAGCCAGGGGCCGGCTCCGACCTGGCGGCTATTTCCACGCGCGCCGAGCGCCGAAACGATGACTACGTGGTCAACGGTTCCAAGATCTGGACCACCGGCGCCCACCATTCCAACCGCATGTTCGCGATCGTCCGCACCCAGGACGGCGAGCGCCGTCAGCAGGGGCTGACCTTCCTGCTGATCGACATGGACAGCCCCGGCCTCAGCGTTGCGCCGATCCTCGGCCTGGCCGGGGAGCACGAATTCAATCAGGTGTTTTTCGACGACGTCCGCGTGCCGGTCGCGGGCCGGGTCGGCGCGGAGAACGAGGGCTGGGCGGTCGCCAAGCGCCTGATGCAACTGGCGCGCGCCAACAATACGCCCGCGGCGCTGCTGCGCCGCGTGCTGCGACGCGCGACGCAGGCAGTGGCGGCGGTCGATCGCGAACAGGCGCCAATGCTGCGAAGCCGGCTTGCCGCGCTCGAGATCGAGCTGCTGGCGTTCGAACAGCTGGAGTTGGCGGCATTGCCGTCCGGGCGTCCTGGCGGCGCCGATCAAACGACGCCGTCGATGTTGAAGCTCATCGGCAGCGAACTGCACCAGAAGATCGCCGAACTGATCGTCGAGGCCGCGGGGCCGTACGCCGCGGCGGCGTGGGGCGCGAGGGGGCTGGCGGGAGACGACGTGGACCTCGGCGCCCGCGCCATGGGCAAGCACCTGGCCGTGAGGGCGGCGACCATCTACTCGGGAACCAGCGAGACCCAGCGCAATGTCATCGCGCGCCAACTGCTGGCCCTCTGAACCGGCCCCGCGCTTCCGTCGCCCGTGAGATGGCCGCGGCCGCGCTTGCCACCCGCGACGGGGTGACGGCGGCGGGGAGCTTCGCTAAGCCCCGCCGGTGCGCCGCTTCATCGACTTCATCACCAACATGGACGCCAAGGCCTGGCGTTCGCTGATCGTCTCGTTCGTGCTGTTCGGCGGGGTGGGGTGCGTGTTCCTGCTGGGCGCGCCGGCGCTGGGGCTGACCGGCAAGGCAGGGGTGGAGCACTGGCTGGCGCTGGCGCGGGGGCCGTGGGCGTTGCCGATCGCCGTGGCGGCTTTTGCGGCGCTGGCGTTCCTGGGCGCGCCGCAGGTGGTGCTGATCGCCGCCGCGGCGGTGGTGTTCGGGCCGTGGACCGGCTCGCTCTACTCCTGGATCGGCACCTTCGTCTCGGCGCTGATCGGCTTCGAGCTCGGGCGCCTGTTCGGCGGCGGGTTGATCCGCGACCTCAAGAGCGCCGGCGTCGAACGCTTCATGGCGCTGATCGGCAAGAACGGCTTGATGGCCAGTCTGATCATCCGGCTCGTGCCGGCCGCGCCGTTCATTGTCGTCAACATGGCGGCCGGGACCGCCCGCGTGCGCCGCGCCGACTTCGCCCTCGGCACCGCCATCGGCATTCTGCCGAAGATCCTGCTCACCGCCTTCGCCGGCGGCACGGTGACCGCCGCGCTCAACGGCGGCGGGACGGTGCAGTTCGCCCTGCTCGCGGCGGCGATCGCCATCTGGGTCGGCTCGGCGATGCTGGCGCGCCGCTGGTTGCGGGCGCGGGAGGCCGCCGCCGACCAGCCAGTCGCGCGGTCGCCAGACTGACATCTATTCATTTCTGCATAGGCAACACACCAAGACATACAATTGTGTTTGACGTGTCGGCGCCGCATTCCTTCGTTCGTCAATTGGAAGAGGCCTCAGTGGCCTCGTCCTCGAACCCAAGGAACCGC
>DATNIH010000247.1:0-32449 GCA_035604515.1 Caulobacteraceae bacterium | reverse complement strand
GCCAACGCCGTCACCATCGGCGCCGGGGCCAAGCCCGCCGCAGCCGCCGATGTCTGGCTGGCCCGCTACGATCCGCACATCCTGCAAGTGCCGATCAAGGGCGGCGAGAACGGCGGACGGACCCTGCCGCACAAGGACATTGTCCGCGAGCTGGTGCGGATCGGCGAGTGGAACGGCGCCGCGAAGGCGCTGCCGCTGCCGGCGCCGAGCCAGCCGGGACTGGTCACCGCGATCCTGGTGCAGACGCCCCACGGCGGCCCGATCCTGGCGGCGGCGAAGGGCTGAACCACTATCGAGACAGATGGCGCGGCGCCGGCCGCCGCCGTCTGGGAGCCGCGGCGCTCGCAACCCCCCGCCGACGCGCCGCGGCTCCGACCTCTTCCTTGAGCAGCGAAGTTCAGGCCGGCGCCGGCCGCGACGCGGCTTTGCTGTCGGTGGCGACCGTCAGCGCCTCAACCAGCAGGCGCCGCACGGTGCGGGCGTCGGCCCGCAGCAGCAGCGCCGTGGCGCGGACGGTCGAGTCGAGACCGCAGACGCTGTCGAGCACGACGACCTGACGGGCCGTGAGGTCGGCGCGGAAGATGCGCAGGATCTCGCCGGCCGCGAACACCGCGTCCTGTGGCCCGGCGCTGGCCCGCAGCGGCGAGCGGCCGCCGATGGCGGCCAGATTGCGGGGCGACGTGGTGAGCGCCGAGGCGGTCTCGAACGCCCAGCGATAGGCCTTGCCGGTCTCGTGCAAGCGCTCCGCCTTGACGCGCCCACCGTCGAGGTCGCCGCGTTCGAAAGCCAGCTGCAGGCCGCCGCGGCTGGTGATGCGGACCCGGGCGTGGGTTTCCTGGCGATAGAGCGGCAGGCCGTGGCGGACGATGCGGGCCCCGTGCTCGTCGAACTGGGCGACGGCCAGTCGAACCGTCTCGCTGCGAACCTCCTCGCCGCGAGACAGCGCCAAGCTGGAGGTCTCCGCGAGGCGGGCCGCCAGGCTCTGGCTTTCGACGCGTTCGCCATGTCGGCGCTCCAGGTCCTGAATCTCGCGCACGCCGCTGGCGGCCTGGGCGCGATCGGGGCTCGCCAGTTTGCGCTCGGCTTTGGCGAGGCGGCGCAACTCTTCGCGGGTCAGGGCCTGGGGATTTGCTGAATGGAGGGCCGGGCGCCGGCGGGGTTCCCTCACCTCGTTACTCCGACTCTAACGCCGCCAGTGGCGGGCGGCCTGCAGGGCGTGGCGGCGGGACATCTGGGCATGGACGCTGGCGGCGTGGTCGTGGCTGGTGAGTCCCGCCAGCGCCTGGCCGGCGAGCCGCATCAGGGAGGCGCAGGCGGCTGCGCGTCGCGGCGTGCTCGATAGCGCGGCGGCGATGGCGTCCTGCGCGATCTGGTCGGCGTCGTCGCTCACCTAGCGTGGGCCAGGGCGCGGTGAGTGTCGCAATAGGGACCATCCGGCGCCGGGCCGGCACAGAAAAGGGTGGCGTGCATCTGTCCCGCGCCCGGGTCGTCGATCGGCCAGTGGCAGGCGCGCTCCGGCAGGCAGGCCAGGCGGCAGGGGCGGCCGGTGGGAGAGACCTCCCGCAGCGGCGGTAGCGGCAGCGGCGGGGGTTGCGGCGGCAGCCGGCGTTCCACGCGGCGGCAGTCCCTGACGGTGGCCACCGATGGCCCTGGCCTCGCCATCGTCTCGCGCTTGAGGAAGCCGAGGCGGCGGACCTTGCCGATCACCGCGGCGCGGCTGATGCCAGGGCCCAGCGCATCGGCGACTTCGGCGGCGGTGAAGCCTTCGAGAAGGAAAAGTCGCAGCGCCCGCGCCTCCCGTTCCGGGGTCCAGGTTGGCAGGATGGCGTGGCCGGGATGGGTCATGTCGCGTTGGGTACTTGTAGTAATGTTCACCGTCAAGCGATTCATTACACACAGTGCCGTCAAATATGGTAATCTCGGTCCGGTCGACGGAGGAGCTGGCCATGGCGGACAACAGCTGGAAGCACCTGGAGCTGTGGGACCGGGTGAAGTGGGCGAGGTCGCGGCGGTTCGCCAGCGCTATCGCGGCGGCGGTGGCGCTCGACATGAAGGACGGCACCTACCGCTGCTACGAGCGGGGACCGGGCTCGGCGAAGTTCATCCCGCTCGACTACAAGCACGCCAAGCTGTTCGCGCAGTTGTTCAAGGTGCGCTGGGAGTGGCTGCTCGACGGCCTTGGCGAGCCGTGGCTCACCGAGGAAGACGCCGATCAGGATGGAGAGGCGGAGGGCGAGGCGCCCAGCAACCTGAGGGCTTGGCGCGAGCACCGCAGCATGACGGTGGCCGAACTGGCCAAGAAATCCGGGCTTGGCGCGCAGACCATCATTGCGCTGGAGGCGGGGGAGATGGACCTGTCGGTCAAGCTGCTGAATAAGCTGGCTGACGCCCTCAATACGACGTCTGGTTACGTGCTCGACGTCAATCCTGACGATTCCTCACCCGAGTTGTTTGACGCCGTACGCGCGGTCCCCAAGGAGCGCCGTAGTCAGGCGCTCGAGATCCTAAAGACCTTCCGGCCGTATAAGCGCCTACGCTGACGTTACCATGTTTCACCAAAAGTATCGAGCCACTTGACGGCGGTCATTACCGGTAGTCACTCATTGCGTCCCTCGTTGAAAGGGACCCGATGCCAGCCACAAACATTCGAACTACGGCCCATGCGCGGCAAGACCCGCCATGGACCGACTGCGGCGATCCCAGCCACGTGGACTTCGGCGCTGTCTTTGCCACGCCGGTCGCCGACGGCGCGCTTTGCCTGACCTTCGACCGCCGGGGGCGACGGCACGCCATGACCCTGTTCGACGGCGTCGACATTGGCAGCGAGATCGTCATCTACGGCCGGAGATTTACCGTGGTCCGCCAAGCGGGCGTCGCGCTCTGATGTCGCCGCAACGTTCCAGCCGCCTCGCCTACTGGCATGCAGGGGGCGCGATCGAAAGCCGGGCAGGTTCGATGACGCTTCAGCGCGCCGCCGAGCTCTTCGTCTTCTATGTCCGCGAAGCGCTCCGTGGTTTTGAGCGCGGCGACACCGGCGGCGCGATCTACTGCGCCCGCAGTTCGCTCGAGATCGCTCACGCGATCATCGAATGCGAGGCCTGGAACCGCTCCGCCGTCTATCCGGGCGTTCGCCTGACGCACGAATTCTCACGCATATGGTTAAGCGATGCCCTTATCGTTAAGAAACTCTTAAATATTCTGGACAGGCTCGGCCAGAACTGATTTTCTCAGCCCATGGCGGCGATCGGTTTTCAAGTCAGTCCCCGGGTCAAGCGCCTCGCGCCTTTCTTCCTGGCCGGGCCGATCTCGGGTCCGCTGCTGGCGGGCGTGGTGCTGAACTTCAAGGAAGGCCGCCCGGTGCTGGGCAGCCTCTACGCGATCGCCTTGGCCGAGATGACCATCTGCCTGCCGGCCATCACGGCCAAGCTGAGCCTCGGCCTACTCCACCACTGACGTCTAGCGGATCGAGAGATACGGCAGCAGCTTGGCGAACAGCTGGCCGCGGGTCTTCACGCCGATCTTGCCGTAGGCGCGCTTTACGTGGGTGCGGACGGTGAGGATCGACTTGCCGAACTCCTCGGCGATATCGCGGCTGGAATGGCCCTTCACCAGTTGGACGATCACCTGGTGCTCGCCCGGCGTAACGCCGAACATCGACTCCAGGTCGGCGCATTCGATCTGCGCCGAGGCGCGAAGGTCCCGCAACACGAGGGCGACCGGGCTCTCCTCATCTTCGCCGAGCGCCAGACAGTCGATCAGCAGCGCGGAATGTCCGCCGGCGCCGACGATGCCGACCCGCGGCGAGGTCCCCGCGTCGGCGACGATGCTGTTGAGCTCCGCGCCCGAGCGGCGATCGCGCGTCGCCAGCGCGCCGTCGCGCAGGCTGATCACGCCGCTGGATTCGATCAGAGCAACGGCGTTGCCGTTCGCCGCCAATACCGTGAAGTCACGCGCGATGACCAGGCGCGCTGCGGCGTCCTGGGAAAACCAAAGCGCGGGCCAGTCCCCGCCGTCCTCCTGCAACACTTCCCCCCCGCCAGCGAAGGACCCAGCCCCAAGTCGTCGTCCACGTCACGGAGGCTAGCGCAGACCGCAACCGCTACGCGTCACTACAGTTTGGTACTGCGGGCGCGGCCAAGTCGACCGGACGTAGAGCCGCAGCTTCCTATGCCGCGAATAACATCGTTCGCCGCACGTAGAGCGCGAGTACGAGGGTGAGGGTCTTAAGGTCCTGCAGTTCGCCGGCCTGCGCCGCTCGCCAGAGCTGCGCGAGCGGCAGCTCTTCGACGGTGATCGCCTCAGACTCTTCAGCGAGGCCCCCACCGGGGCCAACGCGATCCGTAGAGCGGTACGGAGCAAGAAAAAGATGCGTGCGTTCAGCGAGCACGCCGGGCGACGGCCAGCAAGTGGCGATCGGTTCGAGCTCGCCGAGATGCAGGCCGGCCTCTTCCATGGCCTCGCGGCGGACCGTTTCCTCGGCGCTTTCCCCGGCTGAGATCATGCCGGCTGGCGCCTCGATGAGGTTCGCTGCGACACCATGCAGCAGGAGTGGGGCCCGGGGGAGGCGCACGATCAGGGCCAGCTTGCGGTCGGGATCGTACGGCAACACGCACGCGGACCGACCGAAGTTCACCACCTCACGGTTGTGAACTTCGCCCGTATCGTCGGTCAGCGTGAGTAAGGTGACCTTGGCGTAGCCGTCGTAGGCGACCCGAGAATTGACGATGCGGGGCATGGATGACGCTTGGCACAACGCGCCGCTGCTGTCACGCTGCTGTCAGGACGGAGGCCCCATCATGTCGGCCATGAGACGAACCGAGCGGCTGTTTGCCATCATCCAGATCCTGCGGCGCGCGCGCGCGCCGATCACCGCCCAGTCGATGGCCGAGGAGCTGGAGACCTCGCTGCGCACGGTCTATCGCGACGTCGCTGAGTTGATCGCCCAGCGGGTGCCGGTGCGCGGCGAGGCCGGCATCGGCTACATGCTGGAAAGCGGCTTCGACATGCCGCCGCTGATGCTGACGCCCGACGAGATCGAGGCAGTCGTGCTGGGCGCCCGCTGGGTGGCGGGGCGCGGCGATCCGGCGCTGGCGAGGGCCGCCGATGACCTGGTCGCCAAGATCGGCGCGGTGATCCCGCAGCACCTGCGCCCGCACCTGCTGGACGGCGCGCTGACGACGCCGAACCGGCGCGACCGCATCCGTCCGGACAGCTTCGACGTCGGTCTGGCGCGGGTGGCGATCCGCGGCCAGACCAAGATCAAGCTCAGCTACCGCGACGAGACCGATCGGGTGACCGAACGCACGGTCTGGCCGATCGCGATCGCCTACTACGAGACGGTGCGGCTGCTGGCGGCCTGGTGCGAACTGCGGCAGGATTTCCGCCACTTCCGCACCGACCGGGTGACCGAGGCCAAGTTCCTCGAGGAGCGCTATCCGGCCCGGCGCGACATCCTGCGCAGCCAGTGGCGCAAGGCGATGGAGACCGAGCGCGACCGCTGGACCACGGCGATCAGGGCGGCGGCGGAATAAGCGGCGGAGGCCGCCTCCACCACTTCGTGGTCCCCCTCCCCCGATGGGGGAGGAGATGTCAGCTCACCAGCGCCAGCCACTCGTCCTCGGTCAGCACCTGGATGCCGAGATCGGCCGCCGTCTTGAGCTTGGAGCCGGCGCCGGGGCCGGCGACGACGATGTCGGTCTTCTTCGACACCGACGACGCGACCTTGGCGCCGAGGCCTTCGGCCTGGGCCTTGGCTTCGTCGCGGGTCATGCGCTCCAGCGAGCCAGTGAACACCACGGTCTTGCCGGCGATGGCCGTGTCGGACTTGGGCCGCTCGGCGTCCTGGATGGTCAGCTGCTCGGTCAGCGCCTTGACGATGCGGCGGTTGTGGTCCTCGCCGAAATACGCTGCGGCGGCTTCGATCACCGCCTCGCCGATCTGGTCGACGGCGTCGAGTTCGGCGATCGCCTCGGCGTCGCCCGCAGCGACCTTGTCCATCGCCTCGAGGAACGCCGCCGCCGAGCCGTAAGCCCGGGCTATGCCGACCGCCGTGGTTTCGCCGATGTGGCGGATGCCGAGCGAGAGGATGAAGCGGTCGAGGGCGATGGTGCGGCGCGCCTCGATCGCGGCGACCAGATTGCGGATCGAGGTCTCGCCATAGCCGTCGCGGTTGCGCAGGGCGGCCAGCGCCTCCTCATTCCTGGCCAGGCGGAAGATGTCGGCCGGCTCCGTGATCAGGCCCTCGTCGAAGAACGCCTGCAGCTGCTTGATCCCCAGCCCCTCGATGTCGAAGGCCCGACGCGAGCAGAAGTGGATCAGGTGCTCGATGCGCTGGAACGGACAGGCGAACTCGCCGGTGCAGCGGCGGATGACGCCGTGGATCGGGTTGCCCTCGGCGTCGACTCCCTGGACGTCGCGGGTGAGCGGCGTCGCCAGCGGGCACGGGCAGTGGGTCGGGAACCGGAACGGCTCGGCGCCCGCCGGACGTTCCTCGGGCACAATGCCGACGATCTGCGGGATCACGTCGCCGGCGCGCTGAATGATCACGGTGTCGCCGACGCGGATGTCCTTGCGGGCGATCTCGTCGGCGTTGTGCAAGGTGGCGTTCTCGACAACGACACCGCCGACCGTGACCGGCGTCAGGCGCGCCACCGGCGTTACCGCGCCGGTACGGCCCACCTGGAGGTCGATCGCATTCAGGATGGTCCGGGCCTGTTGCGCCGGAAACTTGCGGGCGATGGCCCACCGCGGCGAGCGCGAGACGAAGCCCAGGCGGTGCTGCCAATCGAGCCGGTCGACCTTGTAGACGATGCCGTCGATGTCGAAGCCGAGGTGCGGGCGCAGCCGCTCCATCTCTGCGTAGGCCTCCAGCAGGCCCTCGAGGTTGAACACCTGCCTGGCCTGGGGCGTGACCGTGAAGCCCCAACTGCGGAAGGCGGCCAGCGCGCCCCACTGGGTCTCGGCGAACGGCCCGCTCTGCAGGCCCCAAGCATAGGCGAAGAAGTGCAGGCCGCGCTGGGCGGTGACCTTCGGGTCGATCTGGCGCAGCGAGCCGGAGGCGGCGTTGCGCGGGTTGACGTAGGTGCGCTGGCCGGCGGCCTCGGCGGCGGCGTTCAGGGCGGCGAAGTCGTCGTGGCCGAAATAGACCTCGCCGCGGATCTCGATCAGCTCGGGCCAGCCGTCGCCCGCCAGGCGGTGCGGTATCTCGGCGATCGTCTTTAGGTTCGCCGTGACATCCTCGCCGACGCGGCCGTCGCCGCGGGTGGCGCCCTGGACGAAGACACCGTTCTCGTAACGGAGCGAGGCCGAGAGGCCGTCGATCTTGGGTTCGGCGGTGTAGGCGACCTCCTCTTCGCCGAGGCGCAGGAAGCGGCGCACCCGGGCGTCGAACTCGCGGGCGTCGTCGTCGGAGAAGGCGTTGTCGAGCGAGAGCATCGGCACGCCGTGCTCGACGGGGGCGAAGGACGAAGCGCGCGCGGCGCCAACCTTGAGCGATGGCGAGTTCTCCCGCACGAGATGCGGAAAACGCGCCTCGATCTCGGCGTTGCGGCGCTTCAGCGCGTCGTACTCGGCGTCCGAGACCGTCGGCGCCTCTTCCTGGAAGTAGCGGATGTCGTGCGCGGCCAGCTCGTCGGCGAGCCGGGTCAGCTCTGCCGTCGCCTCGGCCTCGGTGAGGCTTTCGACCGGCGCCGCCTCAGGCATGCATCAGCGCGCGGGCCGCGGCGCGGGCCGCCTCCGTGATCTCGGCGCCGGAGAGCATGCGGGCGATCTCCTCCTCGCGGTCCTTCGGGGTGAGCACCTCGACGTCAGTGCGGACCTTAGCGCCCTCAACTTGCTTGATCACGCGCCAATGGCTGTCAGCACGCGCCGCGATCTGGGGACTGTGGGTGACGACCAGCAGCTGCGCCTGGCCCGCGAGGCGCTTGAGACGTTGGCCGACCGCATCGGCCACGGCGCCGCCGACGCCCTGGTCGACCTCGTCGAAGATCATCACCGGCTGCTCGCCGCCGCGGCTGGCCAGGGCGACCTTGAGCGCTAGGGCCAGGCGGGACAGTTCGCCGCCAGAGGCGATGGCCCCCAGGGCCCCGAACGGTGCGCCGGGATTGGTGGCGATCTCGAACTGAACCCGATCGGCGCCGGAGGGCCCGGCGCGATCCTCCGCGGCCGGCTCGATGGCTACGCGGAAACGGGCCTTGTCGAGTTTGAGCGGCGTCAGCTCGGCCTCGACCGTGGCGGCGAGACGGTCTCCCGCCGCGCGGCGCGCCGCGGTAAGGGCGGCGGCCGCGGTGAGGTAGGCGGCGCGGGCCCTGGCGGCGGCGGCCGTGGCTTCCGCGAGCTGCTCCTCGCTGGTCTCAATCGAGCGCAGGCGCTCGGCGATCTCGGTGCGGGCGGCGGGCAAGTCGGTGACCGTCACGCCGAGCTTGCGAGCGGCAGCGCGCAAGGCGAACAGCCGCTCCTCGACCCTCTCCAGCCGGTCGGGCTCGAAGTCGAAGGCGGCGGCGGCGGCGTCGACGGCGGCCTCGGTCTCGGCGATCTCCGAGAGCGCCCGCTCCATCGCCTCGACTGCCTCGACGATCCGGCCTACCGCGCGGCTCTCGGCGGTGGCGCCGGTGGCGAGCGCACGCTCTCTGGCCCGCTCCAGGGCGCGGAGCGCCTGACCGAGCCGGTGGCTGAGCGCGCCCGAGCCAAAGCCATCGGCGGCGGCGGCGATGTCGGCGATGGTCTTCTCGGCGGCGCCGAGCAGCGCGCGTTCTTCGGCCAATCCGGCTTCTTCGTCCTCGCGCGGATCGAGCCGGTCGAGTTCGGCGAGGCGCTGCGAGAGCTCCGCGGCTTCTTCGGCGGAGCGGCCGGCGGCGTTGGCCAGGCTCTGCGCCGTCTCCCGCGCCGCGCGCCATTGGCTCCAGGTCTCCGCACAAGCCGCCAGCTCGGCCGCAAGCGCGCCGAACGCATCGAGCAGCGGGCGGTGGGTGGCCGCATCGAGCAGGCCGACCGTCTCGTGCTGGCCGTGCACCTCCAGCAACAGAGCGCTTAGCTCTCGCAGCACGGCCACCGTGGCCGGCTGGTCGTTGACGAAGGCGCGCGAGCGGCCGTCGGCGGCCAGGGTGCGGCGCAGGACCAGGTCCTCGTCCGGCGTGTAGTCGAGGCCCTTTTCCTCCAGCACGGACCAGGCGGCGTGGCCGAGGCCCGGCGCGAAGATGGCGGTGGCGGACGCCTGGTCGGCGCCGAGGCGCACCAGGCCGGCGTCGGCGCGGCGGCCGGTGGCGAGGCCGAGCGCATCCAGGATGATCGACTTGCCGGCCCCGGTCTCGCCGGTGAGCGCGGTGAGGCCGGGCCCGAAGGCCAGGTCAAGCCGTTCGATCAAGACGACGTCGCGGACGCCGAGGCCAATCAGCATGACCCGAGGGTGACGCAGAATCGGCGCGGTCTAAAGACCCAGCACCCCATGGACGAAGCCGGTGTTCTTCTTCGGCGGCGGCGCCGCCGTGTGCGTGTTGACCGGATCGGCCGCTGAGGCGTCGGACTGGGGGGCGGCCGGGGCGGCGTCTGCGCTCTGGTTCGCTGGCGTCGCCTGCTCACCCGGCGGCGGCAAGGTGGTGGTCTTGTCGTGGCGGCCGAAGAACGGGAAGTGCGGACCGCGATGGCCGCCGGCGTTTGGGGCCACGGCCGGCTGGTAGCCCTTGCTGGTCAGCAGGGTGTAGGCGGCCTGGTACCAGGGATCGCCGGGATAGTTGTAACCGAGCACGGCGCCGTTCTTCTGCGCCTCGCCGGTGAGGCCGACCGTCAGGTAGACCTCGACGAGCCGGTAGAGCGCCTCCGGCGTGTGGGAGGTGGTCTGGTACTTGTCGACGACGGTGCGGAAACGGCCGACCGCGCCCATCGGGTCGCCCGAGCGCAGATAGTAGCGGCCGACGGTCATTTCCTTGCCGGCCAGCTGGTCCTGCACCATGTCGATCTTCAGCCGGGCGTCGGCGGCGTACTCGCTGTAGGGATAGCGCTTGGCGACCTCGCGCAACGCCTCGCCAGCGGCCGCCGTCGAGGCCTGGTCGCGGCCCACGTCGACGATCTGCTCGAAGTAGCAGATGGCCTTCAGATAGTAGGCGTAGGGCGTCGACGGGTTGCCGGGATAGAGCGAGATGAACTGGTCGGCGTCGGTGATCGCCTCGGCGTAGTCGTTGGCCTGATAATGGGCGTAGGCCGTCATCAGGATCGAACGCCGGGCCCACTCCGAATAAGGGTGCTGGCGCTCGACCTCGCGGAAATAATTCACCGCCTCGGCCCACTGGTGCTGGTCGAGCCGCGTTGCGCCGGCGTTGTAGAGCAGATCGACCGGATGCTCTTCGTAGGCCAGCTCCGGCTTCTTCTTCTTGCCGAAGGTGTGGCAGCCGGACACTGCGACCGCCGCCGCCAGGAGCAGGATCAGGCCGGCGCGGCCGTAGGGAAGTCGAAACAAACCTTGAAACCTTCTCAAGCAGCCCCGCCGACGCGACGCATGCGCTTCTACACCACCCAAAGGCGGCCGCGAAAGGGCGGTGGGCTGGCGCCGTTGTCTCACCCGCCGCCGTTGATGTTGATCTTCTGGCCGTTGGCGTAGGGGTTGGCGGAGGAGACCAGCCAGACCACCGCGGCGGCGACGTCTTCCGGCACGCTGACGCGGCCGAACGGGGAGCGGGCGTCGAGCTGGTGGATGTCGTCGACGCCGGCGGTGGCCTTGGTCAGGCGGCGGCCCATTTCGGTGACGGTGAGCGAGGGGGCGACGATGTTGGTGCGGATGCCGTGCTCGCGCTCCTCCTTGGCCAGGGTGAGCGCCAGCGCCTCCATCGCCGCCTTGCCCATGTTGTAGGGCGCGCCGCGCGGACCGTTGCCCAGCGTCGCCACGCTGGAGATCATGATGATGTCGCCGCGGCCCTGGCTGCGCATGTGCGGCACCACCAGCTTGGCGAGGTAGTGCGGCCCGAAGGCGTGGACCCGCACCACCCGCTCCATCTCCGCCGGATCGGTGTCGGCGACGCTCTGGCCGCGGCTGGCGATGCCGGCGTTGTTGACCAGGATGTCGATGTGGCCGAAGTCGCGCAGCACGTCGGCGACCATGGCCTGGTCCTCTTCCCAGTTTTCGACCGAGGCGGAATAGGCCTTGGCCTTGCGGCCGAGCGCTTTGATGTCGGCCACCGTCTGCTCGGCGGCGGCGGCGTCGCGGCGATAGTTCACCGCGACGTCAGCGCCTGCTTCGGCCAGGGCCAGGGCGATGGCGCGGCCGATACCGCGGCTGGCGCCGGTGACGAGCGCGGTGCGGCCCGCAAGATCGATCTGGATGGTCATGGACTCTTCCCTAGTCTGCGGCGGCGCTCTGCGGCGCCGTTGGCGTCAGCCGCCAGGCTTCCGGGCGGGCGAGCAGAGCCCGGACCAATTGGTTGTTGAGCGCGTGGCCGGCGCAGGAGGCCTCGTAGCGGCCGAGAATCGGGTGGCCGGCGAGAGCGAGATCGCCCAGCGCATCGAGGGCCTTGTGGCGGACGAAGTCATCGGGCCGGCGGAGCGTCTGCGGGTTCATCACGCCGTTCGCGTCGACGACGATGGTGTTCTCCAGCGAGGCGCCGCGGCCGAGCCCGGCGGCGCGCAGCTGCTCGACCTCGGCCAGGAAACCGAAGGTGCAGGCGCCGGCGATCTCACGGCGGAACGTGGTGGGATCGACGGCGACGTCCAGGGTCTGGCGGCCGATGACAGGGGCGTCGAAGATGATCTCAACCGACAGCTCGAAACGGTCGGCGGGAACGAGCGCCACGCGCTTGCCGGGCGCGGCGATTTCGACCGGCGCCAGGATCTCCAGGTATCGGCGCGGCGCCGCCAGTTCGACGAGGCCGGCCCGGTCTATTGCGGCCACGAACTCGGCGGCGGAACCGTCACCGATCGGCGTCTCGGGCCCGTCGATCTCGGCGATCAGATTGTCGACGCCGAGGCCGGCCAGCGCCGACATCAGGTGCTCGACGGTGGCGACGGTGGCGCCCGAACCGTCGCCGATCACGGTGGCGAGGCGGGTGTCGCAGACGGTGTCGGCGCGAGCCGGGATAGCGGGGCGGCCGGGAAGGTCCGTGCGGACGAAGACGATGCCGGTGTCGGCCGTCGCGGGCTTGAGCGTCAGCCTCGCCGGCAGACCGCCGTGCACGCCGACGCCGGCGACGACGACCTCATGGGCCAGGGTGGTCTGATACTTAGCCGCCAACGGCGCGACGCCTCCAAAGGGGACAACGCGATGGGCTACAGGCGGCGGGCGTCGGAAGCAACCAGCGAGGCGGGCGCGATTTCGGCGATACCGGGAGTAATCACCTAAACGCGGTGAATCGTCAAGGGGCCCGGTCAGAACCCGTCAGTTGGCCAGGCGGCGCAGGAAGGACGGGATCTCGAGGTCGTCCGGATCCTCAGCCGACTCCGCGGCGTGCGGCTGGGCCGTCGGTTGGGTCGATCCAGTGGACCGCAGCGCCGGGCCTGGCGCTGGCGCATCGTGGCGGGCCCTGCCGCCGAAGATGCTGAGCCAGCCGCTCTTTTGCCGCCGCTCCTCGCCGTAGTTCGACGACTCCGGAAACAGCGGACCGCCGTCGTCCTCGTCCGCCACCGAGGGGTCGACGATGCGGGCGATTGGGCGGGCCTGCGGCTGGATTACCGTCGGCTCCGGGGCGGCGGCGATCGGCTCGGGGATTTCGAGGCGGACGTCGGGCTCACGCTGCGCCGAGGCGGCTCGCAGCGGCTCGAACACGGTGGTCTGGGCTGGCGGCTGAGGCGCGGCCGGCTCGTAGGTGGGTTCCTCGTAGGCCAGCACCGGCTCAGGCAGCGGCGCCGGCGCGATTTCCGGCTCGAACGTCAGCACCGGCTCGATCTGGCGCACCGGCTCTGGGATTGGCTCCGGCATCGGCTGCGGCGCGTACGATTGAGGCTGCTCGGCGCGGCGGGAGGTGCGGCGTGGGGCCGGCTCGATCGCCGAGATGGACATGCCGTCCATGCCGGTGGCGACCACCGAGACGCGCAGGGTGTTGGCCAGCGACGGATCGAAGGCGGCGCCGAAGATGATGTTGGCTTCCGGGTCCACCTGGGCGGAGATGGCGTTGGCCGCCTCGTCGACTTCGAGCAGGGTCATGTCGAGACCGCCGGTGATGTTCACCAGCACGGCCTTGGCGCCCTTCAGCGTCACTTCGTCGAGCAGCGGGTTCTGGATGGCGTTCTCGGCGGCCATCAGCGCACGGCCTTCGCCGGTCGCCTCGCCGGTGCCCATCATCGCTTTGCCCATCTCGGTCATCACCGTGCGGACGTCGGCGAAGTCGAGGTTGATCAGGCCTGGGAGCACCATCAGGTCGGTGATCGAGCGGACGCCGGAATGCAGCACCTGGTCGGCCATGGCGAAGGCCTCGGCGAAGGTGGTGCGCTCGTTGGCGACGCGGAACAGGTTCTGATTGGGGATGACGATCAGGGTGTCGACGTAACGCTGCAGCTCGGCGATCCCAGCGTCAGCCAGCCGCATGCGGTGGCGGCCTTCGAAATGGAACGGCTTGGTGACGACGCCGACCGTCAGGATGCCCCGTTCCCGGGCGCATTTGGCGATGATCGGGCCGGCGCCAGTGCCGGTGCCGCCGCCCATGCCGGCGGTGATGAAGACCATGTGGGCGCCGTCGAGGTGCTCACCGATCTCCATGGTGGACTCTTCGGCGGCCGACATCCCGACTTCGGGATGGGCGCCGGCGCCGAGGCCCTGGGTGACCTGGACACCGAGTTGCACCCGCTTGTCGGTCTTGGAGAACGCGAGTTGCTGGGCGTCCGTGTTGGCGACGACGAACTCGACGCCTTCGAGGCCCGCTTCGATCATGTTGTTGACGGCATTACCACCGGCGCCGCCGACACCGAAGACCACGATCCTCGGCTTAAGTTCCTTCGTTTCCGGTGCGAAAACCTTGAACGTCATCAGGAACCCCGTGTCCTTCCGCCATGATGTAAATACGGATCGGCGAATCGCCCGCCGGCCCGCTTTGCCGCTGGGATTAACTGAACGACCACCATCCTTAATTGCGCGTTAACTGCATACTGTGAGTCGGTTAGGCGTCGAGCTGAGCCGTCCGATTTTTTCGTTGCTGGCGCTGAGCTTGAGCTTGCCGTCACGAGACCTGGGCGAGGCGCGTTGACGCAGCCGGAACGACCCGAACGACGTCCTAGAGATTGTCGCGCAGCCAGGCCGCGGCCCGGGCGACCACGTTGCCGTTGGCGTCCCTGGCCCGCTGCGACGACGACTTGCGGGGTCCCGCCTCTCGCGGGCCGAACGCAGCGCGGTGGAGTACGCCGGCGGCGGCGCAGAACGCGGGGCCAGAGGCGGCGTCGGCCAGGTGCGGCACGCGGCGTGGCCGGCCGAGACGGACCGGACGATCGAACACCCGCACTGCCACTTCTCGCACCCCGGCCAGCTGGCTGGCCCCGCCGGTGAGCACGATGCCGGCGCCGGGCTCGACCGGCGCGTCGGACGCCTTCAGCCGTTCACGCAGCAGCTCCAGCGTCTCCTCGACGCGGGGGGCGATAATGCCCTTGAGTAACGACCGCGGCGCCACCACCGGGCCGGCGCCGGGGTCGTCGCCGCGCGGCGGCGCCTCGATCATCTCGCGGTCTTCGTTGGAGGAGGCGATGGCCGAGCCGTGCAGGGTCTTGATCCGCTCGGCGCCGATCACCGACGTGGAAAGGCCGCGGGCGACGTCCTGAGTGACGTGCGAGCCGCCGACCGCCAGGCTGTCGACGTGGGTCAGGCTGCCGCCGGCATAGACCGCCAGCGAGGTCGAGCCGCCGCCCATGTCGATCAGGATGGCGCCGAGGTCCATCTCGTCCTCCTCGAGGGTGGCGAGGGCCGATGCGAACGGCGCGGCGACCACGCCTTCGAACTGCAGGTGGGCGCGCTCGACGCAGTGGGCGATGGTCTGGAACACCTGGTCGTCCATCGAGACCAGCAGCAGATTGAGGCCGAGCTGGCGGCCGTACATCGACCTGGGATCACGGACGCCTTTGGCGCCGTCGACCGACCAGGAGATCGGCCGCACGTGGATGACCCGCCGCCCGGGCATCTTCAGGCCTGACACCGCAACTCCGATGGCGCGGGAAAGGTCGGCGTCGGTGATCGGCCGGGCGCCCAGCGAGACGTTGGCCGCGAGCCGGCGGCTGGCGAGCTGCCCGCCGGCGGTCGCGACGGTGACGCCGCCGACGCTGACCTTGGCGAGGGCCTCGGCGCGCTCGACGGCCTTGGCGATGGCGCTGGCGGCCGCTTCGACGTCGATCACCGCCCCGCCGCGGATGCCGCGGGATTGCACATAGCCGACCCCGGCGGCGGTGATGGTGCGGTCAGCCGGCCGCACGCCGTCCGGCTTCATGATGAAGCAGGCGACCTTGGAGGCGCCGAGGTCCACCGCGGCGACAACCGGGGCGCGGCCCAGCGCGGCTTTCAGGCCGTCGCGGGGAGGGCCGACGCGGCGTTCGGCCTCCGCGAACGCGGCCCTGTCTTCGCTTATCTCGAGTCTCATCCCGCCCCGTTCGCCCCCGAAACCGTCGGCGATTGCCGCGGCCGCACCGCCACCATCTCCGGATCTCTGAGATCGATCCGTGAGAAGCCCAAATCCAGGATCCGCGACTGCTGATCGAGCTGGTCGAGCCGGATCAGCGCCGCCTCTTCGTCCGCCGCCGGCAGCTGGACGATCGTGCCGTCCTTCAGCCGAAGGTCCCAGCGGCGGCCATCGACCCGCACCAGGGCGTCGAGCCGCTCAGCGAGCCTCTGCCGCGTCAACACTGGGCCGAGAATGGCCGACGCAGCGACGTTGGCCCCCTCGCCCACCACCAGCGGCAGGCTGGCGAACCGGCCGGGATCTGCCTCGGGGGCGACGACGCCGGTGGCGTCGATCACGCCGGCGCGGCCGTCATGCTGCCAGACGGCCAGAAGCTTTCGCTCGTCGACCGAGATGACGACGCTGTCGGGAAAGAGGCGGATGACGTGGGCGTCCTTGACCCAACCCACCTGTTCGATGCGGCGGCGGGCGGCGTCGAGGTCTAAGCCCAGCAGCGGCGCGCCCTTCTGGAGCGCGGCGGCGTGGAGGATATCGGCGCTGGACTGGGGCGAGGCGCCGTCGAGGCGGACGTTCTGCAGGCGGAAGCCCACCGCGGAGGTCTGGGACAGGAACCCATCGGTCGCGGCCTGAGCCAGTCGTTCGCCCCGGTGATCGGTGGCCAGCACGATGGCGGCGACCCCGACGACAGCCACGCCGGCGCCAGCGGCGATCAGGCGGGGCGAGAGGCGGATGCGTGACGGCGTCGCCGCTGCGGCCTTGGCGGAGGCCGCGCGACCTTTACTCGGACTGGCGGAGCTTTTGCTCCGAGCCTTGGCGCTGCCGCGCCCGGCCCCCCGCACTACCGCGGGCATACGCGTCCTCCACGATCCAAAGCACCAGGTCATCGAACCCAACGCCGAGGTGGGCCGCCTGCTCAGGGGCGAGCGAGGTCGGAGTCATCCCCGGTTGAGTGTTCACCTCCAACAGGACCAGAACCTCGTTAATGTCGTCATAACGGAGGTCGCTTCTGGTAACGCCGCGACAACCAAGCGCGGCGTGCGCCATCTCCGCGTAGCGCTTCGCCTGCTCCGCCACGGCGGCGGGAATCCGCGCCGGCAGGACGTGGCTGGAGCCGCCTTCCTCGTACTTGGCGTCGTAGTCGTAGAAGCCAGCGCGCGGCACGATCTCGGTGACGGTGAGCGCCTTGCCGTCCATCACCGCGACCGCCAGCTCCAGACCGCGGATGTAGGGCTCGATCATCACTTCCTCACCGAACGTCCACGAGGGCGCGACGATCTCCTGCGGTGGCGCGTTAGCCCCCTCGAACACGAGGTAGACGCCGACGGAGGAGCCCTCGGCATTCGGCTTCACCACGTAGGGCGGCGCCATGACGTGGTCCCGGGCCGCCTCGAAACGGTTGAACAGGCCGCCTCCGGGAACCAGCACCCCGGCGGCGGCCATCACCGCCTTGGACTTCGCCTTGTCCATGGCCAGCGCCGAGGCCAGCACGCCGCAGTGGCTGTAGGGGATCTGCAGCGTCTCCAGCACGCCCTGCACACAGCCGTCCTCGCCCCAGACGCCGTGCAGGGCGTTGAAGCAGACGTCCGGCTTGAGCTTGGTCAGCACCGCGGCGATGTCGCGCCCGGCGTCAATCCGCGAGACCCTGGCGCCTAGCCGCTCCAAGGCGTCGGCGCATTCGCGGCCGCTGACGAGGCTGACCTCGCGTTCCGGCGAGAGGCCGCCCAGCAGCACGGCGACGTGCTCGCCTTCGAGGGGCTTGGTCATTGCGGCGACTCCAGACCGTTGCGGGGCCTGTCTCGCTTGTCGCTGAATCGCGATCGGCTGTTAAGACCCGACCGGCGTGAGTGGCGTCACGTCACAGAGGGCCGCGATCAGCGCCGCGAGAGCAGCATCGGCAGGCCGCCGCGCGGCCGGATAGTGATCCGGTTCTGAATCGCGACCTCGTGGCCCGGTCGCAGCCGCAGGCGAAACCGCTGGGCGAGCGTGGCAAGGATCAGGATCGCCTCGTTCATCGCCAGCATCTGCCCGATGCACACCCGCGGCCCCCCACCGAACGGCAGGTAGGCTAAGCGCGGCCGCCCGACGCTGCGTTCGGCCAAAAAGCGGTCGGGATCGAAGCGGTTGGGGTCTTCCCAGAGCGAGCGATGGCGGTGGAGGATCCAGGACGAGATCAGCACCATGCCGCCGGCGGGAATGCGCGTCCCGGCCACCTCGTCGGCCTCGACCGCGACGCGGGCGGACAGACCGGGCGCCGGCGGATAGAGCCGCATGGTCTCCTCGATGATCCGGCGCGTGAGCTTCAGGTTCGGCAGGTCGGCGTCGGTGGGGACGCGGCCGCCCAGCACCTCATCGAGCTCGGCGTGGAGCTTTTCCTCCCACTCGGTCTGCTGCGAGAGCACGTACCAGACGAAGGTCATCGCCGCGGCTGTGGTCTCGTGGCCCGCGACGAAGATGGTCAGCACCTCGTTGCGCACCTCCTCGGTGGTCAGTCCCGCGCCGGTCTCCTCATCGAGCGCCGCGACCAGGCGGCCGAGCAGGTCCAGTTTGCCTGGATTGGCGCGGCGGGACTCGATTAGGCGCTTCAGCGGCTCGTCCATCGGCGCGAACAGCTGCTGCATCAGCCGCTCGCGACCCGCCAAGCGCATCGCGCCGATCCCCGGCAGCAGGTCGAGCAGGTTGAAGTTGAACGCCTGGTCCAGGCTCTGCTCCAGCGCCAGGCCGGTGACGCCCGTCATCTCGCCGGCGTCGGCGGAGAACATCGTGCCGGAAATGATCTCCAGCGTGAGGCGCGTCATGTCGGCCGAAACGTCCGTCTCTGCGCCGTCTTCGAGCCGGCCCCAGTCGTTCGCGAACGCCGTCGACGCCTCGACCATCGCCGGGGCGTAGCTGGCGACGCTGCGCGGGTCGAACGAGGGCGCCATGATCCGCCGGTGCGTGCGCCAGGTCTCGCCGTCGCTGGAGAGCAGCCCCTCGCCGAAGAGCGCGCGGAAGAAACGCTGCTCCATCGGCATCTTCGGATAGTTGGCGACCTTGTCGATCAGCACCTGCCGCAGGCCGGCCGGATCGTTGACCAGCCAAGCACGAACGAAAAGCGAAGGCTGGCGCCAAACGCCATGTTCGTAGGCGGCGAGGGGAATGGTCTCGAAGGGGTTCTCGCTCGCCGATCGGCCCGGGAAGAGCCGCGAGCGCTTCGGCGGCGGCCGGGTCCCGACCATGAACGGCGCGGCGGCGTCAATCGCGGTCATGGCGGGCTCCGATGGTTCGTTCCGCCAATGAGCGTCTCACGGCCAAGTCGTGGACGCATCTTAATTGCAGTTTAGATACCGGAGCTTAGGACGCGGTGACGCCGACGCCTGCCGGAGCGGCCGGGGTCCGGCACAGCCAATGGGCGCCGTGGGCGTCCAGCGGGTTGTCGATCCACCGGGTGATGTCGGGATTGACCAGGTTGTGGCTGGCCGGGAAGTAGAGCGGCGCCACCGGGGCGTCGTCCAACAGCATCTGCTCGGCTATGCGGGCGTCCCGCGCTGTCACCGCTGGGTCGGTCGAGTGGACGGCGGCGTTCAGTTCGGCATCGTAAGCGGGGTTGTTGTAGAAACCGTAGTTCTGGCCCCCGATGTCGGATCGCGACAGGTCGAGCATGTCGATCGCGTCGCTCGACTGCCAGCCCGCGTCGCCGACTTGGAAATCATGCAGTTCGTACTCCTGATAGGCGACCTGCACGTCGTTCTGCTGCAGTTGGGCGGCGACTCCGATCTGCTTCCAGTCCGACTGGATCGCCGGCATGAACAGCAACGGGTCGGCGCTGTTGCGGTGCTTGATCAGCAGCTGCAAGGGGTGCGCGGGGCCGTAACCGGCGGCGGCGAGCAAGCGTCGGGCTTCGGCCTGGCGGCGCTCGAACGACCAGTCAGCCCAATAGGTCCTGGCGCCGCCGCCATAGATCGGCAGGCCCGGCGGCACGAAGCTGTAAGCGGGCGTCTGGCCGCCGCGCAGCAGCTTGTGAGCGATGAAATCGCGGTCGATCGCCATCGACAGGGCCTGACGGACCCGGACGTCTTTCAGCGCCGGATCGTGCAGGTTGAAGGTCAGATAGGTCACAGCGCCCAGCGGGGCGACGTGTAGGTAATCTCTCATGCCGGTGCGACGCAGATAGGCCAGGCGGTTGGACTGAACGGTGGTGCTGAGATCGAGTTCGCCGTCGCGAACCCGGCGTTCGGTCGAGATCGCGTCGGGGGTAGCGTAGAACGACACCTCGTTGAAACAGGCCCTCTGCGCGCCCCAAAATACGGGGTTGCGCCGGATCAGGACCTGGTCGCCCAGCTGCCAGGCCACCAGACTGTAGGGGCCATCGCCGACGTAATGCGCCGGCTGCGTCCAGGCGTCGCCCCATTTCTCCACCACGTGACGCGGCTCGGGCCACATCGAACGGACCGCCCCGTACTGGGGCAACAGCAACCAGGGGTGCTCGAGATGGATCACCAGGGTATGCGGGTCAGGCGCCTCCACCCCGAGGCTGGTCAGGGGAGCGTGGCCGGCGTTGACCTGCTCAGCGTTCTTGATCGGGAAGTCCAGGAACGCCGAGAAGGACGCGGTCTTGGGGTCGAGCACGCGTCGGATGCCGAACACGAAATCATCGGCTGTGACAGGAACGCCGTCGGACCAGTTGGCGTCGCGAAGATGGAACGTCCACGTCAGACCATCTGGGCTGGCCTCCCACGACTTGGCGACGCCAGGCACGATCTTGCCGTCCGGGCCGAGCTGGGTGAGGCCGATGATGAGCTGGCTGACGATCGTGTTCTCCCACACGCCGTCGATCTTGGCCGGGTCGAGCGATACGGGCTCGGCGCCATTGCCGTAGAGCAGGCACAGGTCGCCGGGCGGACACACCGGGCGGTGGCTTTCGCGCTTGCAGGCCGCGAGCACGGACAACATCACGGCGATCAACGCGATGGCTGTCAGCTTTTGGACGGCGTGGCCCTCCCTTCAGGCCAGCGGAACCTCCGTCGCCGCCGGTTCGCCGGCAAGCGGAAAATGGCCTCAAACCGATCGGCCGATGCGCTTGATCTCCCATTCGAGCGTCACGCCCGTCTTCGAGGCCACGTCGGCGCGCACCGCTTCGCCAAGACCTTCGAGATCGGCGGCCGTCGCATCGCCAGTGTTGATCATGAAGTTGGCATGCAGCGGCGAGAACATCGCTCCGCCAAACGGCTTGCCGCGCCACCCGGCCTCGTCGACCAGTTGCCAGGCGCTGTGGCCGGGCGGGTTGCGGAAGGTGGAGCCGCCGGTCTTCTCGCGGATGGGCTGGGTAGCCTCGCGGCGGGCGGTGATCTCAGCCATCCGCGCTTTGACGACGGCGGGGCCGTCAGGCCGGCCTTGAAACAGCGCGCCGGTGAAGATGAGGCCGTCGCGGACGCTGACGCCAGGCCCCGGACGCGAGTGGCGATAGGAGAACTTCATCTCGGCGTTCGAGAGCGTGATTGTCTCGCCCGAATACCGGTTCACGGCATAGGCCTCGACCAGCACGTCCTTGGTCTCGGCGCCGTAACAGCCCGCATTCATGGTCAGAGCGCCACCGATCGTGCCGGGGATGCCGCTGTAGAATTCGAGACCAGCGATGCCGGCCTCCGCCGCGACCTTTGCCGCCTGACCGTCCAGCGCCGCCGCCCCCGCAAACAACCGGCTTTCGCCGCACGGCTCGATCGCCGCGAACGCTCGTCCGAGCCGCACCACGACGCCGGAAACACCGCCATCGCGCACAAGGATGTTTGAGCCGACGCCCAGCACCGTGAGGGGGATTGTCTGGTGCAAGGCGACGGCGAACTGGGCCAGATCCTCGGCGTCGGCGGGCAGGAACAGCACGTCCGCCGGGCCTCCCACCCGGAACCAGGTGAAGGGCGCCAGCGCCTCGCCCATTACGAGCCGACCGCGCACCGGTGGCAGCTGCTCGGTCCACTGCTCGGGGGCGTCGTTAAGGGGATGCTGCTGCAGGGTGTCGGCGTGACTTTCCTTGAGTCGCTCCCCCCACGTCGGATCCAGCGCGGACATCAACGCTTCCTGGAGTTCGAACATCTGACGGCGGTTGTCTTCGCCGACACGGCGGCGGCGAACCTCGAGCGCCGAGGCCATGCTCTGGGTCAGGCTCTCGAAAGCCCGTTGCAGCACGATGCGCCGGTCAAGCGACCGCGCGATCACCCTCGTCTGTCCGCGCTCGTCGTACATCAGCAAATAGGTCGGCGCTGCGGGATCGCCATCCAGGCCGATCCAATAACCTTCGTCCCGCGGCGCCCGGCCAAAGATCGGCAGCTGCGCCAATGGCGCGTCGATTCGCTCCGCAAGCGAGCGCACCTCTTCCTCGAGCGCCGCCAGGGCCTCGGCGAAGACCTCGCTCACGCCGCCAGGGCTCCCAGCTGGCCCGGCAGGGCCTGCGCCCAGGCGGTGATGTCGCCGGCGCCGAGGCAGATGACCAAATCGCCCTCCCGCGCCTCGGCGGCGATCATCGCCGGCAAGGCGCCCGGGCCGTCCAGCGCAAGCACGTGGCGGTGGCCGTGGCGCTTCAGGCCCTCGATCAGCGCGTCGCGGCTGGCGCCCTCCATCGGGGACTCGCCGGCCGGATAGACGTCGGCGACGATCACCACGTCGGCGTCGTTGAAGCAGCGGCAGAATTCCTGGAACAGGTCCTTCAGCCGGCTGTAGCGATGCGGCTGCACCACGGCGATCACCCGCCCGTTGCTGACCGCCCGCGCGGCCTTCAGTACGTTGGCGATCTCGACCGGGTGGTGGCCGTAGTCGTCGACCACCTTCACGCCGCGCGCCTCGCCGGTGAAGGTGAAGCGCCTCCGCACGCCGCCAAAGCCGGCCAGGCCCTTGCGGATCGCCTTCTCCGGCGCGCCCAGCTCGCGGCCGATGGCGATGGCCGCCAGGGCGTTCTGTACATTGTGCTGGCCGGCCATCGGCAGCTTGATCTCGCCCAGCACGGTGGTCGCGCCGCCGTCGGCGCCGCTGATCAGCACATCGAAGGTAGAGCCCTCCGCCCCGATCCCGATGTTCATGGCCCGCACCTCGGACTGCGGATTGACGCCGTAGGTGATCAGGCGGCGGTTCTCGACGTTGGCGGCCATCTCCTGCACGTCGGGATCGTCGATGCAGATGGCGGCGAAACCGTAGAACGGGATGCTCTCGACGAAGCTCTGGAATGCGCGCTTCACGGCGTCGAAGTCGCCGTAGTGGTCGAGGTGTTCGGGATCGATGTTAGTGACCACGGCGACGGTGGGGCGAAGGCGCAGGAAGGTGCCGTCGCTTTCGTCGGCCTCGACCACGATCCAGTCGCCCTCGCCCACCTTGGCGTTAGCGCCGTAGGCGTTGATGATGCCGCCGTTGACCACCGTGGGATCGAAGCCGGCCGCGTCCAAGATCGCGGCGACCATCGAGGTGGTGGTGGTCTTGCCGTGGGTGCCACCGACCGCGACCGAGTATTGCAGGCGCATCAGCTCGGCCAGCATCTCGGCGCGGCGCACCAGCGGGATGCGCCGAGCCCTGGCGGCCGCCAGTTCGGGATTATCGGCCTTGACCGCGCTGGTGAAAACGACCGCCGAGGCGCCTTCGATGTGGGCGGCGTCGTGGCCGATGAAGACCTTTGCGCCCAGCTTCTCCAGCCGCTCGGTATTGGCGCCGGCGCGGGCGTCGGAGCCCTGCACCTGGTAGCCGATCCGCAGCATGATTTCGGCGATCGCGCTCATGCCGATGCCGCCGATGCCGACGAAGTGCACGGGCCCGAGGTCGAAGGGGACGGGGCGACGATTCATGGGCGCTGCTTAGCCGAGAACGTCCGAATACGCGACTATCCGAACCGCAACCGTGTCGCCTTCGCCGCCGGGCGGGCGTAGCAGCGAGCCAGCCAATCAGCGACGCTCGGATAGGGCGCGAGCTCGAGGTGTTCGGCGCGGGAGGGTGATAGGACAGCGGCGACGTTTAGGTCGGCGACGGTAAATGCGCCGCCGACCAGCCAATCACGCCGGTCCAGAGCCCGATCCAGTGTCGCGAGCGCGGCGGCGATCATCGGCGCGGTGTGAGGGGCCACGGCGTCGCGAAGTTCGGCAAGGCGCAGATCGCGCATCACCCACGGCTCCAACTCGCCCTGCGCCCACAGGCTCCAGCGCCAAACCTGGGCCTCGTCTTCCAGCGCAAACGGATAGAGTCCGCCAAGGTCATATCGCTTGGCGAGATAGAGGTTAATCGCCAGCGATTCCGCGAGCGCGAAGCCGTCGTCCTCGATGGTCGGGATCGCGCCAGCCGGATTCAGGCGCAGGAACTCGGGCGATTTCAGCCGCGGGTCCGCCACAGCGACGGGGTCGTGCTCGAAGTCGAGCCCCAATTCAGCCGCTACCCATAGCACCCGCATGGTGCGGCTTCGGGACGTACCGTGAATCGTCAGCGCCATGGCCGAAGGTGCTGGCGGTCGGCCAGCGCGTCAATGGCGGTGCGGCTACGGCCGCAGTTCGAGCACCATGTTGAACGGCGTCTCGACCGCCCGGCGGAACCGCGTAAAGCCGGCCTCCAGCGCCACCTGCTTCAGGCGCGCCTCGCCGGCCTGGGCGCCGAGCGCCAGGGCAACCTCCTGGCTCATCGAGGCGGGCGTGCAGATCATGGTCGATGCCGAATAGAACATCCGGCCGACCGGATTGAGGTTGCCTGCCAGATCGTCTGCGGCATTCGGCTCGACCAGCATGAAGGCGCCGTCCGGCGCCAGGCTTCGCCGGACATGCGCGGCCGCGCCGATCGGATCGCCCATGTCGTGCAGGGCGTCGAAGATGGTGACCAGCCCGTAGCCCCCGCCGGGGAAGTCCTTGGCGCCGCGAAGATCAATTAGCGTGCGGACGGGCGTTGAACCAAACGGGCGACCGGGCCCCAGAGGCCGGCGACGAGAGCGCCGACGCCAACCACGGTTTCCATCGCCATGACGAGGAAGACCCAATACATCAGCGAGTCGCTGAAAACGTTCGTCGCGGGCAGCGCCGCTACTACCGCGGCCGATAGCGTGGAAAGCAGCCCGACCAAGATGACCAAGGGCCTCGACACCACCATCCACATCGCGCGACTCCATTTTCCAAAACGTCATTCCTTCCGCGCAATTGGCGCTCGTTCCTGTTCGCGGGCTTTGAACTAGATCAAAGCCGGTCGATCACCGCCCGAGCGGCGCCCAGATCTCGAGTCCACCGTAGCCGGTCTCAACCCTGAAGCTGGGGTCATGCCGCTCGACAATGGGGGCGTCAGCAGGGGTTTCGCCACTTTGCGGAAACCACGCGTTCCAGATGGCGGCGTAGGTGCGCCGCAGCTCGGACACATGTGCCTGGTGGCGAAAGACAGCGTAACGGCTGGGCGCGATGCGGACGCGGTCCAGATCAGCCGGGGCCATGGCGAAGTCGTCGACTTCGAGGCCGCAGAGGTAGGTGAAAGCGCCCTCGTCGTTGAGATCCGCCATGACCCCGATCGGGATCGGCCGGGCGATGGGACGGATCCAGCCGATTTCCGGGCCGAACGCCCGCCATTGGGCGGGGATGGCGCTGGTGGTGGCGAAGGACTGCCTAGCGCGGCGTCCGACGGCCATTATCTCGCTCGCCGACGCGATCGTGGGAGACAGCAGCGCCGCGCCGCCGTGCTCCGGAAGGTCGAGGGGCGGCAGGAGGGCGAGCCGGCTGCTCCCGCGCCGACGCACCTCCCGCGGCGTAACCGCGAACCTGGCCTTGAACGCCCGGGTGAACGCCTCGTGCGACTCGTAGCCGGCGTCGAGCGCGACCTGCAGCACGTCGCTCGCGCCGGCCGCCAGCGCGGCGGCCGCTTCGGTCAGGCGGCGGGCCCGCACGTACTCCATCACCGAGTAGCCAGTGGCCTCGCCGAAGGCGTGGGCGAGGTGATGGCGGGTGACGCCGCAACTGGAGGCGACCGTGGCCAGGCTCAACGGCCGGCCGAGCTGGCGTTCGATTACCCAGAGCGCGCGCTTCGCAAGCGACATCGGTCCGATATCCGACGTCGGCCCGGCCGCCGCAATCGCGATCAAGTGCGCCGGATGTCGATCGACTACCTCTGGCGGCGACGTTCAACGGGAGCCCGATCATGCCCTACGCCGACGCGACGCAGCTCGTCGCCGACCTGAAACGCCGGAACGTGTCGGCCCGCGAGCTGCTCGAACTGACGATCACCCGGATCGAGGCGCTCGATCCGCAGATCAACGCGGTGGTCGTCAGGGACTTCGAACGGGCCAGGCGCGCGGCAGGTGACGCCGACGAAGCCCTGGACCGCGGAGACGGCCGGCCGTTGCTCGGATTGCCGATGACGGTCAAGGAGGCCTTCAACGTCTCCGGCCTGCCGACGACCTGGGGCTTGCCTGGTACGGCGCAGATTCCGGTTGGCGAGGACGCGGTGGTGGTCTCGCGCCTCAAGGCCGCCGGCGCCGTGATCATCGGCAAGACCAATATCGCGACCATGCTTGCCGATTGGCAGAGCGCCAATGCGATCTACGGCGCGACCTCCAATCCCTGGGACCTGTCGCGCACCAGCGGCGGCTCCTCTGGCGGGGGCGCAGCGGCGATTGCGGCCGGGATGGTCAGCCTGGAGTTCGGCTCGGACCTCGCCGCCTCGCTTCGCGCGCCGGCCTCGTTCTGCGGCGTCTACGCCCACAAGCCCACGTTCGGCATCGTGCCGGCTCGCGGCCTGGCCCCGCCCGGCGCGCCCGCCGGCCCGATGGCGCCCGCCCTGGACCTCGCCGTCGTCGGCCCGATGGCAAGGTCGGCGCGCGATCTCGCGTTGGCCCTCAACGTCACCGTCGGCGCGGACACGCCGGCGGATCTAGCCTGCAAGATCGCGTTGCCGCCGCCGCGGCGCGAGCGCCTCGCGGACTTCCGCGTGCTGGTGCTGGACCAGCATCCGGGCATCCCGACCGCCGTCAGCATCCGCGACGCAATCCATCGGCGGGCAGACGCGCTGGCGAAGTCCGGTTGTCAGGTCGTGCACGCCGGCGAGCGCCTGCCGTCGATCGTCGACAACGCGGCGCTATTCGTCGAACTGCTGCTGTCGCAGTTCTCCGCAGAAAGCTCGGACGAGGCGTTTGCCGCCGCACGCGCCGCGGCCGATTCCCTGCCAGACGGGCTCGACGCCCTCACGGCTGCTGGCGCTCGGGCGCCAGCCCTCAGCCACCGGGACTGGGTGCGAGCGGATCGTCGTCGGATGCAGCAGGCCGCGAACTGGCGCGAGCTGTTCGCCGACGTCGATGTCGTGCTCTGCCCCGCGATGCCGACCACCGCCTTCCGCCACGACGACGAGGCGGTGCGTCGAGGCCAGCTGTCGGTCGATGGCACGACCATGCCGTATCACGCCCAGCCGCTCTGGGCGGCGCTTGCCAGCGTCACCGGCCAACCGGCCACGGTCGCGCCGATCGATCGCGATGGCGAGGGAATGCCGATCGGCGTCCAACTGATCGGCCCGTTGTTCGAGGACCGCACCCCCTTGCGGTTCGCCGAGCTGATGGCGGCGGAGTTTGGGGGGTTCGAGCCACCACCGCGCCTTCGCCAAGACGAGCGGGCCGCGGCCGTCTGAAGCAAGCTGGTTAGGCCGCCGTCGACTCGACCAGGTCCGCCAGGCGGTCGGCAGCGTCAGGCTTGCCGACCGCCTTGGCCGCGGCGGCCATCGTAGCCAAGCGGCTGGGATCGTCGATCAGCGCCTGCAGCAGCGCCGCCAGACTGTCTGCGCTCAGCGCGTCCTCCCGCACCACTTCCGCGGCGCCGGCCTCGGCCAGCAGGCGGGCGTTCTGGCCCTGGTCGTCGTCGAGCGCGATCTTGAGCGGCACCAGGATTGACGGTCGCCCGGCGACCGCGATCTCGCAGACGGTGGACGCGCCGGCGCGGCCGATCATCAGGTGAGCGGCGCCCAAACGCGGGGCCATGCCGTCGAAGAATGGCGCGATTTCGGCGTCGACCTCGGCGGCTGCGTAAGTCTTGCGGGCGAAGTCGATCGACTCGGCGCGGGTCTGCTGTTGCACCTTGAGGCGGCGGCGAAGCGGACCGGGCAGTTTGGCGATCGCCTGGGGGACCATTTCGGAGAGCAGACGCGCGCCCTGGCTGCCGCCGGTGATCAGCAAGCGCACCTCGTCAGTCGGCGGATCGTACGGCAGGTCGTAGAGCGCGCGGATGTTGGGACGCACCGGGTTGCCGACGACGACCGCGCGGCGCTGGACCGAGGCGGGCGCCTTCAGCAGGGTGGGAAAGGCGCAGGCGACCGCAGTGACGCCAGGCGCCAGCAGGCGGTTGGCCCTCCCCATGACCGCGTTCTGCTCGTGGATCAGCGTGCGCCGGCGCTGGCTGATCGCCGCCATCAACGCCGGCAACGAAGGATAGCCGCCGAAGCCGACCACAATCGCGGGCCTCAGGCTCGATAGCTCCCGCCTGGCCTGCGTCACGCCGCGCATGATGGTGAGGCCGGCGCGGAACATGCCCGGCGGGTCGCCTGGCCTGAAGGTAGCGGCCGGAAGCGGGATGCGTCGCTCGGCCGGAAAGCTGTCGGCCAGGCTGTGCGCCCGATCGTCGGTGGCCAGCACCACCCGCCAGCCGCGCGCCACCAGCACCTCGGCGAGAGCCTGGGCTGGAAACAAATGTCCGCCGGTGCCGCCGGCGGCGACCACCGCCAGCCTCGATCTGGGCTCAGGCAAAATCGCCGGCCCCAAAGTTGCCCGCTCGGGCGAGGCGATCCTTCTGGGCGTAGGCGCCGGGGCGGCGACGGGTCAGCGCCAAGGCCATGCCCATGGTCAGGCCCATCGCCAACATCGATGAGCCCCCGTAGGAGATGAACGGCAGCGTCATGCCCTTGGTCGGCATCAGGTTGAGGTTCACGGCCACGTTGATGAAGGCCTGCATGCCGACCAGCACGAAGAGCCCCGCCGCAGCCACCTGCTCGAACGGATCGGAAAGCCGCATGGCGCGGAACAGGCCCCGCAGGGTCAGGAACATGAAAAGGGCGATCAGGATCAGTGAGAACCAGAGGCCGTATTCCTCTGCCGACGCCGAGTAGATGAAGTCGGTGTGCATGTCGGGCACGTCGCGCTTCATGATCCCCTCACCCGGCCCGCGTCCGAACAGGCCGCCGGCGGCGATAGCCGCGCCGGCGCGGTGGACCTGTTGCAGGTCGGCGGTCTTGTCGTGGCTGAAGAAGCGGTCGACCCGGCTGGCGACGTGCTGGAACAGGAAGTAGGTGCTGCCGAGGCCCGCCACGGCGACGCCGCCCAGCGCCATCACCCAGCTCATCGGCACGCCCGCCATCCAGAACGCGGCCCCAAAGGCGATGGTGATCAGCACGGTCTGGCCGACGTCCGGCTCGACCAGCAGCAAGGCGACGGCGATGATGTAGAGGCCAAAGGCTATCGAGACGCCCGGCACCCCCTCGCCTTTCTGGCCCTCGGAGAACATCCACGAGACCAGCACGATCAGCGCCGGCTTCATGAACTCCGACGGCTGCAGGGTGAAGCCGGCGATCTCGACCCAGCGTGTCGCACCCTTGGCCTCGTGACCGAGGACGAACAGCGCCAGCATCGCGGCGATGGCGACGATGTAGACGAAAAAGGCGGTGCGCCGCACACCCTTCGGCGGCAGCATGGAGACCGCCAGCAGCACCACGATGCTACCGACCGCGTAGATCGACTGGCGAACGGCGAAGTGGAACGGGAAGCCGATCTTCAACCGCGCGGCCGCCGCCGGGCTCGCGCCGAAACAGAGCAGCACGCCCAGTCCGATCAGGGCCAGGGTGGCGCCGAGCAGCCAGTGATCGACGGTCCACCACCACTCGCCGACCCGGGTGCGGTCGGCGCGGGAGAAGGCGTGGGTTTGGGTGCGGGTCTCGACAAGATCTTCGGCGGCGGTGGTCACGGCGATACCCTCGCCCGGGCCGCCGTCGGCGCGTTGGTCAGGTCGTGCGCGGCGGCGCGGAACGCCTCGCCGCGCTGTTCGAAGTCGGCGAACTGGTCGAACGAGGCGCAAGCGGGCGAGAGCAGTACGATAGCGTCCTCGCCGCTCGCCCTGGCGTCCTCGAACGCCGCCCGCACGGCCGCATCGATCGTGCCGCAGCGGGCGTAGGGAACGCGCCGGTCGAGCGTCGCGGCGAACGCGTCCTCGGCTTCGCCCACCAGATAGGCTTTGACGATGCCGCCGAACAGGTCGGACAGGCTCTCGATGCCACCGGATTTGGGCTGACCGCCGGCGATCCAGTAGACCTTGGGATAGCTGGAAAGCGCCTGCCGGGCGGCATCCGCGTTGGTGGCCTTACTGTCGTTGACGAAGCGGACGCGGCCGATGGCGCCGACCGGCTCCATGCGGTGGGCGAGGCCCGGGAAGGTCATCAGGCCCTGGGCGGCCACCTGATCGGCGATGCCCAAAGCCCGGGCTGCGGCATAGGCGGCGGCCGCGTTCTGCCAGTTGTGACGGCCGGGCAGCGAGACGGCGCGCGTGAGGTCGGCGATCTCTGTGACCCGCTCGCCGGTGGCGTCGTAGAGCATGCCCTGCAGCGCGTAGACGCCGCGGCCCATCGAGCGACGGGCGCTGATCGGCACGATGGTGCGGCGGTTGGCGGCGGTGATCTCGGTCACGACGTGCGCCGACCAGGGATCGTCGACGCCGACGATGGCGGTGTCGCCCTTGCCCTGGTTCAGCAGGATGCGTCGCTTGGCGGCGACGTAGCCGTCCATGTCGCCGTGCCGCTCCAGGTGGTCGGGCGAGATGTTGAGGATGATGGCGACGTCGGCCTTCAGGCTCGAGGTGAGGTCGAGCTGGTAGGACGACAGCTCCAGCACATAGACGGCGCCGCCGTGCATGTCCTCGAGGCCCAGCACGCCGAAGCCGATGTTGCCGCCGATGCGCACATCGCGACCGGCCTGGCGGCAGACGTGGCCGATCAGGGCGGTGGTCGTCGACTTGCCGTTGGTGCCGGTGATGGCGACGATCTTCGGCCGCTTGTGCGAAGGGGCGGCGGCGACGGTGCGGGCGAACAGCTCGATGTCGCCCATGACCTCGACGCCCGCGGCCTTGGCCTTCTCGACGGTCCAGTGCGGCTTGGGGTGGGTCAGTGGCACGCCGGGGGAAAGCACGAGGGCCGAGAGCTTCAGCCAGTCGGCGCTACGCAGGTCCTCCAGCAGGAAGCCCTCGGCCTGGGCGGCGTCGCGGGCGGCGGCGTTCTCGTCCCAGACTACGACTTCGGCGCCGCCGGCGCGGAGGGCGCGCGCGGCGGCAAGGCCGGTGCGGGCCAGGCCGAACACGGCGACCTTCTTGGCCTCGAAGCCGCGGACCGGGATCATGACGTGCGCCTGCCCTCCCCTACCGCAGCTTCAGGGTCGCCAGACCCGCCAGGGCCAGCATGACGGAGATGATCCAGAAGCGGATCACGATGGTCGGTTCGGCCCAGCCCAACCGTTCGAAGTGGTGATGGATCGGGGCCATGCGGAACACCCGCTTGCCGGTCAGCTTGAACGAGGCGACCTGGACCATCACCGAGACGGTCTCCAGCACGAAGAGGCCGCCGACGATGGCCAGGACGATCTCGTGCTTGGTGGCCACCGCGACGGCGCCGAGGCCGCCGCCGAGCGCGAGCGAGCCGCTGTCGCCCATGAAGATCTTCGCCGGCGGGGCGTTGTACCAGAGGAAGCCCAGGCACGAGCCGACCATCGCAGCGCAGTAGACCCCGACCTCGCCGACTCCGTCCACGAAGTGGAGCTGTAGGTAGTCGGCGAAACGCGAGTTGCCGACCAGATAGGCGATCAGGCCGAAGGAGAGGGCCGCGATCATCACCGGCACCGTGGCGAGGCCGTCCAGGCCGTCGGTGAAGTTCACTGCGTTGGACGAGCCCATGATCACCAGCGCGCCGAAGGCCAGGTAGAACAGACCGAGGTCGAGCAGCGCCTTCTTGAAGATCGGGAACGCCACCGAGGTCGCCAGGTGCGGATCGTCGGGCGTCGGCGCCGCGTACTTGATGATCAGGAACACCGCGAGGACGGCGACTCCGCCTTCCACCAGCAGCCGCAGCATGCTGGACAGCCCGGCAGTGCTCTGGCGGGTGACCTTGGCGTAGTCGTCGAGGAAGCCCAGGAAGCCGAACGCCAGCGTCACCAGCAGCACGACCCAGACGTAGACGTCGCTGAGGTCGGCCCACAGCAGGGTGCCGACGGCGATGCCAGCCAGGAACATCAGCCCGCCCATGGTCGGCGTGCCGGCCTTCTCGACCACGTGGCGCTCGATGCCGTCGGCGCGGATCGGCTGGCCCTTGCCCTGTCGCGCCTGCATCCAGCGGATGAAGCGCGAACCCATCGCCACGACCGTCAGCTGCGCGGTGATCAGCGCCAGGCCGGAGCGGAAGGTGAGATAGCGCAGCAGGTTGAGGACGGGGATGTAGTGGTGGTTGTCCGCTAGTCGCTCGTAGAGCAGGTAGAGCATTCAGGCGGCCTCCCCTGAACGGGACTCGAGACCGCTCAAGGCGTCGAACAACGCCTTGGCTTTGCTATCCCTCGACCCCTTCACCATCACCAGATCCCCAGGCTCGATGGCCCGGGTGAGCAAGGGCTCTAGCGCCTCCGCGCTTTCGGCGTACGCGCCTTGGCGAGTCGGCGGAAGCGCCCGCCAGAGGCATTTCATCATCGGGCCAGCGCAGAAGACGAGATCGACATCAGCCGCCTCAATCTCGGCGGCCAGGCCGGCGTGATAGGCGGCCGACTGAGGGCCGAGCTCCAGCATGTCGGTGAGCACGGCGATGCGGCGGCCGGCAGTCTGACGTAGCCCAAGGGTGCGCAGCGCGGCGGCGACCGAGACCGGGTTGGCGTTGTAGCTCTCGTCGATCAGGGTGAAAGCGCCGCCTGC